>DJIP01000353.1 GCA_002433675.1 Halomonas halophila
CGGCCAGCACCCACTCCATGCGGGTGGTGCCGAGCAGTGCCGGATCGTCTTTCATGCGACCTGGGATCAGGCGCAGATAGCCGCGACTGACCAACGGGCGAACGTCTTCCTGGACCGCCGCCAGGGGGATCTGGCTGGCCTGCTCGGAGTAGTCCACCTCGACCTGGATCTGGGCCTGCTGGAAGGCCGGCAGCCCCTTGACCAGCATGTCGGCAAAGAACAGCACCAGGAACAGGCCGGCAAGACCGAGCGCTCCCATGGACGCCCGCTTCAGCCTGGCCGACTTGCGGTGGCGAGCGCGGAGCTGGGCGCTGATGTCATCGAAGGATTGTCTCATTGGCTTTGGCTCCACGGCTTACAGGTTATTGACGCGATACTTTTCGCGGAAGCGACGGATCATGATCACCGACACCAGGTTCAAACTCAGGGTGACCACGAACAGCATCAGACCGAGTGCGAACGCCGACAGCGTCTCGGCACTGGCGAATTCCTGGTCACCGGTCAGCGCGGCGACGATGCGCACGGTCACGGTGGTCATGTCTTCCAGCGGATTGAAGGTCAGGTTGGGGCGCATGCCTGCCGCCATCACCACGATCATGGTCTCGCCCAGCGCTCGTGACACCGCCAGCAGCGAGGCAGAGATGATGCCCGGCAGGGCTGCCGGCACCACGATGTCGCGAATCATCTCGCCCTTGGTCAGGCCCAGCGCCAGCGAGCCTTCGCGCATGCTGTTGGGCACCGAGTTGATGACGTCATCGGACAGCGAGGAGATGAACGGGATGATCATGATGCCCATCACGATGCCCGGGGCCAGGGCGTTGTTGAAGGAGGCCTCGAGACCGAAGAACCCGGCCACGGCAACGATGATCGGCGCCACCGTGATGGCGGCGAAGAAGCCGTAGACCACGGTCGGAATGCCGGCCAGCACCTCAAGCACCGGCTTGGCGATGGTGCGCACCTTGGGCGGCGCGAACTCGGCCATGTAGATGGCCGCCAGCAGACCGACGGGAATCGCCACCAGCATGGCGATGAAGGTGATCATGAAGGTACCGGCGAACAGCGGCACCGAACCGAACTTGGCGGCACTCGCCCCTTCCTCGGCGCGACCGGCGGCCTCGAGGAAGCTGGCACCCGGATTCCAGGTGGTGCCGGTGATAAAGTCCCAGAAGCTCTGCATCTGGAAGAAACGGATCGCCTCGAAGACGATGGACAGCAGGATCCCCAGGGTGGTGAAAATGGAGATCAGGGCCGCGCCAGCAAGAAAGAAGCGGATGACCCGCTCGATCGCCTGACGCGCGTGGAAATCGGGACGCACCATCGCCACGCCCAGCACCAGGCCGATGCAGGCGATGACCAGGCAGCTGCCCAGCAGCAGCAGCGGCGGAATCTCGGCACCCACGAGCAGCATGATGAAGCTACCCACGGCACCGACCACCAGCGCCGGACCCGCCGTGGACATGACGGTGAACCAGCCGTACTGATCGGGCTGGGCGTACATGGAGGTGCCGGAGGCTCGGACTCTGGCGGCCTTGCCGCGGGCCAGGAAGAAGGCGATCAGACCGAGCAGAAGCAGCGAGCCGCTGAACATCGCCAGGAGTTGATTGGTCTGCATGGGTGTCTCTCGGGATTCTGTGCCCAAGCGAGCATACGCTCACCGGAACGTGTACCGGCCGACACCCGTGGAAGGATGCCGGCCGGCGTGATCAGGGCCGTGGCCCTTACTTCAGGTCGGCCAGCTCGAGGGTCTCGTGGTTCTCGACGGCACTGCGAGCCTCGGCGCGCTCGTCTTCCGGCGCCGGGATCAGGCCGATGCCCTTGAGGTAGCCGATGTCACCGACCATCTGCTCGCTCATGAACATGTTGGCGTACTCGTACATGGCCGGCACATCTTCAGCGTGCTGGTTCTTCACGTAGAAGAACATGGAGCGAGACACCGGGTATTCGCCGCTACCGATGGCGTCCGGAGTCGGCTCGACGCCGTCGATGCTGGAGCCGATCAGGGTGTCGGAATTCTCTTCCAGGAAGGAGTAGCCGAAGATGCCGAAGGCCTCGGTGTTCTCGGCCAGGCGCTGAACGATCAGGTTGTCGTTCTCGCCGGCGTCGATGAAGGCGCCGTCGGCGCGCACATCGGTGTAACCTTCACCACCGTAGGCTTCCATGTCCTCGGAAACGGCTTCCATCACGAGCTCGGCGAAGGCATCACGGGTACCGGAAGTGGTGGGCGGACCGTAGACAGCGATCTCGCGATCCGGCAGCGAGGAATCGATGTCGCTCCACTTGGTGTAGGGGTTATCGACCAGCTCACCGTCCACCGGCACCTTGGCGGCCAGCGCCAGGAAGATCTGCTCGCGGGTGACGTCCATGGCCTCGTTGTCGCCGGACTGGGCGAAGGCGATGCCGTCATAGCCGATGAAGGCTTCGGTGATGTCGGTCACACCGTTGGCTTCACAGGTCTCGAACTCGGAGGACTTCATGCGACGCGAGGCGTTGGTGATGTCCGGGGTATCGTCACCCACACCAGCGCAGAACAGCTTCATGCCGCCACCGGAACCGGTGGACTCGATGACCGGCGTCGGGAAGTCGGTGGTGGCACCGAACTCTTCGGCCACGTAGCTCGAGAACGGGTAGACGGTGCTGGAACCAACGATACGGACTTGATCGCGGGCCTGAGCGACACCCACCACGCCCATGACGGCGGCGGCGATAGCGGTGGTCTTGAGGATGCGGTTCATGGAGAAAGCTCCTGATGATGAGATGGTCAACCTTCGCGAAACACACAATGCCGCAGAAAAATGACAGCTTCATGACAGCCCACTCCGGTTGACGCCTTCCCGATACCTCTTACGCTTCCCCCCTTCCCCTCCTCCTGCCCGGCCATGTCATGACGCCGTCACGGCCCTGTCACCGCAATCCCTGTCATCGCCCCCCTTCCATCGACCCCTTCACCGCAGCCCTTGTCACCGTCCCCCTTGTCAGTGCCCTGCCATCCCCCTGTCATCGCCAGCCGCTGTCAGCCGACGCCAACCTGAGCGGACACATAAAAAGCTGCCGCAAAAAAAACCGCCCGGCTTTTCGCCGGACGGCCAATCAGGTGTCGTCTCGATACCGTCTACAGGAACCCACGGGGTCAGCTGATCAATAGCCCCAACGCGGCCGCCGCGCACAGGGTCAGGGACGCCGCCTGCAACAGTCGCCGAGGCAATTTCGGCGCCAGCACCGCCCCCAGGGCGTGGCCCGCCACCACCATGGGCATGAAGCTGAGGCTCACGCCCAACAGCCACAGCGGCACCCTGCCGACGGCGGCCAGGCTCGCCAGGGTCATCAACGACGAGATAAGAAAGAAGGCCGCCAGATTGCCCCTCAGTCGATCCATCGGCATTCCGTGCATCAGCAACACGATGGGAGGCCCCCCGATCGCGGCCACGGCGCCGAACACTCCCGACAGAAAACCAGCACCGAACAGTGACGAGCGATTGACCGGCAAGCGCAGCTTGAACAGCGTCACCACCACCGCGAACAGCACGATGCTGGCGATCATCACCTCCAGCGTCGCCATGGGCGCCACCAGCAACAGCCAGACCCCGAGCAGGGTCCCCGGCACCTTGCCCACCAACGCCATGGAGATATCGGTCATGGCGACTTCCCGGCGATAGCGGCGTACCACCAGACACGACACCAGAAAGCCGTAGACCACCAGTACCACTGGCACCAGGGACGGCGCCTTCAACAGGATCAGTGGCGCCCCCACCACCGCCATGCCGAAGCCGGTGGTGCGCTGGACGAAGGTCCCCAGCGCCAGTACCGCCCCCACCCATAGCCACGAGCCAAGCGTCAGCTCGCTGAGCGCCCACCACTCCCTTGCGCAGTCCTGCACTGCGGCCAGCAACGACGCCATCATGACGCCAGCTCCTCGCCCCGAGGGGGCCGTCCGGCGAGCACGCGCAGCCCGATGTTGCCGATCAACGCCACCGTGACCATGGCGATCACCATGGGCCAGGCGGAGTCGATTTCAAAAGCGGTGACCAGGGCGCCGGACAGTGCTGCACTGCTGAACTGGATGCTGCCGAGCAGCGCCGTGGCGGTAGCGCTCATATGACTGAAGCGCTCCAGCAGCGACGAAATGGCGTTGGGCGAGATCAGCCCTACCACGCCGAGGAAGGCCATCACCAGAGGCACCACCGTGTACAGCGAGTCCGTCCCGGTGGCCACGACCACCAGCAGGCCACTGGCGGCGCCCAGCTGAATGGCGAGACCAAGGCGCAGGTTCTGCTGGGGCGTACGCCGACGCAGCAGGCGAATATTGACCCGGTTGGACAGCGCCATCACCACCACGTTGGCACCAAACACGAAGGGATAGGCCGCCGGCGACAGCCCGTAGTGCTGCATATAGAGAAACGGCGACGAGGTGACGAAGGCAAAGATGCCGGCGAAGGACGCCGCCACCGCCAGGATGTAGCCCATGGCCTGGCGGTCACTCAGTACGCTTGCGTAGTTGCGCAGCACCTGACGGGGCGAGGCCACCGGAGCCCCTGCAGGCCGCGTCTCCGGCAGAAAGGCCCCGAGCAGCCACATCAGGAAGGCGGCATAGACGGCCAGGAAGACGAAGATCAGCCACCAGTCGCCCACGTACAGCAGCAGGCTACCGACCATCGGCGCCACCAGCGGCGCCAGCATCAGGATCATCGCCATGGTCGACATGACCTTGGCCGCCTCGCGGCCACTGAAACAGTCGCGCACGATGGCTGCGGAATTGACCACGCAGGCGCCGCCGCCCAGCGCCTGGACAAAGCGCCAGACCAAGAGCTCCGTCAACGAATCGACGCTGACGATCACCAGGCTGGCGATCAGAAACAGGATCTGTCCGGCCAGCAGTACCGGCTTGCGTCCGATGCGGTCGGAAAGCGGCCCGCAAGTGAGCTGGCCTACGGCAAAACCAACCATGAACACGCTGAGTGAGAGCTCGGTGTGATGAACACTGGCCCCCACCGACTCGGCCAGCGCCGGCATGGCCGGCAGATAGGCGTCGATGGCGAAGGGGGCAAGGGCGGTATTGGCGGCCACCAGCAGGGCGACACGCCGGGCATTCAGGGACACAGGCGCTCCATGAAGAACAAGGTTTGAAAAATTGTCATCGGGTTGATCGTGACGCCGCTGCGGCTGTTGTCCACATCGACGCCTTGGTACAGTAGGTCCAGCTCACCACCGCCCAACTACGGAGATTGGCCCATGGCAGACGATCTGCTGACCCAACTGAAGGCGATGACCACGGTGGTCGCCGACACCGGCGACCTGGACGCCATTCGTCGCTTCCAGCCCACCGACGCCACCACCAACCCGTCGCTGATCCTGCAGGCCGCCAGCCACGCCGATCGTCGCGCCCGCCTGGCCGCCATCGCCAAGGAAGCCAACGACATCGATGACGCCCTCGATGCCGTGGCGGTGGACATCGGCAGCGAGATCAGCGAGCTTGTGCCTGGCTATGTGTCGACCGAGGTCAGCGCACGGCTATCATTCGATACCGAAGGCACCCTGGCCCGAGCGCATTCACTGATCGAGCGCTATGCCCGCAAAGGCGTCGGCGCCGAACGCATCCTGATCAAGGTGGCGTCCACCTGGGAAGGCATTCGTGCCGCCAAGACGCTGGAGCGTGAAGGCATCCGCACCAACCTGACGCTGCTGTTCAGCTTCGCCCAGGCCCAGGCCTGCGCCGACGCCGGGGTCACGCTGATCTCGCCCTTCGTCGGTCGTATCCTCGACTGGCACAAGGCCCAGCAGCCACAGGCCGACTTCAGCGGCGACAACGATCCCGGCGTGCAATCGGTCAAGCGCATCTATGACCACTACAAGGGTCACGGCTACTCGACCATCGTGATGGGTGCCAGTTTCCGCAACACCGACGAAGTCAAGGCGCTGGCCGGCTGCGACCGCCTGACCATTTCGCCTGCACTGCTCGAGGAATTGCACGGTCAGCAAGGCACGCTCGAACGCCGCCTCGTCCCCAGCGACGCCGAGACCAGCGCACCGGAGCCCCAGACCGAAGACGACTTCCGCTGGGCGATGAACGAAGACGCCATGGCCACCGAAAAACTGGCCGAGGGCATCCGCAAGTTCATGGCCGACCAGCGCAAGCTGGAAAGCCTGCTGTCGGAGCTGCGCCAAGGATGATCAAGACGTCAGCGCACCGCCGGTAAGCCTCGGCGAGCCTGACTGCAGACGACCAAGAGGGCGATCCACGGATCGCCCTCTTGCATTGTTCGGCTGCCCGCCTGGGGTCACCTGACACCGCTTTGAGGCGCTTTGCATCCTGGAGGCGTTGCGCTTTCGGCTCTCGCCATTTTCGACGCCTCATGCGCAGCGATGCCAGACCCGACACGGGCCGGTTCAGGCCTTGTGTGCGGCGTCGTTCTGGGCCTCGAGCATCTCGACCAGAGGCTGGAACTGTTCGTGGTTATGCTCGTTCATGCGCATCAGAATACGATGCGCTTCGAGGATGCGTTCACGCAGCCCCTCTTCATCGGCGGGCACTTCGGGGAGTTCCTCGAAGTCGTCGACCTCGGCGATGGGACGCTCCAGCAGCGTAAAGAACGCGCCAAAGCCCATCACCTCGAGCATCCGCTTGACGTCGGGATTGTCGGCCACGATGGTCGGCGCCTGCTCGAGCTTGCCGCGCAGCGCCATGGCCACCTTGGCCAGAAAGCCCAGCGCCGTGGAATCGACGTTGCTGGCCTCGCGCAGGTCGATCATCACCGCCTTGAGTCCCGGCGTGTCGGCCAGTTGCTGGGCCTGGAGATCCAGGGTGGCACACAGGGTCAGGCGCACGTCGCCGCATAGCTTCAGGACGAACACACCGGCCTCGAATGCCGCCTTCAGTCGACCTTCATGCACTTTCATCGCCAAACCCGCTCACCAACATGATCGTCAAGTCGTCGGGCAGCTCTTCGCGCCCCGAGGTAGGATCCTCCAGCGCTTCTTCATCGCTGGAAAGCGTCCCCAGGGCCAGCCCCCGACGCATCGTATCCAGGGAATCGCATTCTTCGACCCGCTGCCTGAGATCGTCAAGGCGCGCCTCGAGACTGTCCCCCGGCAAGCACTCCAGCACTCCATCGGAGCAAAGCCAGAGCGAAAAGTCATCGGGCAAGTCACATCCCAGTGCCGGATAACTGACCTCCGGAAACAACCCTACCGGCATGCCCTCTCCCGCCAGCGTGGTGACGCCCTCGTCGGACTTCAACAGTGGCATCGGCAGTTGCGCGCCAAGAGAGTAATGCAGATAGCGCTTCTGCTGATCGATCACGCCGACAAACAAGGTGGCGTGCTTGCCGATCCCGGTATCCAGCAATTCCCGGTTCAACTGGGACAGCCAGCGCGGCGGCAATGCCTCGGGCGCCTCACCGTCCCACTCGCCTTGCCAGCGGTTGAACAGATACTTGAGCAGCACCGTCACGAAGGCCGACGAGGCGCCGTGGCCCGACACATCAGCAAAATAGAATAACGTATAGCGCTCATTGTACGCCTGGATATCGAGAAAGTCGCCTGACAGATACAACGATGGCGCGAGCCAGTAGTCACAGCTGATCGCCCCCAGCTGCTGCGGCCTCGGTGGCAGCATGCGACGCTGGATCTGACCGCCGGCCTGCTGGTCGAGCCTGAGCATCGCCAGGTGAGTCTCCAGACTTTCATTGAGCTCTTCCAGCCGCGCTCGGTCCTCTTCACGCTCACGGGCCAGACGATTGACGTCCACCACCCGCCGGATCATCCGCCTGAGCAGATGGGCATGGCGCAAGGGATCGATCACGTAGTCGATCAATCCTGCATCCACGGCCTTGAGCAGATCGTCGTCTCGCCGGTCCTCGCTGACGACCAGGGTAGGCCAGCGCTCGGCCAGCACCATCCACTCGCGACTTGGCACCGCCAGCGAATGTGCCACCACCAGCGCCGTGGAGCCGGGAAGCTCTTCGGCGCTGGCGGCGGCAAAGACCGCAAGTCCGTCGCGAGCGATCGCGTCCACCAGGGCGTCGCGATGCTCGCCCGGGTGGTCGATTACCCCGATCAGAGGTTTGGCTGCTTGCATGCAGATGCCACCTTACTCGGCGAAGGCATCTTCGTCGTAGTCAAAGCCATCGTCGATAAAGCTGTCGTCACCAAGCTCACCGTCTGTGACCTCGAAACGACGACGCTGTAGCCAGGCGTCACGGATGAAGCTGTAGCGGTCACCGCGAATCAGATCCTCCTGATCCAGCAGGCTGGCACGGGCATCGAGTAGTTCGAGACCACGCAGCGAGTAGCGCACGGTATCGTCCTCGACGTAGGTCAACGGGTAGGTGTACCAGTCGACCGGCAAGGCGCTGGTGTCACGTACCGTGCTAGGGCCGAGGAACGGCAGCACCACGAAGGGCCCTTCGCCCACGCCCCAGGCAGCCAGGGTCTGGCCGAAGTCTTCCTCGTCGGCGATAAAGCCTGCGTGGGTCGCCGGATCCAGAAGCCCACCCAAACCGAAGGTGGTGTTCATCAGAAAGCGCATGCTCGAGTTGCCGGCATTGGCACCCTTGCCCTGCAGCAGGCTGTTGAACACCGTGCGCACTTCGCCGAGGTTATCGAAGAAGTTGCTGACGCCGCGCTCAAGCGGGTCCGGGGTCACGTAGCGATACCCCTGGGCGGCTGGCTTGAGGGCGTAACGATCCAGCACATCGTTAAAGGCAAAGACCCTGCGGTTAAAGCCTTCCCAGGGATCCGCCGGATTGGGCTCGCTGGATACGCCGCTGCTGGCGCAGCCACTTGCCGCCAGGGCGACGGCCATGACCAGGACACCCCTCTGCATGCCCTTGCCCAGGGCACCGCTGTAGTTCGCGTTCATCGTTCGACTGCCTCCCTTGCCTGTCCTTGTCACGATCGTCAATCTATCGGCGCTGTTGTCCGGGGTTGGACTCCGGGTAGCGTCAGCGACGACGCCTCTGCACACGGCAGCCGTCTGGTTCCGCCGACGAGTCAGCTATTGGTTCCCCGGAGGGTCGGCCTCAGTCCCTGCGAATCACCACGCAGCCCGCACTGTAGCCCGCGCCGAAGGAACACACCACCCCGGTGGCGCCCGGTTCCAGGTCCTGATGGTGCAGATGGAACGCAATGATCGAACCGGCAGAACTTGTATTAGCGTAACGGTCAAGAATAATCGGCGCTTGATCCGGAGCAGGCTCCTGGCCCAGCACCCGTCGTGCGATCAGATCGTTCATGTGTCGATTGGCCTGATGCAGCCATAGCCGCGACAGCGTGCCAGGCGCGATATCCAGGCTCTCCAGGTGGTCACGGATCAACTGTGCCACCATCGGGCAGACCTCCTTGAAGACCCTGCGGCCTTCCTGCACGAACAGCTTGTCGGCAGCCTGGGGGTCGGCGTCGGTGACGCGGTTGAGAAAGCCCGCATT
>DJIP01000105.1 GCA_002433675.1 Halomonas halophila
AAGGCGATGGGCCCGCCCTGCTGGCTGAAGCCCGCCGGCAGGGTAATGGTCGGGTGCCCGCTCAGGTCGAAAGGACAGGTATAGCGCAGCATGCCGGAAAACAGCGCTTCATCCTCGCCGAACTTCTCCATGAACGCCATCGACGGGGCGGCGTAGGCGGTGACCGGGGCGATCAGCAGATCGACTCTGGCCAGGAGGCGGTCGACCCGGCCCTTGAACTCGGCCCGGCGCAGCAGTCGTTGCTGGTGGTCCATGGCGCTCTGGGCACGGCCCAGGTCGATCAGGCCAGCAAGACCGGGGCCATAGGCCTCGCGTTGGCTGGGGAAGGTCTCGGCATGGGCGACGGCGGTCTCCACGCCGCACAGCGGCGCCCAGTCGAATACCGCCTGCTGGGTGTCGGGGAAGTCGATTTCCTCGATCACGGCACCGAGCTGTCCCAGCGTGGACACGACCTGTTCGAGGACGCCGCGGGTTTCGGTATCCACCGCTTCGATGGCCCAGCGAGGGTCGAGCCCGATACGCACGCCCTTCAGGCCGCGCGTCATGCCGGCCAGGTAATCCGGCACGGCGAGGGGGACGGCGGTGGGGTCTCGTTCATCGGCACCGGCAATAGCGCCAAGCAGCGCGCCGGCGTCGGCGGCGCTGCGGGCGATCGGTCCGATATGGTCCATCGAGGCCGCCAGCTCGAAGGCGCCGTGCCGGCTGACTCGGCCCCAGCTCGGCTTGAGGCCGGTGACGCCGTTGGCGGCCGAGGGGAAGCGAATCGAGCCACCGGTGTCGGTGCCCAGCGAGCCAAAGCACAGCCCGGCGGCGGTGGCCACGCCGGAACCGCTGGACGAAGCGCCTGACCACAGGGCCTCGCCCCAGGGATTGGTGGGCGGGGTGATGTCGGGGTGGTGATCGGCGAAGGCGCCTTCGGTCTGCTGCAGCTTGCCCAGCAGCACGGCCCCGGCCTGGTCGAGCCGGGTGACGACACTGGCCGTCTCCTGGGGCACGTGGTCGCGGTGCAGGGGCATGCCGTGGGTCGTCCGGGTCCCCTCGGTCCACAGCAGATCCTTGACGGCCAGCGGCACGCCCTGAAGCGGTCCCTTGTGGATGCCGGCGGCCAGATCGCGGTCCGCCTGGGCGGCCTGTTCAAGTGCGCTGTCGGCCATGACGGTGACAAAGCTGTTCAGGGTGGTATCGACGCCGTCGATGCGCTCGAGCATGGTTTTAGTGACCTCGACGGCGCTCAGTTCCCTGGACTGGATTCTACGGCCGATCTCGATAAGGCCGTCAAAGTGCAGCGGATGGTCTGTCATTGTTGTCATCCTGATGGTGAGAAAAGACGCTCACCCTCAGGGTAGGCAGGGCGTGGGACTCAGGTTTGCCTGAACGGGCCAAGCGGTGGCCCGAGAGGGCCAGAGCGGGCAGGTAGGGTCACATTGTCTCGGTTGCCTGGCGACCTGCTTGCAGCAAGGTAGAGGGCGGATGACCGTAGGCCTGGCGGAAACTGCGGCTGAAATGGGAGACACTGGTGAAGCCATGCTCCAGTGCGACCTCGGTGACGCTGCGGGTACCACCTGCCCGCAGGGTGGCGCGGCTCTGCTCCAGGCGAATCGCCCACAGTGCTGCCATGGGCGTTTGATCATGCCGAGCGAACAGCCGAGTGAGGGTGCGCCGGGAGACATGGTTGTCCCGGGCGATGCGATCGAGGCTCAGGGACGGGTCCTGGTGCTGTTGTCGCAGGTAGTGGCAAAGGCGCCGGTAGAGCGCGTCATTGCGACTGTCGCCAGCGCCGCCCAGCCCCTCGAGCACCATAGCCGCCAGATCGACCATCGCCTCGCCGAGCGCGATCGACGAGGCCTCGGCGTCCAGCCGGGCGCCGTCGCGGATCAATGCCTTCAATGAGGTGGTGCCGGGCAAGGTCGCCGGGATAGGCCGAGCCGTCAGCGGCTCGGTGGTGGTCAGGCGACGCATCAAGGGCGCCCGTGGAAGGCGTACAAGATGAAGCGCACTGGCGCTCAGGCACCATTCGAACGGGCGGCAGGCATCGTACAGCACCAGGTCGCCGGGTCCGATGGCGATCCGACGCTGATCCTGATCGAGTCTGGCCGTGGCGTTCTCGAGAAAGCCGAGCCATAGATCATCATCGCTGTCGCGGGACAGGTGGTGTGACTCCCGGCGCCAGCGGTGGGAAGAAGCGGCCATGGTGCTGATGGCGACGTCGCCGTATTGCCTGACGCTGAGGCTGCCATGGAAGGGCCGCTCATCGAGGCATTGGCTGTCGGCGGGGATGCAGTGGCTGCAGACAACATCGTGCCAGAAGGCGAAGCGCTCACGCGAGTCGATCTGTCGGGTGGTAAAGGCGGCCGTCATGCGGGTGTCCTTCCGGGCGGGGCGGCCACAAGGTCTCGGAATGGGTCCTGATGCCGCCATCGTCCCGACACTATAGCGCAGGTGTAGCGCAGGCGGGTTTGGTGGCGGCATGCACGCCGGTTGGGCCCTTAGCGCAGGGGATGAGCACTGGTGACAGTTTGCGAGACGCAACAGCCCCCGCGAGATCGCTCTCGCGGGGGCTGTGTTGGTGGGGCGCTTGCGCTTGACGGTCGATCAAGACCGTCAGGCGGCCCCCTGTCGATCAAGCCCTGCCAAGGGCTCTGGCGCTAGCTTGGATTCAGGCGTCGGCCTTTTCCTTCTTCGCCTTGCCGCCAGCCGGCTTGCCGGTGGGTGCGCTCAGCTTTGTCTTGTCGCTCAGCTCTGTCTTGTCGCTCTGTCGGGCCTTGTCAGGGGTATTGGCAGGCGTCCGGGCAGGCGCTCGCGCTTCGCTCTTCTTGATCACGGTGGTGCCGGCGAAGGTCTCGCCCTCCACGTAGACCTCTCCGTAGTAGGACGCTCGCAGCACTTCCTTGAGCTCGCTGATCAAGGGGTAGCGCGGGTTGGCGCCGGTGCACTGGTCATCGAAGGCCTCAGCGGCCACTTCATCGAGCTTGTCCAGAAAGTCGGCCTCGGGGACGCCGGCGTCCTTGATCGAGGTGGGGATGTCCAGGTCGCGCTTGAGCTCATCGAGCCAGTTGATCAGGCGTTCGACCTTCTGGGCGGTACGGTCGCCGGCCTGGGACAGCCCCAGGTGATCGGCGACCTCGGCGTAGCGGCTGCGCGCCTTGGGCCGGTCGTACTGGGAGAAGGCGGTCTGCTTGGTAGGGTTGTCGTTGGCGTTGAAGCGCACCACGTTGGTAATCAGCAGTGCATTGGCCAGTCCATGGGGCAGGTGGAACTCGGCGCCGAGCTTGTGGGCCATGGAGTGGCACACGCCAAGGAAGGCATTGGCGAAGGCCATGCCGGCGATGCTGGCGCCGCTGTGGACCTTCTCGCGGGCTACGGCGTTGCGCTCGCCCTCACGGTAGCTGGCCGGCAGGTATTGCTTCAGCAGCTTCAGCGCCTGCAGCGCGTGACCGTCGGAGAACTCGTTGGCCAACACCGAGACGTAGGCCTCCAGCGCGTGGGTCACGGCGTCGTAGCCGCCAAACGCGGTCAGCGATCTGGGCATCTTCATCACCAGGTTGGCATCGACGATGGCCATGTCCGGGGTCAGCTGGTAGTCCGCCAGCGGGTACTTGATGCCGGTGGCGTCGTCGGTGACCACCGCGAAGGGGGTGACCTCGGAGCCGGTACCGGAGGTGGTGGGGATGCACACCAGGCTGGCCTTCTCGCCCATGGTGGGGAACTGGTAGATCCGCTTGCGGATGTCCATGAAGCGCATCGCCAGATCCTGGAAGTGCACGTCCGGGTGCTCGTACTTGACCCACATGATCTTGGCGGCGTCCATCGGTGAGCCGCCGCCGAGCGCCAGGATCACGTCGGGCTGGAAGCTGGCCATGGCCTCAGCGCCCTTGTCGACGATCGACATGGTGGGGTCGGCCTCGACGTCGTAGAAGGTGTGGACCTCCATGCCGAGTCCCTTGAGCAGTGCCATCAGCTCATCGGCGTAGCCATTGTTGAACAGGAAGCGGTCGGTGACGATAAAGGCGCGCTTCTTGTCCTTGAGGTCGGTCAACGCAACCGACAGGCTGCCGCGACGGAAGTAGATCGATTCGGGGAGCTTGTGCCACAGCATGTTTTCCGCCCGGTTGGCCACGGTCTTGGTGTTGATCAGGTGCTTGGGACCGACATTTTCGGAGATCGAGTTGCCGCCCCAGGAACCGCAGCCGAGGGTCAGCGACGGCGCCATGTCGAAGTTGTACATGTCGCCGATGCCGCCGTGGGAGGTGGGGATATTGACCAGGATGCGCGCGGTCTTGAGACGGTCGCCGAAGTAGCGGATACGCGACTGCTGAGTGTCCTGGTCGGTGTAGAGCCCCGAGGTATGGCCGATGCCGCCAAACTCGACCATGGTGCAGGCCTGGTCCACCGCGTCCTCGAAGGAACTGGCGCGGAACATGCCCAGTGTCGGTGACAGCTTTTCGTGGGCAAAGGCGTCGTCGATGCTGACCCGCTCGCCCTCGCCGATCAGGATCTTGGTGTCGGCGGGCACCTCGATGCCGGCGAGCCCGGCGATGGTCGCCGCCGACTGGCCGACGATGGCGGCGTTGAGCGCGCCATTTTTCAGAAGCACCTGACGGACCTGGTCGGCCTCGTCGGCGGTGAGCACGTAGGCCGAGTGGGAGGCGAAGCGCTCACGCACCTCGTCGTAGACCTCATCGAGCACGATCACCGCCTGCTCCGAGGCGCACACCACGCCGTTGTCGAAGGTCTTCGACATCAGGATCGAGGCCACCGCGCGCTTGATGTTCGCGCTCTCGTCGATCACCACCGGCACGTTGCCGGCACCCACGCCGATGGCCGGCTTGCCCGAGGAGTAGGCCGCCTTGACCATGCCGGGGCCGCCGGTGGCCAGGATCAGGTTGATGCCCTCATGCTTCATCAGGGCCTCGGACAGCTCCACCGAGGGCTGGTCGATCCAGCCGATGATGTCCTGTGGTGCGCCGGCGGCCACCGCTGCCTCCAGCACCAGTCTGGCGGCGGCGTTGGTGCAGTGGCGCGCGCGCGGGTGGGGCGAGAAGATGATGCCGTTGCGGGTCTTCAGCGAGATCAGCGCCTTGAAGATGGCGGTGGAGGTGGGGTTGGTGGTGGGGATGATGCCGCAGATCAGGCCCACCGGCTCGGCGATGGTCATGGTGCCGGCTTCATCGTGGGTGGCGATGACGCCGCAGGTCTTGTCGTCCTTGTACTTGTTGTAGATGAACTCCGAGGCGAAGTGGTTCTTGATCACCTTGTCTTCGAGCACGCCCATGGCGGTCTCTTCCACCGCCTGACGGGCCAGCGGAATGCGGGCCTGGTTGGCGGCAAGCGACGCGGCGCGAAAGATCGCATCGACCTTATCCTGGGGAAAACTGGCAAAGATCCGTTGCGCGGCCTTGACCCTGGCGACGAGGGCGTCGAGTTCTGCGAGGTTGGTAACAGCCATCATTGGCCTCCAATAGCATGACAAGGGAAAGAGAAAAGCGACCTGCGAAACCTCCTCGGCGTGTGCGATGCCGGTTGCTCGAGCCTGGGCTAGCGGGTGGCTCGGGCGTTGGCGAGCTTGAGGAGCGAAGCGGCTTGAAAGGTGGCTTGGTGGTTTCCTGTTTTGATGCTGTCGAGATTCAGTCTATGGCTGTCTCGATTCAGCTCCGCTGACAGGGGTCAGCTTTCTCGCCGGTTCTGCTCTGATTCGTACATCATGATGATCGCAAGCATGAGCCCGGCCTATCCGTGGGCCGGGGTAGGGAGGGTGCTTCAGCCGCGCCCTGTGTGGAGGAAGAGAGGTAGGCTGCAACTCGGTCAGGAGAGGCCATTGGCAATAGTGTCAGGACACAAATCGTCACTCAGACAGGTCTTGCGACCCGAGTGATGGTTGACTAGCCTTGTGTGACGATAGTTGGACGAAAGCTATACAGGACGAAAGGAGTCGTTATGTGGAGCCTCAAGGATCTTCATCTGCAGCCGATCGCCGGTGAATGGAAGGCTGGAAGTTCCGGCGAGTCGCTCAAGGTGATGGACCCCTACCACCAGAAACAACTGGTGGAGATCACCCAGGCAGATCGTACCGACGTCGAGCGTGCCTTTGATGCGGCCGACCGAGCGCAACGGCAGTGGGCGGATACCAGCGCTACCCACAGAGCGGCTGTACTGCGCCGTGTCGCCGAACTGATGGAAGAGCGCAAGGATGA
>DJIP01000179.1 GCA_002433675.1 Halomonas halophila
GAGCTGACCGCCATCGGTGGCGAGGCGGTGCGTTCCTGGGACGAGGTCAATCTCAAGCTGGTGGCCGCCA
This sequence comes from Halomonas halophila, assembly GCA_002433675.1. Lineage (GTDB taxonomy): Bacteria > Pseudomonadota > Gammaproteobacteria > Pseudomonadales > Halomonadaceae > Halomonas > Halomonas salina_B. Next base: position 71 of record DJIP01000179.1, read on the forward strand.
TTGGCGCCAGCGGCAGCCTGGAAATCGACGCCCGCGAAGAGGGCTCAAGCGCCTCTCGCAGTTATCGCGCGCCGGTCGAGAACTGGCTGGTGGGGCAGGACCCGCCCGCGCCTCTGGCGACACTGGGGATCGCTCCGTGGCGTCCCGACATGCCTGCTGTGATTGGCCAGGTGATGGAAGGCGAGCCCGCGGCCGAGGCAGGGTTGCTAGCCGGTGATCGTGTGCTGAGTATCGACGACAGCGCGGTGAGTGACTGGCCGGATCTGGTCAGTCGGGTGCGGGCGCGACCCGGCCAGACGCTGTCGCTTGAGGTCGAGCGCGGCGGCGAGTCGAGGACGCTGAGTCTGACGCCGCGGACCAACCGGCTGGATGATGGAAGCGAGATCGGCTATATCGGTGCCGGCGTTGCCCCGGTAGACTGGCCCCAGCAGTACCAGCGGGAAATCCGCTACGGCCCCCTGGAAGCGGTGGGGCAGGCGGCTTCACGTACCGCCGAGATGACGCTGTTGACCTTTGATGCCGTGCGCAAGATGGTGGTCGGCCTGATTTCGCCGACCAATCTGTCCGGGCCCATCACCATCGCCCGGATCGCCGGTGACACGGCGCGTTCCGGGCTCGAGAGCTTCATCAACTTCATGGCCTATCTGTCGATCAGCCTTGGGGTGCTCAACCTGCTGCCGATCCCGGTACTCGACGGTGGCCATCTGCTGTACTACCTGGTCGAAGCGGTACGTGGGCGTCCGGTGTCCGAACGCACCCAGGCCGTTGGCCTCAAGGTCGGCTTGGCATTGGTGGGCACCCTGATGATCATGGCCCTGTACTTCGATGTGATGCGCTTGTGGTAGAAGTTGCCCCCGCCATCGATGTGGTGCGTGCGCAACAACGAGCGCCCAGGTGAATCGCGCTTTGCCGGGGACGTCACCAAGCGAGACGCCGCCGCCAACTTGTCAGTAAGGCGGAGAAATGTATAAGGTGCCTGTCTGGACAGGTACGCTGACTCAACGCGAGCGAAACGACTGCATGAAAATCAAGACCATCGGATTGGCGACACTTTTGACCGCCTGTGCCCAGGTGGCGCACGCGGCCCCTTTCACCGTGTCGGACATTCGCGTGGAAGGCCTTCAACGGGTCTCTGCGGCTTCCGTCTTCAATGCTTTTCCCGTCAACGCTCGCGATCGAGTGGACGACAGTGAACTGGCCGAAGCGGCTCGCCAGCTGTTTGCCACCGGACTGTTCGAAGATATCCAGCTGGCCCGTGAAGGCGACGTCCTGATCATCCAGGTGGAGGAGCGCCCGACCATCTCGGCGCTGAATATCGAAGGCAACTCCCAGATTCCCGACGAGGACTTGCGTGCGGGCCTCAAGCAGGCGGGCATCAGCGAAGGCCAGGTGCTGCAGCTCTCGACCATCGACGAGATGAAGCGTGAGCTGGAAGGCCTCTACCAGTCCCAGGGCCGCTATAGCGCGCGCATCGACACCGAGCTTACGCCGGTGGGGCAGGGCCGGGTGCGGGTCGACATCAATATCAATGAAGGCGCCGTCGCCAAGATCCGCCAGATCAATATCGTCGGCAACGAGGCCTACTCTGACGAGATCCTGCTCGACGAGTTCGAGCTCGAGGACGATCCCGGCCTGTTCTTCGGCTGGTTCTCCGCCGACGAGTACTCCCGCGAGGCGCTGGCCGGTGACCTGGAGCGGCTGCGCTCCTACTACCTCGACCGCGGCTACGTGAACTTCGAGATCACCTCGAGCCAGGTATCGATCAGCCCGGACAAGTCGCGCATCTTCATCACCATCAACGTGAACGAAGGCAATCGCTACCGGGTCGGCGACATCAGCTTCGTCGGCGATCTCAAGGTGGCCGAGGCCGAGGCCCGCGAGCTGTTGCAGTTCGAGTCCGGTGACATCTTCTCGCGCAGCGACGTGGTGGCGTCTTCCGAAGCCATGCGCTCGCGCCTGGGTGCAGAGGGCTTTGCCTTCGCCGAGGTCAACGGCATCCCCGAGGTGCGCAGCGACGGCGAGACGGTGGACCTGAGCTTCCAGGTGGCGCCGGGGCGTCGCGCCTACGTGCGGCGTATCCAGTTCGTCGGCAACACCACCACCAAGGATGAAGTGCTGCGCCGCGAGATGATCCAGATGGAGAGCGCGCCTGCCTCCACCGAGGCCATCTCCCAGTCGCGCCAGCGCCTCGAGCGCCTTGGCTTCTTCAAGCAGGTGCAGGTGCAGACCGAGCCGGTGCCCGGCGAGAGCGATCAGCTCGACGTTACCTACACCGTCGAAGAGCAGCCCTCCGGCTCGCTGTCGGCCAGTCTCGGTTTCTCCCAGAGTGCCGGTATCATCTACGGTGCCTCGCTGTCCCAGAACAACTTTCTGGGCAGCGGCAACCGGGTCAACATCGGCGCCCAGAAGAGTGACACCTACACCAGCGTCAACTTCGGCTTCACCGATCCCTACTGGACCCTGGACGGTATCTCCCGCGGCTACAACTTCTACTACCGGGCCACGGACTACGAAGACTCCGACATCTCGACCTACTCCACCGATGCCCTCGGTGCCGGGATCAACTTCGGCTACCCGATCAACGAGCTGACGCGGATGAACTTCGGCGCCAATATCGAGAAGCTCGAGATCGATACCTACGACGACACCCCGTCGGAGATCAAGCGCTACGTGCTCGACGAGGGCGACGACGCCAACACCCTGTCGGTCACCGGCAGCTGGACGCGTAACGACCTCAACCGCGGCATCATGCCGACGGCGGGCAACTACCAGCGGCTGTCGATGGAGCTCGGGGTGCCCGGCAGTGATGCCGAGTACTACAAGGCCAGGGCCCAGGCCAAGCACTTCTTCCCGTTCAACGAAGAACAGACCTGGTCACTGAAGTTCAGTGGCCAGTTGGGCTACGCCGATGCCATCAACTCGAGCGACCCCTATCCGTTCTACGAGAACTTCCTCGCCGGTGGCTTGGGCTCGGTGCGCGGTTTCACCGACAACACCCTGGGCCAGCTCACCACCGAGCGTGAGGACGGCGATGACGAGACCCTGGGCGGTAACGTACTGCTCGAGGGCAGCATGGAGCTGATCTTCCCGATGCCGTTCGTCGAGGACAAGCGCTCGGTACAGCCGTCGCTGTTCGTCGATGCCGGTAACACCTTCCTCACCGAGTGCTACGACGTGCTGTCGGAGGACGAGGATCGCAAGAAGTGCAACTCCGGGGTGGAATTCAGCGATATACGCTACAGTGTGGGCGTGGGCGTCTCCTGGCTGACGCCGGTGGGCCCCCTGACCTTCAGTGTGGCCGAGCCGCTCAATGACGAGGACGAGGACGACACCCAGGTGTTCCAGTTCTCGCTGGGTCAGACCTTCTGATGGGGCCAGGCGGCCGACGCCGCTGGCTGGTGATGCTGGCGCTGGCCGCTGCCCTGAGCAGCCCGGTGTCGGCATCGGGGGCAGAAGTGGCGGTGCTCGACTGGCGCCGCGCCGTACTCGACACCGAGGCCGCCCGCAGTGCCATGCAGAGGCTGCAGGAGCAGGTCTCTCCCTGGCAGCGCGAGGCCGAAACGCTGCGCCTTGAGCTCGAGGCCCTGGCCGGCGACCTGGCTGCTGCCGACGAACAACCTAGCCCTTCTCGGGTTCAGGAATTTCAGCGCAAAGGGCAGCGTTTCGATCGCTTAAGGCGTGATATCCTCGAGGCTCGCCAGGAAGCCGAACAGCGTTTGATAAGTCGCCTGGAAGGCAGGGTCGACCAGGCGGTCGCTCAGGTGATCGAGCGTCACGAGGTCGAGGTGCTGGTGACACCGGACGGTGTCCTGCACAGCGGTCGTGATCTGCCGGACCTGACGGCCGAGGTCACCCGGCTGCTCAACACGTACTGAGGAAACCGCCGACAGCGCCTTTCCCGAATTCCGTCGTCACCGCATTACGGTCATACATGAAATCGACACGTACACAGCCAAACCTCTCCGATATCGCCTCTCGCCTGGGCGCTCGCCTGCACGGTGACGGCAGCCAACGTATCGTTGGCCTGGCGACGCTCAAGGACGCCGGCCCCGATCAGGTGAGCTTTCTTGCCAATCGCGCCTATCTGAAGGATCTGCCGTCCACCCGGGCGGCGGCGGTGCTGCTTCACGCCGACCATCTCGAGGCCTGTCCGGTACCGGCGCTGGTGCTGGACAACCCCTATCTCGGTTACGCCGAGCTTTCGCGCATGCTTGACCCCCAGGCCGACGCGCACCAGCCAGGCATCCACCCCAGTGCGGTGGTGGCCGAGGACGCCAGTCTGGGTGCCGACGTCTCGATCGGCCCCAATGCGGTGATCGAGTCCGGGGCTCGCCTTGGAGATCGTGTGGTGGTCGGGCCCGGCTCGGTGGTCGGGGCGGACTGCGAGATCGGCGAGGACGGCTTCCTGCACGCCAATGTCACCCTGTACCACGGCGTGGTCGTCGGCAAGCGTGCCATCCTGCACAGCGGTTGCGTGATAGGCGGCGATGGTTTTGGTTTCGCCCACGACGGTGGCGGCTGGCGCAAGATCGCCCAGCTCGGTGGCGCGGTGCTCGGCGATGACGTCGAGGTCGGCAGCTGCTCGAGCATCGACCGTGGGGCGCTGGGTGACACCGTGATCGGCAACGACGTCAAGATCGACAGCCAGGTGCAGATCGCCCACAACGTGCACATCGGTGATCACAGCGCGCTGGCTGGTTGTGTCGGTATCGCCGGTTCCACCCGGGTGGGGCGCCACTGCATGCTGGGTGGTGGTGTGGGGCTGTCCGGTCACCTGACCATCTGCGATGGCGTCCAGGTCACCGGCATGAGCCTGGTGACCAACTCCATCCTCGAGCCAGGCGTCTACTCCTCGGGCACCGGGGCCATGGAAAACAGCCAGTGGCGCCGCAACGCGGTGCGTTTCAAGCAGCTCGACAGTATCGCCAAGCGGGTCAATCGTCTGGAGAAGCGAGGCTCCGGCGAGGCTTGAGGGGCGGGTACAGGTCGGTATAATCCACCGCCTATTGCCGGTATGGTGCCCTTGGCCCCCGCCGGTCATGTCCTTCCAGGGAGAAGGGCTCTTGTCATTTCAGAGGTCGCTACGATGGTTATGGACATCAACGAGATTCGCGAATATCTGCCCCACCGCTATCCTTTTCTGCTGGTGGATCGGGTCACGGAACTGACCCTTGGCGAAACCATCGTTGCCTACAAGAACGTCAGCATCAACGAGCCGTTCTTCAATGGTCACTTCCCCCATCACCCGATCATGCCCGGCGTGCTGGTGGTGGAAGCGCTGGCTCAGGCCTGCGGTATCCTGGGCTTCAAGACCGTCAACAAGCTGCCCGCCGATGGCTATGTGTACTACCTGGTGGGCAGTGACAATGTGCGCTTCAAGCGCCCGGTGATGCCGGGTGACAAGCTTGAGCTGCGCGCCGAGGTCGAGCGGGCCAAGCGGGGTATCTGGAAGTTCAAGTGCCGTGCCACCGTGGAAGGCGAGCTGGCCTGTGAGGCCGACATCATCTGTGCCGAGAGGAAGATCGCTTGATACATCCGACCGCCATCGTAGACCCCGGCGCCCGCCTGGCCGACGATGTCGAGGTGGGGCCCTTCAGTGTGATCGGCCCAGACGTCGAGATTGGCGCCGGGTCGGTCATCGGCCCCCACGTCGTGGTGCAGGGCCCTACCGTGCTGGGCGAGCGTACCCGCATCTTCCAGTTTGCCTCGGTGGGGGAGGCCTGCCAGGACAAGAAGTACCAGGGCGAGCCGACCCGCCTGGTGATGGGTGACGACAACGTCGTGCGCGAGGGCGTCACCCTGCACCGGGGCACCGTTCAGGATCGCAGCGAGACCACCATCGGCTCGCGCAACCTGTTCATGGCCTACGTCCACGTCGGCCATGATTGCGTGATCGGCAACGACTGCATCCTGGCCAATCAGGTCACCCTGGCGGGCCACGTGCAGCTGGGCGACTTCGCGATCATCGGCGGGCTGTCTGCCATCCACCAGTTCTGTCGTTTCGGCTCCCACGCCATGGCAGGCGGTGGCTCGATCATCACCAAGGACACCCCGGACTTCGTGATGATCAACGGCAACCCGGCCCAGGCCCACGGACTCAACGTGGTCGGGCTCAAGCGCCGCGGCTTTGCGACGGAAGCCATCCGCGCCCTCAGCGAGTCCTACAAGCTGGTGTACCGGCAGGGGCTTACCGTGGAACAGGCCATCGGCGAGATCCGCCAGCGTTTCTCGCTGGCCGAGACCGAAGCTTTCGTGGCCTCCATCGAGGCGTCCTCGCGGGGCATCATCCGCTAGGCAGTCATCGGCCCGGCTGGCGGGCCGCCGGTCGGCGCCCGCAGTTGCGGGCGTCAGCCCCATCGCCGTCGGTCATCGTGATGGCCGTCGTCGGCTTGGGCGCCCTTCCATCGTCAGGCTTGTTCAGCCAGTCAGGTGTCCGTCATGACCCACGCTGCACGCGATGTCGCGAGCGAGACAGGCTCCATCCGCCGCGTCTACCTGGTGGCCGGAGAACTGTCCGGCGATATACTCGGCGCGAGCCTGATGCGCGCGCTCAAGGCCCGCCATCCCGACGTGGCATTCCGCGGCCTGGGTGGCCCACGCATGATCGCCGAGGGACTCGAGTCGCTATATCCGCTGGAGACCCTGTCGGTGATGGGGCTGGTGGAGGTGATCAAGCACCTGCCAGAGCTGATTCGCGTGCGTCGCACCCTGCGCCGGGATGCGCTGGACTGGGGTCCCGACATCATGGTCGGGATCGATGCCCCGGACTTCAATCTTGGCCTCGAGTGCCAGTTGCGCGAGGCCGGTGTCACCACCGCGCATTATGTCAGTCCGTCTGTGTGGGCCTGGCGTCAGGGCCGAGTCAAGGGCATCGCCCGCTCGGTCGACGCCATGCTGACCTTTCTGCCGTTCGAGGCGGCCTTCTACGTCAAGCACCGGGTGCCGGTAGCCTTCGTCGGCCATCCGTTGGCCGACGAGCTGCCGCTGGTCAACGACCGCAGGGCCACCCGTGAGGCGCTGGAGATTGCCGCCGACGCCCAGGTGCTGGCGCTGCTGCCCGGCTCCCGGCGCAACGAGATCCGCTTCATGGGGGAGACCTTCCTGGAGGCTGCCGAGCGCCTGGTCAAGGCAAGGCCGGGGCTTGCGGTGGTGATCCCGGCGGCGACGCCCGAGCGCAGGCAAGAACTCGAGGCGCTGCTGGCAGCGCGGCCGGCGCTTGCGGCCAGCGTCAGCCTGCTCGATGGCCAGGCACGGGAGGCCATGGTGGCAAGTGACCTGGTGCTGCTGGCCTCCGGCACCGCGGCGCTGGAGGCGATGCTGTGTCATCGCCCCATGCTGGTGGGCTACCGCATGGCGCCGATGACCCATCGCATCGCTCGGCTGATGGTCAAGACCGAGTGGATCTCGCTGCCCAATCTGATCGCCCGCGAATCGCTGGTGCCGGAGCTGATCCAGGACGAGGCCAGCGGCGAGGCCATCGCCACCCGCCTGGGTAAGTTGCTCGACGATGAAGCGGCGCGGCTGGCGCTCGAGGCACGCTTTGCCGCCATGCACGAGGGGCTGCAGCGTGACGCCAGCCGGCGTGCGGCGGAGGCCATCGAAGCGCTGGTGGCGGGGCAGCCGTTGCCGGAAAGCGTATCGCCTCGGCTGGCCGAGGAGGTGGCCGACGCCAAGGGTGATGAAACGGATGATGCCCGTCGGGAGGCAGGCGATGGTCGCTGAAGCGAAGCCAAGGCGCAGCAACAAGCCTGCCTTGCCACCGCTGGTGGTGGACTATGACGGTAGTCTACTGGCCGGGGTCGACGAGGTCGGTCGAGGGCCGCTGGTGGGCTCGGTGGTGGCGGCGGCGGTGATCCTCGATCCTTCGTCGCCGATCGCCGGGCTCAATGACTCCAAGGCGCTGAGTGCCAAGCGTCGCGAGGCGCTCGATGGCCTGATCCGCGAGCATGCCCTGGCCTACCATGTGGCCGAGGCGAGTCCTGAAGAGATCGATCGGCTCAATATCTACCACGCCACCCATCTAGCGATGCGCCGGGCCATCGATGGTCTGGCGCCGGCTCCTGAGTACCTGCTGGTGGACGGCAATCGGCTGCCCGGGCATCATGTTCCGGGCCAGGCTGTGGTCAAGGGCGATGCCCGCCATCCGGCCATCGCCGCCGCCTCCATCCTGGCCAAGGTGGCCCGCGACGCCGCCATGCTGGCCCTCGACGAGCGCTATCCCGACTATGGCTTCGCCCGCCACAAGGGCTACCCGACGCCTGAGCATCTGGCCGCGCTCGAACGCCTCGGGCCGCTGGCCGAGCATCGCCGCTCGTTTGCACCGGTAAAGCGTCAGCTGGCGCTGTTCTGACCCGTTTTCACACACCCGCTGCGGCGGGTCGAGGTAAGGCTTTCTCATGTCCGCTCCCTTCGTTCATCTTCGCGTCCACAGCGAGTTCTCCCTCGTCGATGGCCTGGTGCGCCTCAAGCCGTACGTCAAGGCGGGCATCGAACACGGGGCGCCGGCGCTGGCGCTGACCGACGAGGCCAACCTGTTCGGCCTGGTGAAGTTCTACAACGGCGTCCAGGGCGCCGGCATGAAGCCGGTGATCGGTGCCGATCTGTGGCTGGTCAACGGCCATGATCTGGATCATCCCTATCGGGTGACCCTGCTGGCGATGAACGACGTCGGCTACCGCAATCTGACCGAGCTGATCTCGCGGGGCTGGGTCGAGGGCCAGCGCCAGGGGCGGGCCTACCTGGAGAAGGCCTGGATACTCGAACAGAACGAGGGGTTGATTGCGCTGTCCGGCGGCCGCGACGGTGATGTCGGGCGCCACCTGCTCAGCGACCTTCACGCCGACGCCAGGCGCCTGCTGGACGATTGGTGTCAGGCCTTCCCGGGACGTTTCTACCTGGAGCTGACCCGCACCGGCCGCCCACTGGAAGAAGACTGCGTACACGCCTCGGTAGCGCTGGCGCTGGACACCGGAGTGCCGGTGGTGGCCACCAATGACGTGCGCTTTCTGAAGCGCGAGGACTTCTGGGCCCACGAGACCCGGGTTTCCATCGGCGAGGGCAAGGCGCTCGACGATCCCCGGCGCGAGCGCCGTTACACCGAAGAGCAGTACCTGAAGTCGCCCCAGGAGATGGCCGAGCTGTTCGCCGATATTCCCGAGGCGCTCGAAAACAGCGTGATGATCGCCGCGCGCTGCAACGTCGACGTGCGTCTGGGCGAGATCTTCCTGCCGGAGTACGGCATCCCCGAGGGCATGACCCAGGACGAATTCTTTCGCAAGATCTCTCACGACGGCCTGACCGAGCGCCTCGATGCGCTCTATCCGGTCGAGCAGCACCCCCGCGACAGTGAAGAATGGGCGGCCCTCGAGCAACGCTACCGCGAACGCCTGGACTTCGAGCTGAACATCATTCTGCAGATGGGGTTCCCTGGCTACTTCCTGATCGTGATGGACTTCATCCAGTGGGCCAAGGACAACGACGTGCCGGTGGGGCCGGGGCGGGGGTCCGGTGCCGGCTCGCTGGTGGCCTACGCCCAGAAGATCACCGACCTCGACCCGATCCAGTACGACCTGCTGTTCGAGCGCTTCCTCAACCCTGAACGTGTCTCCATGCCCGACTTCGACGTC
>DJIP01000120.1:0-6437 GCA_002433675.1 Halomonas halophila
ACCAAAGCCAGCACCGGCTGCGGCGGCTGCGCGGCGCTGCTCAAAAGCGTGGTGGACCACGAACTGGAGGCCCGCGGCGTCGAGGTGGATACATCGATCTGCGAGCACTTCGCCCATACCCGCCAAGGGCTTTACGACATCGTGCGTGTCGAAGGCATCAAGACGTTCAGCGAGCTGATGGAGAAGCACGGCAACGCCGAGACGCACCAACTAGGCTGCGATATCTGCAAACCGGCGGTGGCCTCGATTCTCGCCTCCTGCTTCAACGAGCCGATCACCGATGCCGCCCACGTGCCGCTGCAGGATACCAACGACACCTTCATGGCCAATATGCAGAAAAACGGCACCTACTCGGTGGTGCCGCGCATCGCCGGCGGTGAAATCACCCCGGATAAGCTGGTGGTGCTGGGGCAAGTGGCCCAGAAATACCAGCTCTACACCAAGATTACCGGCGGCCAGCGCATCGACCTGTTTGGCGCGCGTCTCGAGGACCTGCCGGCCATCTGGGAAGAGCTGATCGAGGCCGGCTTCGAGACCGGACACGCCTACGGCAAGTCGCTGCGCACGGTGAAATCCTGTGTCGGCAGCAGCTGGTGCCGCTACGGCGTCCAGGACAGCGTCGGCATGGCGCTGCGACTCGAGCATCGCTACAAGGGGCTGCGCTCGCCCCACAAGCTCAAGTTTGCGGTGTCCGGCTGCACCCGCGAGTGCGCCGAGGCCCAGAGCAAGGACATCGGCGTCATCGCCACCGAGCATGGCTGGAACCTGTACGTCTGTGGCAACGGCGGCATGCGTCCACGTCATGCAGAGCTGTTCGCCACCGACCTGGATGACCAGGCGCTGATCCAGGCCATCGACCGCCTGCTGATGTTCTACGTGCGCACCGCCGATCGCCTGCAGCGGACCTCGGTATGGCGTGAAAACCTCGAGGGAGGTCTCGACTACCTCAAGGCGGTGGTGCTCGACGACAGTCTGGGCATCGGCGAGGAACTCGAACGCCAGATGCAGCACGTCATCGATACCTACGAGTGCGAGTGGGCAGGCGCCCTGGCCGATCCGGACAAGCTCAAGCGCTTTCGCAGTTACGTCAATGACAGCCGCCCCGACCCGGACATCATCGTCACCGAGGAACGCGGCCAGCTCCGCCCCGCCTGAGCAAGCCACCGTTTCTCCCCTCGTGACCGACAGCGCGTCACGAGACGGGGCATCGACAACGACACAAGGAGTCTCCCATGACCGCTTCTTCCATCAGCCGTTCGCTGGATTGGATACCGCTGTGCCAGCGCAGTGACCTGGTGCCCTTTTCCGGCGTCGCCGCCTGGATCGACAGCGCCGAGGGCCCCGCCCAGGTGGCGCTGTTCTACCTGCCCGGGCATAGCCCGGAGCTCTTCGCCATCGACCACCACGACCCCATCGCCAAGGCCAATGTCCTGGCCCGAGGCATCGTCGGCGATATCCAGGGAGAGCCGGTGGTGGCCTCCCCCCTGTACAAGCAGCACTTTCGCCTGAAAGACGGCAGTTGCGTGGAAGACGCTAGCGTCTCGCTGCGTACCTGGGCGGTGGCCTTCGATCAGGACAGCGTGATGATCGCGCCCTGAGCACTGCAGCATTCCGGCACGGGGCTTTCCACCGCAAAAGCTGGCAGGAACCGCCATTTCGAGCGCGCTGGCCTTCGCCGCCGACTCCCTGCTGACCAGCCTCGTGGTGACGGGAAAGTGGATCGAAGAGTTGACCTGATAGCGCAGCGTTGACACTTCGCCCTTGCAGCATTTTTGTCATCGTCCATGCTTGACTCAAGGGCACCGCGGGACCGAATCAGGGTCCAATGGAAAGGAGCGCCATTCAGCGGCACGTCGTGCGCCACAGCATTACGTGCTGCGTGCCCAGGGGGTTGAGAACCGTTCGAGAACCGTTTCATGGCCACAGGAGGAGCCTATCGTGTGCAATCCGACACCTTGGCGGCTGTCACATTCCTGACATCGCGCGCTGAGAGTGTCGACATCAAGGCGTCATGTTGACGCCCAAGGTGACAATCAGGAGAGCTGTGCCGATGGTACGCATCGACAAGAAGGCCACCCGACTGTACGTGCTGGACACCAACGTACTGATCCATGATCCCAGCGCCCTCTACCAGTTCGAAGAGCACGAAGTGGTTATCCCCATGACCGTGCTCGAGGAGCTCGACAAGCACAAGAATGGCATCCGCGAAATCGCCCGCACCGCCCGGCAAGTCAGCCGGACCCTCTCTGACCTGACCGCCAACGTCGACATCGACCAGATCCGCCAAGGAATTCCCATCACCCGCGTCAGTGGGCCAGATGGTCGACTACGACTGCTCTGCTACTCCGATCTCACCCTCCCCGACAACCTCGAAGACAGCCCCGACAATCGCCTGCTCGGCGAAACCTGCCGACTGCGTCAGGAACGCCCGGACGCCTCGGTGATCCTGGTCACCAAGGACATCAACCTGCGGGTCAAGGCCGCTGCCCTCGGCGTGCCGGTCGAGGACTACCTGACCGACCGCGCCTTCGATGACTCCGACGCCATGACCGACGGTGTCGCCGTGTATGAGGACGCCGGCCGTGGCTTATGGGACGCCATGGCGCTGGACGTCAAGGTCGAGCGCGACCATGACCGTGTCATCTATCGCCTGAGTGGCGAGATTCCGCAGCACTGGCACCTGGGCATGCTGGTGTCCGACGCCGACAGCGAGGCCAGCTTCGAAGCCATCGTGCGCGAACTCGCCCCCCACCAGGCCACCCTGGAGCTTCTGACCAACTATCGCCACGGCGCCAGCGTCTGGGGGGTACACGCCCACGACAGCCGGCAGAACTTCACCTTGAACCTGCTGATGGATGACGCCGTGGACCTGGTCACGGTGGCCGGCAGTGCCGGCACCGGCAAGACCTTCATGACCCTGGCCGCGGCCTTCCAGCAGACCCTGGACACCAAGCGTTTCGAACGAGTGGTGTTCACCCGGGCACCGATCTCGATGAGCGAGGACATCGGCTTTCTGCCCGGCACCGAAGAGGAAAAGATGTCGCCCTGGATGGGCGCCTTCCACGACAACATGGATAACCTGCTGCGCGACGAACATGACGGAAGTTCGACGTGGAACCAGGACGCCACGCGCCAGTTGCTCGGCTCACGCGTGCAGATCCGAGCGCCGGGCTTCATGCGCGGGCGTACCTTGAACGACACCTTCCTGATCATCGACGAGGCCCAGAACTTTACGCCGAAGCAACTGAAGAGCCTGATCACCCGAGCAGGACGCAATACCAAGATCGTCTGTCTGGGCAACGTCGGCCAGATCGACACCCCCTACCTCACCGCCAATACCTGCGGCATGGCAGCGGTGGTTCAGAACTTCAAGAACTGGCCGCATGCAGGCCACGTGACGTTAAAAAGCGTCGAGCGCTCGCGCCTGGCCCTGGCCGGCGAAGAGCTGTTGTAAGCGCCCCCCAACGAAACGCCCAACGAAACGCCCAACGAAACGAAAGCGCCCCCGCCGATACGGCGGGGGCGCTGGTGTTCGGCCCGAAGGAGACCGCTTCACTCGTCCTGGTCACTTGTCCCGATTCATGGCCTTCTCGATCAGTTCCTCGGACTCGCTCTTGGGTGTCTTCTCGATCATCTCGGCCGCTTCGGAGTAGAGGCAGACGTAGGTCTGGCAGGAAGCGCAGTGCACCTTTTCATCGGGATTCTTGGTGCTGGGGACTCGCATATTGTAGCTGCCGCAGTTCGGACAGGGCTTGGGGATCCGCAGATCTTCGCTCAACGCCATCTCGATCTCCTTGTAGATGGTGGATGATGCCAGGGCCTCTCCCAGCACGAGGTTATCGCGTTCATACTCAGGAAGGAGGCCCTTCAATTGGTTGCGACCGGCACGCTTGGCATCGTAGAGCGCTCCGTCCACACGCCGCATGGCCATGTCGAGGCTTTCGTCCTGACCGACACAGATAGCTCCCATGCTCACCGTTACCTTGAGGGCACGACGGTCGACCTTCAAGGTCGACGCTTCCACGTTACTTCGAAGACGCTCCAGTATGTCCCAGGCGTCTTCTGCCTGTACGTCACCGAGCAGCACCAGAAATTCTTCACCCCCGATGCGTGCCAACAGGTCATAAGGGCGCAGGCTCAGGCGACAGGTATCGGCGAAAGCCTTCAGCACCATGTCCCCGGCAGCGTGGCCGTAGGCATCGTTCAGTGACTTGAAGTGGTCAAGATCCAGCATCGCCAGCACCGCGGGCTCGCCGCGACGCCGCAACCGGGCAAGCACCCGGGCTCCTGCCTCGAGGAAAGCACGACGATTCATCACGCCGGTGAGGACATCGGTACTGACCAACTTGGCGACACGCGACTCCGCCTGCTTGCGCTGGGTCACGTCCAGCAGCAGGCCATCCCAGACCACGGTACCGTCATCGAACCGCTGAGGAGTGCCCCTCGCCTCGAACCAGCGCTGTCCCTCCGCGCCGACCTCGTGGGTGCCGCCCAGGGTGATGTCCAGGTGCCAGGGGGTGAGGCTGACCAACGACTGGGCGAGCGCCAGCGTCAACTGCTCGCGCGCGTCTTCGTCCAGCCTGGCAAGCACGACCTCGACGTCTTTCAGGGCACATTGACGAGATAGCCCCGTCTGGGATTCGAAACCAGGTCCCAGGTAGTCAAACGACAAGCCTCCATCAGGCGACTGGCGCAGGCGGAACACCACGCCCGGGAGCCTCGCCATGCGGCTTTCGATGGACCGGCTCAGTCGCTGAGCTGACGCCGCCTGCAGCTGCAGACGACTGACATCGTGCTTCATCAGCATCCAGCGGGCGCTGCACCAGGACACCGGGTGGATGGTAGTACCAAGGTGACGCAACCGACCATCGCCGTCGCAGGCCACCACGCCTTCCCAGTTCCCGCCCCCCTCGCGACAACGCGCAAGGGCCAGCTCCAGTGTCGCCGCTGCCGTGCTGCAGTGAATGTCGGCCAGGCGCAGTCCCCTGATGTCGGTCAGAGACTTGCCAAGTTCATTGCACTGACGAGCGTTCGCCCAGACGATGATCCCGTCTTGGTTCAGCAACAAGGCGGCCCCCGGCGCGGCTCCCAGCAGGGCCTCCGCACACGACTCTCCCTCACTGACCGCCATGGTCTCGAGGGGTGTTCCACTATCAGCCTTCAACTTGTCGCGATGGAAAAATCTCCATACAGACATCACCCTGCATCCCGTAAGCTTTTTCTTAATTTTTTGTACGAGAACAGCTTAGAAGAGCCAGACTTCTTTCGCAGGATGAAAAAACTCATGTAGGCGGGCAGAAATCACTCGCCTGGGTGTCATTGACCCAACAGTTCACTCATCCACTCGCCAATGTCCCCGATCTGCTGCGGGCAGACCGCGTGAGCCATGGGATACTGACGATAGACGGTGTGATAGCCAAGCTCCTCCATGCGAGCAAAGGCGGCTCTGCCCAGGGACTCGGGCACCACCGGATCCATGCTGCCGTGATGGATCTCCACCCTCAGGTCGCGATTGGCCTCGTTCAGCTCGATCGAGTTGGCGGTGGCGAAGTAGGTGGACATCGCCAGCAGTCCGCCCAGCGGTTTATCAAAGCTCAGGGCGGCTTCGTAGGCAACTGCCCCACCCTGGGAAAACCCGGCCAGAAGGATGCGCTGGCTGTCGATGCCAGCATCGATCTGGGACTGTATGACGCCCTTGATCCGCTCGGCCGACAGCCGCAGCTGCATCTCGTCCACACGACGGTCCAGACTCATCTCTAGAATGTCGTACCAGGCGGGCATGACCATGCCGCCATTGATGGTGACCGGCAGGCGAGGTGCATGGGGCAGGATAAATCGAATCTGCGCGTAGCCGGGCCTTGGCAGCATCGGCACCACCGGCTCGAAGTCACGTCCATCCGCTCCCAGGCCGTGAAGAATGATCATGCAGGCGTCGGCTTCGCCTCGGGGCTCGATGACCAGCTGGTCGTTGTCGCTCATGGGCAGATCTCAGTCTATGTTGCAAAGCACAACCTCCTAGCCTACCGCAATGCGCCAGAGGGGACGAGCCAAACAAGTGAAGCCACCCGGCTGCCGAGAAGCACACGGGGGTTCTCAGAAGGGCCAGAAAAAGGGTGTCAGCGTCAACACCACCACCGCGGTCAGCAGATTCAGGGGGCCGCCGAGCTTGAGGTAATCCTCGACCCGGTAGCCACCGGGCCCCATGACCATCAGGTTGGTCTGATAGCCGATCGGGGTAAGAAAACTGGCCGATGCGGCAAACATCACCACCACCACATAAGGCAATGGGTTGACGCCGAGGCTCTCGGCCCCTGCCATGGCAATGGGGAAGGTGATGACCGCTGCGGCATTGTTGGTCACCAGCGAGGTCAGCAGCGCCACCACACAGTAGGTGCCCACCAGCAGCGCCCAGGGACTGTCGCCGACGACACTCAGCA
>DJIP01000120.1:6834-12650 GCA_002433675.1 Halomonas halophila
AACACCTGGGTGTCCATGCCGCGACGGGCACTACGGACGCTGACACAGCCGCTCAACAGGGCTGCCGCGGCGCCCAGCATGGCGGCGTTCATCATGCTCATCAACCCGGTGGAGGCCAGCACCACCACCGTCGCCAGAATCGCCCAGGCGCGCAGCGCTCGGTCGAAGGCGGGCCTGGCCTGACCATTGACCTGGCTGATCAACAGGAAGTCCTGGGACTGTCGATGACGTTCGATAAAGGCCGGGCGCGCCTCAAGCAGCAGCACGTCGGAGGGTTGCAGACGAATCTGCCCGAGGCTACCCGCCACCCTGCGCCCGCCACGACAGACCGCCAGCACGGCGGCGCCATAGAGCGTGCGAAAATGGCCGTCGCGGATCTTCTGCCCGATGAACTGGCACTGGTCAGAGACCACCGCTTCCACCAGGCGGCGCTCGCGGAACTCCTTCTCCAGATGGGATTCCCCCAGACGCGACGGCCTCAGACCACGCATCTGCTGCAACTCCACGGCGCCCTCCGTGGTGCCGGCAAAGACCAGGTGATCCCCGCCCTTGAGGCGTTCGCCCGGCCCCACCACGCTGACCACGTTGCCACCGCGTTCGATTTCCACCAGGAAGAGACCGGAAAGATGGCGCAGCCCAGCCTCCTCAACGGTGCGGTCGACCAGCGGCCCCTGCGGATCCACTTCCATCTCGATGGTGAACTCGCGCAGGTTGGCGAAGGCCTCCTCACTGCCGGGGCGCCTGGACAGCAGACGAGGCGTCACTATCAGCAGGTAAGCGACCCCAACGAGCGCCATGGGCACGCCCACCCAGGCGATCTCGAACAGTCCCAGGTGGAGTTCCGGAAAGCGCTCCTGCATCAGGGCATTCACCACCAGATTGGTGCTGGTACCCATCAGGGTGACAGTGCCGCCGAGGATTGAAGCGAAGCTCAGCGGCATCAGCAACAGCTGCGGGGCAATCGAGAAGCGACGCCCCCAGCTGATCACCGCAGGGATGAAAGTGGCCACCACCGGCGTGTTGTTGAGCAACCCGCTGACGGCGGTGACCGGCCACACCAGACGCGACAAGGCATGACGTTCGCCGGAGGGGCGTCCCAGCACATGGCGAATGATCAGATCGATACCGCCGGTATCGCGCAGACTGGCGACCAGTATGTAGAGGAAGGCGACCGTGAACAGACCACTGTTGGAAAAGCCGCCCAACGCCTGCTCGGCGTCGATGACGCCAAGGCTCAGCAGCACCACAAGCGCCCCCATCAGCACCATATCGGGGCCGAGGCGGGTCAGCGCCATCAACGGGAAGACGGCACAGGCAACGGAGAGGGCGATCCAGGCATCCAGCGACATGAGGTGGCCTTGCTGAAGAGAATCAGCCTATTGTGCCTCCCTCACCTTATTCTAAATAGTTACAATGTATTATTTTTTTATCTCTTTCAGGCATATAAGGCCTTCACCCTATGCCACAGCGCCTTTACAAGAGATTCACCTCGCTTGCGAGTGTCTTCAGCGGCACCCGCCCGGGGCGTAGAATGACACACCAGAAACGCAAAAAGGCCCGCCGTAGCGAGCCTTTTCTATGCATCAAGTGCGATGCATCACGCCGCCTGAGCGGCCATCAAGCGATCGACTTAGTCGATGACCTTGATGTTGGAAGCCTGAAGGCCTTTCTTGCCCTGAGTCACCTCGAAGGAGACCTTCTGGCCATCCTGCAGGGACTTGAAGCCGTCGGCTTGGATCTCGGAGAAGTGAGCGAACAGGTCGTCACCGTTGTCGTCCGGAGAAATGAAGCCGTAGCCCTTAGTGTCGTTGAACCACTTGACGGTACCAGTTGCCATGATCGAATCCTCGACTAGCGTATATACATTACCGGGAGATACCCGAGTTGCAGTGGGTAAAACAAGAAACCTTCCCCCGGAACATCGTCGCCAGGATGCTTCGATGACCTCTGAGACGTTCAACTTGCTAACCAACTGCGAGCAGCATGCGCCGTCTTGGCGCTCAGGTCAAACACTATTTGCACTTGGTTACGAGACGATGACGCTTTGCGGTCACCTGCAGTACCGCCTCAAGACGTGCCGGCAGCCGCCTTGAGCGCGGCCTCCCTCCCGAGCCATACCTTCGGCTTCTGCGCCACTGTGCCTGGTCGTCATCCGGTGCGGCGTGCCCTATGCCGGTGACAGGTAATGTGCTTGCATGAGTACAGAACAGAAGAAAACCGTGCCTCAGGGAGAATGCCATGGCCTCGTACCTTTCACGCCACGCCTCGACACGCTTCGGCGCCTACTACTTCGCCGTCGCCGGCCTGATCGTCAGCCTGCTCGGGCTCCTGGCGTCACCCTGGTGGCTGACGGGGGTGCTCGCGTTTGGCGCCCTGACCGCCCTTGGCACCTACGATATCGTCCAACGTCGGCGTACGGTCAGTCGCAACTACCCGATCCTGGCCCATATACGCTACTTCCTGGAGTCCATCGGGCCCGAGTTCCGCCAGTACTTCATCGAGTCGGACACCTTCGAGTCGCCCTTCTCCCGCGAGCAGCGCTCGCTAGTCTATCGACGGGCCAAGAGCACCATCGACAAGAAGCCCTTCGGCTCGCTCAGGGACATGAACGCCCCTGGCTACGAGTGGATGGGGCCATCGCTGTCTCCGGTGGAGATCACCGATCATGACTTTCGCGTGGTCGTCGGCGAGCATCGCGCCAAGCCCTACAAGGCCAGCGTGCTCAATATTTCCGCCATGAGCTTCGGTGCCCTGTCGCCCAACGCCATCAGCGCCCTCAACGAAGGTGCCAAGCTCGGGGGCTTCTACCACACCACCGGGGAGGGGGCGATCTCGCCCTACCACCTGCGCGGCGGCGACCTGGTGTGGCAGATCGGTTCCGGCTACTTCGGCTGTCGTCGCGACGACGGCGGATTCGATCGCGACAAGTTCAAGGAGAATGCCCGTCGTGACGAAGTGAAGATGATCGAGATCAAGTTGTCCCAGGGTGCCAAGCCCGGCCATGGCGGCATCCTGCCCGGGGCCAAGGTCACCGCCGAGATCGCCTCGACCCGCGGCGTGCCCGAAGGCCAGGACGTGCTCTCTCCGTCCAAGCACTCCGCCTTTTCCACCCCCTGCGAGATGATCCACTTCATCCAGGAACTGCGCACCCTGTCCGGCGACAAGCCGGTGGGCATCAAGCTGGCCCTGGGCCACCCCTGGGAGTGGTTCGCCATGGTCAAGGCCATGCTGGAGTGCGGCGACCGCCCCGACTACATCGTGGTCGACGGTGGCCAGGGCGGCACCGGCGCCGCGCCACTCGAGTTCATCAACCGCCTCGGCATGCCGCTCAACGACGCCCTGATTCTGGTCCACAACACCCTGGTCGGCGCCGGGCTGCGCGACGAGATTCGCATCGGCGCCAGCGGCAAGATCATCAGCGCCTTCGATATTGCCCGTACGCTGGCGCTGGGCGCCGACTGGGTCAACATGGCCCGCGGCTTCATGTTCTCGCTGGGCTGCATCCAGGCCCAGAGCTGTCACAACGACCAGTGCCCCAGCGGGGTCGCCACCCAGGACAAGGCCCGTGGCAACCGCCTGGACGTCGAGGACAAGTCGGTCCGGGTGAAGAACTTCCACGCCAATACCAAGTTCGCCCTGTGCGAGATGCTGGAGGCGGCTGGGCTGCATCACCCGAGCGAGCTCGGCCCGGAGCACATCATCAGGCGCCTTTCCAATGGCAAGGCGCTGCCCTACATCAGCCTGATCGACAGCCTGGCACCCAAGGAGCTGCTGGAAGGCGGCGCCAAGAACCATCCGCTGTATCGTGAATTCTGGGATCTGGCGGACGCCCACAGCTTCGACGCCCCCTGTGCCCTGCACAGTCTGCGACAGACCAAGCTTCTGTAGTCGCCGGCCAGACTCGCCGCCCCCGGTAGCCGACGCCGCCCGGGGCGTCCATGCCCCCTTTTTCCTTTTCCCTTTTCCCTTTTCCCCTGCGGCCCCCGTCCCCCTTCGGCTTGCCTTACGCCGGCCTGGCCTCATTCAGCGATGCTACTCAGCGCTGATCGACGCACTCCCCCACCTCCTCCAGTTGCATCGTGACATGCTCGATATCGAACCCACGGGTCAGCACCTCCCGCACCGCCACCAGGGTTCGCTGGTGGTCCTCTCCCGAGCGCACCCCAACGTGCATCGACACCAAGTGCCGCCCGGGTGTCAGCGACCAGGCGTGAACATGATGAACGTCGCATACCGCCGGTACCGTCTCGACGACGGCCCGCTTCATGGCATCGATATCCAGGGATTCCGGGACGCCTTCCAGCAGGATGTGCCCACTCTGGCGCGTCAGCGTCCAGGCATTCCTGAGGATCAGCAGCGCCACCAGCACCGACAGCAACGGGTCGATCGGCGTCCATCCGGTCGCCATGATCACCAGCGAAGCAACGATTGCCGCCACCGAGCCGAGCAGATCCCCCAGCACGTGCAGCGCAGCACCACGAATATTCAGATTGTCGCGGTCACCGCCGTGAAGAATCACAAAGACCACGATATTGACCAGCAGTCCGGCCACCGCCACCGTCAACATGACAGGTCCCAGCACCTCGACCGGACTCAGCAGGCGACGGACCGCTTCTATCGAGATCCAGACCACGATGGCGATCAGGGTCAAGCCGTTGACGAAGGCGGCAAGGATCTGCACCCGGTCATAGCCAAAACTGCGGGCATCGTCTGCTGGTCTCTTGCTGAGGCGGGCCGCAAACCAGGCCAGCACCAGGGCGGCGCTGTCGGTGAGCATATGGCCGGCATCGGCCAGCAGCGCCAGCGATCCGGAGACGATACCACCGACCACCTCGGCCACCATGAAGGTCGCGGTGAGCAGGATGCCCCAGGCCAGCCGTCGCTGGCTGTCGGTATGCACATGGCCGATGCCATGGCCGTGGCTGTGCGAGTCATGGTCGTGCGGATCGTGCCGATGCTTGTCTCGCTCAGCGTGCTGGTGAGCAGAGCCGTCCGCTGTGGCGCTCTCGGTCGTTCGATGTTCATCAACCATGGGAGTCTCCCGGAAAACGAGGTCCTCGTCCTTGATGCTAGCATTTGCCAGGTACTAACCCGGACCACTCGCGCAGCCGGATCAAGACAAGCGCTACCAGACCAGTCAGCTCAACGGCCACCTCGGGAACAGTCTCCAGGGTAAACGCCGGCGCTCTGGCCTCCTTGCCGCTTACCGTTGATACTCTTCCTGTATTCGCCATGCGCGAGGTCTCCCCCTGGAACGGGGCTTACCGACAGCGAACCGACACAGGACCGCCATGACCGACACCGGAACGTCTCCCGACGACCTTCCCGCTATCCTCGCCGGCCCCATCCTGCGACGTTTGAGTCCCGAACGTCTGCGCATCTGGCTGGTCGCGAGCCGCCCGCTCAGCTTGACCCTCGAGCTGTCACCCAGCGGCGAGCCACCTCGCCAACAGCCACTTGGCGAAGATGACTACCGGCTGGTGCCGCTGGGTCGCCATGCCCTGCTCTACCTGATCGATGCGCCGCTGGATGAGCCCCTGCCCCAGGACACCCGGATCGACTACGACCTCAAGGTGACAGGCGAGCACGAAACCTCACTCGCCGAACTGGCGCCCCACCTCTGCCATGAGGGGCATGAAACACCCGCATTCGTGCTGGCATCGAGTCACCGACGCCTGCTGCACGGCTCCTGCCGTCGCCCCCACTACGATGGCCCGGATGGCCTGGCCCATCTGGACAACTGGCTCGCTCAGCGCCTCGACCGTCCCGAACAGTGGCCGGCCTGGCTGTTGATGACCGGCGACCAGATCTACGCC
>DJIP01000120.1:12943-15658 GCA_002433675.1 Halomonas halophila
TGACCGGCGACCAGATCTACGCCGACGACGTCGCCGGTCCCTTGCTGGTGGCGATACACGCGCTGATCGAGCGTCTGGGGCTGTTCGACGAGACCCTGGAAGGCTCGACCATCGACGATAGCCCGTCGCTCTACAAAAGCCCCTTCAGCTACTATCGACGCGAGGAGCTGCTGCCCGACGTCAAGAGCTCGGCGGCCCTCAAGGATCGCTTCTTCGGGGGCGTGCGCAAGCCGGTGTTCACCTCGGCCAGCGCCGCCAACCACCTGATGACCTTCGCCGAGATGGTGGCCATGTACCTGCTGGTCTGGTCGCCGACACCATGGCGCCTCATCGAGACCCAGCCCCCTGCGCTCGACGAAGAGCGACGAGAGACCTACGACGACCAGGCCCGGATCATCGACGACTTTGTCACCACCCTGCCTGCCGCCGCCCGCGTCATGGCCCAGCTGCCAAGCCTGATGATCTTCGATGATCACGACGTCACCGACGACTGGAACCTCACCGCACAGTGGGAAAGCACGGCTTACGGCCACCCCTTCTCCAAGCGCATCATCGGCAATGCCTTGCTGGCCTACCTGCTGTGCCAGGGTTGGGGCAACGACCCCGAGCGATTGAAGACGCCGCTTGACGAAGCCCAGGCGCTGTTGAACGACGCCAACGACCATCAAGGCTGGCTCGACAAGGATCAGCAGGATGCCTGTCTAGAGCGTCTCTTTCGCTTCGAGGGCTGGGAATTTCAGGTGGAGGGCAATCCACGACTGGTGGTGCTGGATACCCGCACCCGGCGCTGGCGCAACGGGCGCAAGCCCGAACGGCCATCCGGCCTGATGGACTGGGAGGCATTGTCGGAATTTCAGCAGGAGCTGATCGATGCCCCTTCGGCGGTCATCGTCTCTCCGGCGCCAATGTTCGGGGTCAAGCTGATCGAGACTATCCAGAAATTGTTCACCCTGGCGGGCAAGCCGCTGCTGGTGGACGCCGAGAACTGGATGGCCCATCGTGGTGCCGCCAGCGTGATGCTCAACATCTTCCGCCACTCGCGGACCCCGGGGCACTACGTCATCCTGTCCGGCGACGTGCACTACTCCTTTGTCTACGACGTGCGTATCCGTCACCGGCACCAGGGCCCGATGATCTGGCAGATCACCTCCAGCGGCCTCAAGAACTGCTTTCCCGACACCCTGCTGGATACCTTCGATCGTCTCAATCGCTGGCTTTACTCGCCACGCTCGCCGCTCAACTGGTTTACCCAGCGCCGGCCCATGGCGGTGGAGCCCAGGGACCCGGACCGCGCCAAGACCGGAGAACGCCTGTGGAACGGCCCCGGTATCGGCCTGGTCACCCTGGCCGAGGACGGCAGCCCCGAGGACATCCGTCAGCTAGACGCCCGCGGCATGGAGGTGGTATTTCCCCCGCCCGAGAAGGCGCCATAACCCGGTCGCTGGCTCGCCAGCGCCGGAACGATCGGCCTCGACGAGGCCGGCGCGGCCTTTGGTGGTGATTGGTCGGCTTACTTGCGCTGCACCGATTCGACCTTGCGTTTCAGCTTGCTCATGCGAGCACGCTCGGCCAGAGGCCGACTGGCGTCTTCCACCGAGCCACCCTTGGCCGGCCCCAGCAGGTGGGCCATCCAGCGGGTCTGGGGGTGGCTGTCGAGAGCGATCTTCAAGGTCATCGTCAGCACCACCGACAGCAGCATGCCGGTGACTCCGAAGATCCAGCCCCACACCACCAGCGACAGAAAGGCCACGAAGGTGGACAAGCCCAGCGCCCGCCCCATGACCCGCGGTTCGACCAGATTGCCCATGACGAAGTTGATCGACAGATAGGCAAGGCTCAGCAGCAGTGCATCGCCCATGCCCCCCTCGGGAGAAACCAGCACCAGCAGCACCGCCGGCACCGCGGCGATGGCCGAGCCGATGTTGGGGATATAGTTGAGCGCAAAGGCCAGCACCGCCCACAGCAGCGGAAAGTCGACGCCCACCAGCAGACAGGCCGCCCACACCAGTGCACCGGTCACCAGGCTGATCACGGTCTTGACCGCCAGATAACGCTTGAGGGTGTGGCTGAATTCATTGAAGCGCTCGAGGCTCGGGGCGGGATTGGCCAGCGCGCGGGAAACCTTGTCACGGAAGTTCAGGGTCTCGAACAGCATGAACACCACCAGCAGCGCCACCATCACACTCTGCATCATCAGATTGCCGAGCTGGCTGAGCACTGCCGGTAGCCATTCACCGAGTTTCTGGGTGTCGAGAAACCCGGCCAGACGCTGGGTGTCGATGGCAAGGCCCATGCTGGCCAGCCCATCGAGCAGGCGCAGGTAGTATTCATAGAGCTTTTCTTCGATGCCGGGCAAGGCCTCGGCAAAGGTGCCGACACTATTGGCCAGCAACAGCGCCAGCAGGATCAACATACCGCCGATCACCACCAGCGTGACCCATACCGAGAGCCTCACCCCCAGCCCCCGCTCGTGCAGCCACTGCACCGGGGCGGTGCACACCACCGCGATGAACAGCGACAGCAGCACCGGCACCAGCAGGTCTGCCCCCGCCCGCATGCCGGCAACGATGACCACCAGTGCAGCCAGAGCCAGCGTCAGGTTCAAGGGGAGCCTGCGCTCCTGCGCCT
This sequence comes from Halomonas halophila, assembly GCA_002433675.1. GTDB lineage: Bacteria > Pseudomonadota > Gammaproteobacteria > Pseudomonadales > Halomonadaceae > Halomonas > Halomonas salina_B. The sequence goes on from DJIP01000120.1 coordinate 15,572, forward strand.
CGACTTCATCTTCCATGGACGGTCGCTCCTCTCGTTAACCAGCCGTCAGCACGACGGCGTTATCGGCGCCATCATGCCCCGCCAATC
>DJIP01000383.1 GCA_002433675.1 Halomonas halophila
ATCGGCAAACTCACGAAGCCGTGTTGCAGCGCGACTCAGGCGTTCCGGGGGCTGGGTCAGGCTCAGCCGTACGAAGCCCGCTGCCGAGGGGCCAAAGGCCTCGCCGGACAGCACCGAGATGCCGCAGTCATCGAGCAGGCCATCGGCGAACTCGGCCGACGACAGACCGGTGGCGCGGATGTCGACCATCACGAACATGCCGGCGTCCGGGCGGACCGCCTTGACCGAGTCGGCGCCGTCGAGGGCGCGGCAGACGCTGTCGCGGCGCTCGCGGTAGGCCGCGTGCATGGTGGCAAGCTCGGGGAGGTCGGCGTCGAGCGCGGTGATCGCCGCGTCCTGGATAAAGTCCGGGCAGCCGTACAGCATGCACAGCGCCAGATTGCCCAGGTGCTCGATCAGAGGCTCGGGGGCGACCACCCAGCCCAGCCGCCAGCCGGTCATGGCGTGGGACTTGGACAGGCTAGAGATCACCACACTGCGATTGGCCATGTCGGGCAACGCCAGCGGGCTGTGATGCTCGCCCTCGAAGATCAGCTCGGCGTAGACCTCGTCGGAGATCAGCCAGAGATCATGGCGTTGGCACAGCGCGGCGATCTGCTCCCACTGCTCCCGGGTCATCGACTGCCCGGTGGGATTGTGGGGGCTGTTGAGCAGGATCGCGCGGGTGTTGTCGTTGATCGCGGCGGCGATGTCGGCGACATCGAGGCGGAACCCAGCCTCGGGGCGCAGCGGAACCTGGGTCAGCCTTGCGCCGGTCGACTGGATCACCGCCTCGTAGGTGACGTAGCCCGGTTCCGGCACGATCACCTCGTCGCCCGGGTCGAGCAGGCACTGGGCGGTGGCGTAGAGCCCGCACTGGGCGCCGGCCATCACGATCAGCCGCTCGGGGGACACCTCGAGACCCTGACGGCGACGATAGTAGCGGCTGATGGCCTCGCGCAGCTCACCCTTGCCCTGGACGTCGGCATAGTGGGTCGCACCTCGGTCGAGGCTTTGCTTGGCCGCCTCGATGATCGGGGCGGGGGTGGTGAAGTCGGGATCGCCCACCGACAGCACGGTGATGTCTTCACCGCTGGCCTGGCGCTTCAGTGCACGCACATGGATGTCCCAGGCGGCGGCGCCTTCGCCGGCGATGCGTTGGGTCAGGGCGGAGACGTTCATCATGATGGTTCCTTGGTGGCGGAAGCGGCGGGGGCATCGATGCCGAGACGGCGGAGTTCGGCGCACCAGGCAAGCTCGGTGCCCTGGGGGCTCGCGGCCCAGTCGTCGTACTGGCGGGCGACCTTTTCGCAAAGCTCAGGACTGGCGCTGACCAGCGCCGCCCCGGTGGCCTGGGCCGCGAGCTGGGCCTGGCAGGAGCGCTCCAGGTCGCGCATGCGCAGAAAGGCGTCGCCGACGCTTTTGCCGACCACCAGCAGGCCGTGCTGGCGCAGGATCATGCTCATGTGCTTGCCCAGGTCACTTACCAGCCGTTCGCGCTCGTCCAGGTCGAGGGCGATGCCCTCGTAGTCGTGATAGCCGATGCGCCGATAGAACTGCATCGCCCACTGGTTCAGCGGTTCAAGGCCCTGCTCGAGGCAGGACACGGCGACCCCGGCGACGGTGTGAGAGTGCAGTACACAGTGGGCGTCGGGTCGCGCCGCATGGATGGCGCTGTGGATGGTGAAGCCGGCCGGGTTGATGCCGAGGCCGGTGGGATCGTCGAGTACCCGGCCGTGCTCGTCGACAGTCACCAGAGAGTCGGCGGTGACCTCCTCGAAGCGCAGACCGAAGGCATTGAGCAGGAAGCGCCCGGGGGCGACTCGCGCCGAGATATGGGTCGAGATGCCATCGTCCATGCCATCCATGGCCATCAGCCGGTAGGCGGCGGCCAGGTCACGGCGGATGCGCTGCTGGCGGCTGTCTTCGCTCATAGGCTCGCCTCCAGTGCGGCCAGGGCGTCATCGCCGTCGCGGGTGGTGACGCCTTCGAGGAAGGCAGCGCGCTTGTCGGGGTGCTGCTCGAGCCACTCTCGAGCGACCTCGTCGAGGTCACGCTCCTCGAGGCTGAAGGCCTTGATGAACTCGCTCTGCTCATGCGCGCTGAACACGAACTGGTCGAGCAGTCGGGTCAGGTTGGGATTGGCCTCGGCGAAGTCGCTGGCGACGATGGTCTTGACGTCGCTGCGCCCGTTGTCGGGGCCGAACACGCCTTCGCTGTCGTCGAGGATGTGCACGTCGTACTCGGGGATCATCCAGTGGGGCGTCCAGCCGTAGAAGACGATCCAGCGCTGATCGTTCACCGCCGCCTTGACCTCGCTGAGCATGCCGGGGGTCGAGGAGGACATGACGTCCCAGTCGCCGAGCCCGTGGGTGTCACTGTCGATGGCGGTGTGGATGAAGTCGGTCACGGTGGAGCCGCTTTCGATGGAGTAGAAAGTGTGCTCGAACCGCTCGGCATTGTCCGCCTCGCCCAGCTGGGCGGCGTCGGTGATGCCGGCCTCGGCCACGTAGCCGGGAACGGCGAAGCCCATGCGCGCGCCGGTCACGTTGTTGCCCAGGTCGACGATGGCGTCCGCCGCCATGGCGGCGTCGTAGCTTTCCTGCTGGGCCGGCAGCCAGCCGGCCAGGAAGGCGTCGCTGTCGCCGGTGGTCAGGGTCTTGTAGCCCACCGTGGAGCTGAGCTCCTGGCGTTCGACCCGGTAGCCCAGGGGCGCCACGAGCTGCGCCAGGATCTCGCTTTTCACGGTGACCCCGGGCCAGGGCGGGACGACCAGGCTCAGCTCGTCGTCGCGGTCAGCGGCCTGGGCGGAGGCGGCGGCAAGGCCGAGGGCGGCTACCAGGGCGATGGAACGGGGCTTGTGCGAGAAACATCGAGTCACGGGAAACTCCTTCATTATTTTATGGGTGCATCATTTTATGGATGCATAAGTGATGCATAAGTGATGCGTGGTCGGGACGCCGTCGATCCGCTCGGCGCCGGCGTCCTGCCTCAGTGTTCGAGCTGGCGACACCAGGCCAGGGCATCGATCTCGACGATCAGCGGCGAGCCGGCATCGTCAAGACGTGAAAGCGCCGACGCCAGGTCGTCGGCGCTGGCGGCCTGGCGATAGCGGCAGTCGAAGGCCTGGGCGAGAGCAGCGAAGTTCGGAGGAGCCAGATCGACCCCCACGTGAGCCACGCCGTCGGCGCTCATGTAGCGGCGTATCTCGTCGTAGCCGTCGTTGTTCCAGATCAGGATCGCCAATGGCCTGGCCGAGGTGGTGTCGGCCTCTAGGGCGAGATCCCGGGCGGTGGCAAGCTCTCCCAGCACGAATTGCAGGCCACCGTCGCCGACCAGCGCCACCACCGGCAGGTCCGGTCGTGCGAGCCCCGCGCCCAGGGCCGCAGGCAGGCCGTAGCCCAGGGTGCCGAAGCCGGTGGCAGCGTTGAACCAGCGCCGTGGCGCCGGGCGTCTGGCCACCACGTTGCCGGCGTATACCGGGCCGGTGGAGTCGCCGACGATGATCGCCTCGGGCAGTACCTCGTCGAGGGTGGCAAATAGCGGTAGATAGCGCGCGAGTTCCGGGTCATCGGCGAGGGAAAGATCATGGCGCACGCGCTCGCAGCGTTCGCGACCCGCTTCTCGTTGCGGCCGGTCTTTATCTTCGCTGGGCTCCAGCGCGCCCAGCAGGGCCTCGGCGGTCAGGCCGATGTCGGCCACCATGGCCAGTTCAGCGATCTGACTGCGCGCCAGTTGCTCGGCGTCCAGGTCGACCCGGATCAGGCTGCCCTCGAGTTCGAAACCGTCATCGAACACCAGGTCGTAGTCGGTTTCGCCGAGTTCGGTGCCAAGGGCCAGGACGACGTCGGCCTCCCGGGCCAGCCGCCGCGCCGCCGGCAGGCTGGCGGTGGCGCCCAGGTCCAGCGGATGGTCGGCGCCGAGCAGCCCGCGGGCATTGATGGTTGTCAGGGTGGGGGCGTCCAGGCGCTCCACCAGGGCGGTGACGCTGGTGGCGGCGGCGCAGGCACCACCTCCCACCAGTACCAGCGGGCGTCGTGCCTCGCCCAGCAGTCGGCTGGCCGCCGCGAGGGCCTGGGGCGCTGGCGCCGGGGGAAAGACGCGCATCGCAGCAGGCATCGGTGTCTTGACCGGGGCGGCGAAAAGATCGATGGGGATTTCAATATGCACCGGCCCCGGACGTGCGCCCTGGAACACGGCGAAGGCGCGGGCCAGCACCTCGGGCAGCGCCTCGGGATCGAGCAGGGTGTGGCTGAAGCGTGCCACCCCGGCCAGGGTCTGGCCCTGGTGTGGCATCTCGTGGAGTCGGCCCTGGCCGCGCCCAAGCGTCGCTACGCTGTTGACGCTGGAAATCACCAGCATCGGCACCGAGTCGGCCAGCGCCTGACCCATGGCGGTGGCGATATTGGTCATGCCTGGGCCGGTGATGATGAAGCAGGCGGCGGGACGCCCGCTGGCTCGAGCATAGCCGTCGGCCATGAAACCGGCGCCCTGTTCGTGGCGCGGCGTGACATGACGAAGTCGCGAATGCTCAAGACCCCGGTACAGCTCGACGGTGTGTACGCCGGGAATGCCGAAGACGGTGTTGACCCCCTGGGCCTCGAGCAGCTCGATCAGACGCTGGGCTAAGGTAGTCATCGGGAGGCCTCCGGGGCATTTGCCTGGGGCTCGGGGCTCGCGTCGCTGTCCTCCACCACGCCTGGCAGGCCGCCGAAAGGCTCGCGGCCCATGACGTTCTCGATCATTGGCAGGAAGGCGTCCAGCGGCAGAGTATCGTAGTCGGGATCGAAGCTGGTCTGGTCCCAGTCGTCGCAGAAGCGCACCGTGCGGGCGTAGGCCGGGTGGTCGCGATAGGCCTCACGGGCGTGGCGATCCTGGCCAAAGAAATGGCGGTAGTGGTAGCCCTGAAACAGCTCGTGGTGACGGATCATCCAGACATTGAGCGGATCGACGAAAGGCTCGAGGATGGCGGCGGCGATCTCGGCGTGGTTGGCCGGGGCCAGGTCGTCACCAATGTCGTGGAGCAGGGCGCAGACCACGGTCTCTTCATCGGCGCCGTCACGCAGCGCGCGGGTGGCGGTCTGCAGACAGTGCTCGTAGCGGTCCACCGGGTAGCCGTGGGTGTCGCCCTTGAGTCGCTCGAGGTGGGCGAGCACACGGCGGCAGGCGTCGCTCTGGTAGGCACGAAAGTGGCGGTCGATCAGGCGCCACTCGTCGGCGGTGCTCTGGTCAAAGCGGGCGAAGCGGGCCTGGGTCAGTTCGAGATCGCTGGTGCTCATGCGCTGGCCCCCTGGGTGGTTCGTGCGAGGTTGTCGGCGGTACAGGCTTCTGTGTTGTGGGCGGGCTTGAGTCGATCCTTCAGCAAGAGGCGTCGACTGGCGGTGCTGTCACGGTCCACATAGCCCTGGCGCAGGTGGCGTACGCCGCCTTCGAGCTGGAAGGCGGTGCGCCCGTGCAGCAGGCGGTAGTTGTCCATGATCAGCATCTCGCCAGGGGACAGCTTGAGTTCGAGGGTCAGCTCAGGCGAGCGAATCAGTTGGTAGAAGGCCTTGCGGGCGGCGTAGTAGCGACGCAGCAGGGCGCTGTTCATCAGGTCGATACGCTCGGTGCGGTTGGAGTAGCGTACCCGCGTCACCTCGCCCCGGGCGTCGAGCTCGATCAGCGGACCTTCGCTCTCCAGACGGGTGGTCTCGTCGTGGTAGCGAAACCGCGGTGTCACCTCGGTCAGGCAGGCGAAGGCGTCGGGATCCTGCTGACGCAGGCGACGGGCGGCCTCGAAGCCGTCTACCAGGGTGCTGTCGCCACCATCGGCGGCGTTGGTCAGGCAGTGCAGCCAGATATATCCGGGGATCGGATCGCGATAGGGATTGTCGGTGTGCGGCTCGAGACCGCGCTGGGTCATGGTCAGGTCGTAGGCATTGGCCACCGACTTGACGTCGGCGATGCCGCCCCAGTTGGTCTGGCGAAGCGGACCGATACGGTCGATCAACGGCTGCATGCCGTCTTCGCATACCGGTACGTCCGTGACGCGCACGAAACCGAAACGGTGCAGCTGCTCGAGCAGGTCAAGCAGCGCCGAGTCGCTGTCCAGCGCTTGCTCGAAGCTGGCACTTGGGGGTGTGGCGAGCGTCGAGTCCCAATGCACCCGTGAGGCGTTGTCGTCCGAGCGATGGCAACGCACGGCGTCCTTTAGCTCGTCGATCGTGATGCTGCCTCGATGGCCATCGGAGAACGCCACGACCAGTTGGTCGTCCTGGCGCTGTGCCTGGGTGAGGCGCAGATCCAGCGGCAGTTCGGCGGCCTCGATCAGACGCTGGCCGGTCTGGGGGTCCAGGGTCTCGGCATCGGGCAGGCGTTCACGCAGCCACAAGGCATCAAGACGGTGATGCCCTTCACCAAGGGTCAGCGCCAGTTGGCGGCCGTCATCGGTCAGTTGCGGGGGCGTCTGCTGGGTCATCGTCGAGGCTCTCTCCGGGTTCGATCGGTCTGGCGTTGTTGAAGGCTCACCAGGTCGTGGAAGGGCTTCGACACCTGGCGTCGCTGTCTGCGCTACAGGTTAATGTGCTATCTGCGATACAATTTGACTAAATTCGCCATAGCGTTGATCAAATTGGCCCCATGCCCGAAATCGATAGATACGTAGAGAGCCAGGTTGAGATCCGGGGTGAGCGCCACGCCGAGAGCCAGGTCGACAGCCAGGTCGAGGACCACTCCGAAAGCCAGGCTGAAAGTGAGGTAGAGAGTGAGGCCGACAGTGACGCCCGCTGGCCCGACAGCCATCCCTATCCACGCCCGGACTCGCCGCCGCTGTTGTCGCCCGACCAGGCCGAACACACCCTGGACGTATGGCTGGTGCCCAAGTTTTCGATGCTGACGCTGTTCTGCCTGCTCGAGCCGCTCCGGGTGGCCAACCGTTTCGGTCGCGATCTGTTTGCCTGGCGGCTGCTGTCCGCCGATGGCGAGGCGGTGACGGCCAGCAATGGCGTACGCATCGATGTCGACGGACGCCTGTCGGAGGTTACCGAGGCCGACTGGTACCAGGGGCTTTCATCCAAGGGGCGTCTGATGGTGGTGTCCTCCTACGAACCGGAAGCCTGTATCGGTACCGAGGATCTGGCCCTGCTCAAGCGACTGGCGGCCCATGGCGTCTGGCTTGGGGGGCTGGACACCGCACCCTTTATCCTGGCCAGGGCGGGCGTGCTGGAGGGCTACCCGGTGGCGCTGCACTGGGAAAGTGTGCCGGCCTTTCGCGAGGAATTTCCTGAACTGGAGGTGCGAGCAGACAGCTATGTGTGGGAAGGCGGACGCCTGACCGGCTCCGGCGGCGCCGCCAGTATCGACATGATGCTCGCCTGGATCGCGACCCTTTATGGCCCTTCGCTGGCCGAGGCGGTGGGGCGACAGATTGTGCATTCTCGACCGGCGGAGGCCAGGGGAGCCGCACCAACGCAGGATGCAGCGGGCGGGAGGGGCGGGGCCAGCACCACCTGGGCGGTGGATCGGGCTTCGCCCAGGGCGTTGCCGCGTGGGGTACTGCGCGCGCTGGCGGTGATGGAGGCCAATCTCGCTCAGGCACTGCCGATTCCCGACATTTGTCGTCTGGCGGGTCTTTCCCAGCGCCAGTTGACCCGACTATTCGTGCAGGAGTTCGGCGAGACGCCCAAGCAGTGCTATCTGAACATGCGGCTGGATCAGGCACAGCGCATTCTGGCTGACAGTCGCACTGCGGTGACCGAGGTGGCGGTGGCGGTGGGCTTCAGCCACCTGGCGCACTTCTCCAGAGCCTACCGCAAGCGCTTTGGCGAGTCGCCGAGCGTGACCGCCCGGCGTGGGCTGCGGCCACCGGCGCCGGCGGAAGGCTAGCCGGTGGCCTTGAATCGCTGTCAGGCCTGTCCGGTCTCGGCCAGTGCCCGCTCGCGGCGACGGCGCTGGACGATGCGATAGCGCGAGCGCACCTCATCGCGCTCGAGGTAGCAGCCCTGCAGCCAGCGGTGGCCGGAGTCGCCTTCGAAGGCGTCGCGAGCGTGCAACAGGCGGCGGTTGTCGAAGATCACCAGGTCGCCGGGGGCATAGGTGAAACGCAGGGCGAAGCGGGGCTCGCGCAGGCGTTGCTGCAGCGCCATCAGTGCTCGATAGGCCTCCTCGACCTGGTCGAAATCGGTCATCAGCGGGCCGCGCAGGAAGTCGGCGATGCGTACCTCGAGCAATTGCTGCTGTTCATCGAGCACGATCATCGGCGAGTGCCAGACGTAATCGGTGGTCTTCGCGGTATTGGCGTAGCGCCAGTGGACGCGAGTCAGGGTCGCGAAGGCCTCGGGGTCTTCCTCGCGCAGGGCCTCGGCCACTGCGAAGCCGTCGAGCATCACCGCCTGGCCGCCGGCCACGCTGTTCTCGAGACAGTGCAGGAACTGAAGACCGGGGTGGTACTCACGGGTCGGCAGGTCCACGTGGGGCGGCAGGGCGATCGAGGTGTAGGCGTTGGAGTCCGGGTCCGGCTTGGCGCGAACGTTGAACAGGGTGCCGAAGTTGGTGGCCCGCAAGGGCCCGAAACGCTCGGCGATGTTCTCCAGGGTGCCGGGCTCGGTGGGCAGGCCGCGCAGCCGAACGAGGCCATGGCGCAGCAAGGCGTCAAGCGCCGGTGCCAGGATCGTCTCTTCTTCGGGGCTGTCGGCCTCTGTGGTGGTCCAGCCGCCGGCGTCCAGGGTGACCGGTTCCTTGTCCGGACCGCCGAGCCAGGTCTCGACCGGTACCAGCGGCGCCAGCGGATCTTCGGTGTTGTCGTAGTCGTGGGCCCTCAGCCAGCCGGGGTGAAAGCGCAGGTTGCGTTGTTCCGGTGTCATCAGCAGTTCGACGGCGCCACTGGCGTCCAGCGTCGCTTGTGCAATTTCCGGCCAGGCGTCCAGGCTCGACAGATCGAGGATGCGCTCCCTTGTCGCCGGATTGATGGTGCTGTCGTCGGCGGCGTTTTCGCGCAGCCAGACGCTGTGATAGCGGCTGACACGGCCGTCCTGCCAGTTCACGGTCAGCACTCTTGGCGTCGAGGCAACGCTTGCGATGGGCACCTCGATCGGCCAGGCGTCATAGTCCGGGGTGCGCGGTAGATCGACCGACGCGGACTGCTCGTGTTCGCTGGTGTGCTGTGGCTGGTTCATCGGGACTCCGTCGAAGCTGGGGCGGGCGCCTTGTGCGTCATGGATGGCTGCGCCCGCGCTGTGCGTCATGGATGGCGGCGCCGGCAGGCGCCTCAGTGGGGACCAGCTTGCCTGCCCAGCGGTGCCATCATCGTGCAGGAATCGACAGGTATCGTGCACAATCCGACATTCAGGGCGTGCTGTGATGTTCATGTTGCTGTCAAAGGAGGCGTCGTCTTGGCTCCCGGGGGCTGGCGCCGTGTTGTTGTTGACTGAGGGCGAAAGCCGCGGGTGAAGCTCGAGGCGGAGGCGGAGCCGCTGGCCAGGGCGAACAGGGCAACAGATGGTGGGCCCGTGTCAAAGGAGGCGTCGTCTTGGCTCCCTGGGGCTGGCGCCGTGTTGTTGTTGACTGCGGGCGAAAGCCGCGGGTGAAGCTCGAGGCGGAGGCGGAGGCGGAGCCGCTGGCCAGGGCGAACAGGGCAACAGATGGTGGGCCCGTGTCAAAGGAGGCGTCGTCTT
>DJIP01000400.1:0-13077 GCA_002433675.1 Halomonas halophila
TACGGCAACTGTCGTATCGACAGCACCGCCCTCGATCACGTCTGGCGGGTGCGCTACTTCAATTCCCAGGACTCGCTGATTCTGGACGTCATCGAAGTCTCCGATGTGCCCGAGGTGGCCTGCGCGGCGGCCGAAGACATCGCCGATTCGGTGATTCGACTCAAGCAGGTAGTGGAGGCGATGGCGTGACGGCACGATTCGAAGGTTCGTTTCTCGGAGACCTGGCGCGCCTGGACGACGCCGCCCGTCTCGAGTGCAAGATTTGCTGGTACTGCTATGACCCTGCCGTCGGCGACGCCGTCCGGCAGGTCGAGCCGGGGACACCGTTCTCGGCGCTGCCCCAGGACTGGCGCTGCCCCCAGTGCGACGGTGAGCGCAGCCAGTTTATGGTGCTGGATGATCAGGATGACGCCGGAACACCGTCCGGGGAGAAGCGCGAGGCGCAGTCGGGGGCCGAGCCCGGCGCCAGTTCGTCTGTCTCTGCTCGCTCCCCCCTGGCCGTGGCGGCCGCCGCACCCGCCGGGGCAGCGTCGGCAGAGTTGGGCGCCGTCAAGCGACTGGTGAAAACCTTTCGCGAGATCCAGACCACCGGCATGAAGGATTCCCCCTTCAGCAATCTGTCGCTGCACGTCGAGGCGGTGGGGTTTGTCCCCTGGGAGGGCGGGCAACTGGGTATCCTGGTGGCGCCCTGGCTGATGAATCTGGTGATGATTCCAGGCCCCGATGACGACGCCCAGCGCCTGCGGCCCGGCGACAAGCGGGTCTACTCCTTTGCCTCCGGCGACTACGAATTCATCTTCAATACCCGGGTGCCGGTGGGCGCCTTCCTGGCCTGTTCGCTGTTTTCCGATATGAGCGAGTTTGCAAGCCAGGCCTACGCCACCGAGGTGGCTCGCGCCGCCATGGAGGGGCTATTCGATCCCGCTAACCGCGCCGAGACGGATCGCCACGCCGATATCGCCGCGCTCAGTGTGTCCAGGGAGGAAGGCGTCGGTGAGGAACATGCCATCCCGGGCCAGGGCACAGCGCCGTCGGCCGATCCCGAACACGCTAGCGGCGATGGTGAAGCTGGCGTGGGCCAGTGGTCGCCCGCGGCACCCGGGCTCGAGTCTCGGCGGGACTTCCTGACCGGGCGCACGTCGAGTACCGCTGCCAGCACCAAAGCCGCCCCCAGCACCCAAGCGTCCAGCGGATCCGTGTCCGGGGATGAGGGCGAGCCATCATGATGCCGACGCTGATCATCAGCCACGGTCACGTGCACAACCCCGGGGGCGAGCCGGGGTTTTGCGTGAGTCAGCGAGGGCGGATGCCGACCCAGTGGCTGATCGACCGAGATCGTCGCGAGGCCATGACCATGGTGGGCTGTCTTTACAACCTGTGCGCCGCTGCCCAGAGCGCCGCGGCGGCCAGGGCCATGGATCTGCCGCTCGCCCCTGACTGCCACCGCAATATCCAGCTCGAGACGCTGCGCGAGCATGCCCTGGTCATGCTGCGAGACTGGCCGGGGGTGCTGGGGATGGCGATGGACGCCGACTCCCTGAAGGGGTTGGCGGGGCTGTCGCTGTCCAGTCTGGAGGTGCTGGAGGCGCGGGTATTCGCCGAGCCGGCCGAGCGTGCGTTGGGCGATATTGAGGCGTGGCTTGAGCGAGCACCGAGTCGGCCCGCCGAGGTGTTGCGTCGGGTCGCCGACTGGCCGCGGGAACTTGGGCGGATCGCCGTGGCGGACGATCCTACCTTCGTGGGTCGTGTGGCCGGGCATGCGTCGCTAAGCGGCATCGTCGCGCGGGACGGTTGGAGCCTGTATGCGCGGATGCTGGCGCGGGTGGTGGAGGTGGCGCAACTGATGCTCGCGCTGCGCGTCGCCGCAGGCAACAGTGCAGCTATGGAGAGCCGCGATGCCGGCAAGCCACGCTGCGGTCGAGCTGCCGATGGCAGCGGCTGGGCGGAGGCCGCCAGGGGGCGCCTGGTGCATCGGGTGGCGTGCCGGGATGACCGCGTCGTCGACTACCACATCATCACCCCGACCGACGCCATGCTCGACGGCACTGGCGGCCCCGGTGGCGAGCGGCAACGGGGTTTTCTTTCCCGCTTGCTGGAGTCCGCCCACGGACAGGGCGAGTGCCATGGTCTCAGTCATGGCCACAGTGGTGGCCTCAACGATGGCGACAACCAGGCCCGGCAGCGGGTGGCGATGGCGCTGAGCTGCGCCGATCCCTGTCTGCCGGTGGTGTGGCAGGAGTCGAACGAAGCGCTGTGCCAGAAGCCTCCGCACATGCAAGGCCAAGAGACCGGGCCGGCCGGGGGGAAGGCATCATGCACGAATTGAGCCTGTGTCAGAGCATCGTCGAGTTGATCGAGGAGCAGGCCAGTGTCCAGGCGTTCGAGAAGGTGACCCGGGTGTGTCTCGAGATCGGGGCCTTGTCCTGCGTCGAGCCAGAGGCCCTGGCGTTCGGTTTCGATCTTTCTACCCGTGGCTCCGTCGCCGAAGGGGCGACGCTGGATATCGTCAATGTACCGGCTACGGCCTGGTGTTTCGGTTGCAATCGCACGGTGGATATTGCCCAGCGTGGCGACGATTGCCCCCTGTGTTCCAGCGCCCGTCTGCACGTGACCGGCGGTGAGGAACTTCGCGTCAAGGAACTGGAGGTTGTCTGATGTGTACCGTCTGCGGATGCGCCGAAACCGGTGACCAGGGGCACGCCCATCATCACGAGCATGCTCATTCCCACGAGCACGAGCACGATCATTCCCACGCTCACCCTCACGACCACGAGCACACTCATCCCCACCACCACGGGCATTCCCACTCTCATGGTCATGTGCACGCCCACGCCCACGCCCACGCTCATTCCCACGATCACGATCACGATCACGATCACGATCACGACCACGCCCACTCTCATTCCCACTATCACGACCACGCCCACTCTCATTCCCACGCCCAGGTGCATGGCCCTGCAGGGCGCGCTGGCGCTGAGCCGAGTCTGGACTGTGGTGCGGGGCCGGCTGGGGTCGAGGTGGCGGGGGTGTCGCAACGCCGTCTGGTGGAGATCGAGACCAACATCCTGGCGCGTAACGACGCCATCGCCGAGGGCAATCGTCAGCGCCTCGAGGCCGACGGTGTGCTGGCGCTGAATCTGGTGTCGAGCCCGGGTTCCGGCAAGACCACGTTGCTGGTCGATACCATCCGTCGGCTCGGCGCCGAGGGCGTGGCGGTGATCGAAGGCGACCAGCAGACCGCCAACGACGCCCGGCGCATTCGTGAGACCGGGGTGCCGGCGCTGCAGGTCAATACCGGCAAGGGCTGCCATCTCGACGCCTCCATGGTCGAGCGGGCACTGCCCCAGGTAAGTCCGCCCGGGCTAGGCCTGTTGTTTATCGAGAACGTCGGCAATCTGGTGTGTCCGGCCGGCTTCGATCTGGGCGAGGACGCCAAGGTGGTGATCCTGTCGGTGACCGAAGGCGAGGACAAGCCGCTCAAGTACCCGCACATGTTCGCCGCTGCCTCGCTGATGCTGCTGAGCAAGGTCGATCTGGCACCCCATGTCGACTTCGATATGGACGCCTGCGAGGCCTACGCCCGTCGTATCAATCCCGAGCTCGAGATCCTGCGCCTTTCGGCCACCAGCGGCGAGGGCATGGACGCCTGGCTCGAGTGGATCGACGCACGCCGCGAGGCGCTCAGACAGCGCGCCCTGGCGCGGGCGCGTCAGCATCTCGCCATGCTCGAGCAGCGCTAGGGGCCGCCATGTCCACCTTGGTCGAGGGTCCGCTGGTCGATGGACGGGGCGTCGCAGCCGAGTCGCTGCCGAGCGTACTGGTGATCGGTGCCGCCAGCGAGCGAGCCGACGCGCTCGAGGACACCACGCAAGGGAACCTGGAGTGCCTGCGGGCAACGCATTGGGAAGAGGCCAGGGCGCTGCTGGTATCAGAGTGGATCGGGCTGGTGGTAGTTGAGCTGGCGGACCAGACGGGGGACGCTGCCAGAGGCAGGGGACTGCCCCCTGACGGTGGCTGGACCCGGGAGCTGGCCCAGCGCTGGCCCGAGGTGCAGTGTCTGGTGATTGCCGATCACGGGTTCATGTCGGCCAGTGAGTGGCCCGAGGCGTTTCACCTGGTTTGTCGCCGCAGTCCGATTGAGGTGCTTGGGCGGACTATCGGCGTTGCCCTGCGCCAGTATCAGCTCGAGCGAGAGTGTCGGCGGCTGCGCGCGGAGCGGGCCCTGTACCAGCCGACCGTTCAGGCGCGGCTGGCGGCCCACCGCCTGCGGATGCGTGAGGCGGGGGGCTTCGAGACCATCATCCGGGCGCCGGGGTCGCCGCTGGAGCCGCTGTGCGACATGGCGGCACGTATCGCCGGCTTCGACGTGCCGGTCCTGGTGATGGGCGAGAGCGGCACCGGCAAGGAGTTGATGGCCCGGGCCATCCACGCCAGCAGCCTGCGTTCGGAGATGCCCTTCTACGCCCTGGACTGTGGGGCGGTGACGGATGAACTGCTGGAGAGCGAGCTGTTCGGCCACTGCAAGGGGGCCTTCACCGGGGCAAGTTCAAGCCGGGTCGGACTGCTGGAGCGGGCCCACGAGGGTACCCTGCTGCTGGACGAAATAGGTGATACCTCCAGCGCCTTTCAATTGCGCCTGTTGCGCTTTCTGCAGGAGGGCGAGGTGCGTCCGGTGGGGACCAATGAGGTGCGCCAGCTGGACGTCCGGGTCATCGCCGCGACCAACCGGGATCTGATGGCCGAGGTGGCGGCGGGGCGCTTCCGTGAGGACCTCTACCATCGCCTGACGGTCGCCCCGGTGGAGCTCCCACCGCTGCGCGAGCGCGCCTGTGATATCGCGGCCCTGGCCGAAGTGCTGCTGGCGCGGATCGCTTCCCGTCACGGGGTCAGGGTCGGTGGTTTCACCGAGGAGGCGATGGCGTGTCTGTGCGCCTACTCCTGGCCGGGTAATGTGCGCGAACTGGAAAACCAGATTACTCGCATGGTGATGCTGGCGACCGGCGAGAAGCTTGGCGTCGAACTGCTGTCGCCGCACCTGCGAACCGATGAATGGCGTCAGCAGCCAGTCGAGCGTCGCCAGGACCTGCAGCCACCACCGAAAGAGACGACGACAGCCGCTCAGAACGAAGACGCTGGCACCCTGCGCGAGCAGGTCGAACGCCTCGAGGTGCGCTGCCTGGCCCAGGCGCTCGAGCGTCATGGAGGCAACAAGTCGCGTACCGCCAGTGAACTGGGGCTTTCACGCATTGGCCTGAGGGCCAAGCTGCAACGCTACGGAATCGGCGAGGCGGCAAGCGACCCCGAATAGGCCGAGATGTGGACTCGGCCCAGAGCAGACCACCATCAGCGTGTCAGCACCGCATCAGCAGATGCGCGGTAGCTGCTCTCCTACCAGCATGTCGACGATGCGCTGGCCGCCGAAGCCGGTGCGCAGCGTGACTCGTCCCGGCTTGCCGTCCAGCGCCTGACCGATGATCGCGGCTTCCCTGCCCAGCGGATGCTCGCGCAGGGCGGCCAGCGCCGCCTCGGCCTGGGCGGCGGGCACCACCGCCACTAGCTTGCCTTCGTTGGCCAGGTACAGCGGATCCAGGCCTAGAATCTCGCACATCCCCCGGACTTCCTTGCGTAGCGGCAGTGCCAGATCGTCGAGTTCGATGGCGAGCTTCGAAGCCTCGGCCATCTCGTTGAGCACCGTGGCGACGCCGCCCCGGGTGGCGTCACGCAGGCAGCGGGTGTCGGGGGCGGCGTCCAGCAGCGTCTCGACCAGGCCATTGAGGGCGGCGCAGTCGCTTGCCAGATCGGTGTCCAGCGACAGGTCGCCACGGGCCGCCAGGATGGCGGCGCCGTGATCGCCGAGCCAGCCGTTGACGATGATCACGTCGTCGGCCTGGATGCGCTCGATACCGAGCGTGCGCCCGGCGGGAATGACGCCGATGCCGGTGGTGGTGATGAAGACGCCGTCGCAGGCCCCGCGCTCGACCACCTTGGTGTCGCCGGTGACGATCTCGACGCCGGCCTCGCGGGCCGCAGTCGCCATGGAGCGGGCGATGCGCCTCAAGTCATCGATCGGCAGGCCCTCTTCCAGGATCACCGCGCAGGACAGGTAGCGGGGGTGGGCGCCACCCACGGCGAGGTCGTTGACGGTGCCGCACACCGCCAGCTTGCCGATGTCACCACCGGGAAAGAACAGCGGGTCGACCACGAAGCCATCGGTGGTCATGGCCAGCCGATCGCCAAGGCCTGCCAGATCGGCCAGTTCCAGCCTCGCCTGGTCCTCGAGGACCTCGGGAAGCTCGGTGAATTCCCTGACGAAGACGTCATCGATCAGGTCTTTCATGGCCTTGCCGCCGCCTCCGTGGGCCTGGGTCACCGCGCGGGCGGCAAGGGTGGGAAGCTGTCGTCGCGTCGTATCGCTCATGATTCGGCTCGGCTCTGTATCAGGTTCTGGCTGAGGCTTGCGCTGGCACTGCTGTCAGGACCACGGCCGTCGACGTTGCCACCACCGTATTGATAGTAGGCGGCGCAGGCGCCTTCGCTGGAGACCATCAGCGCGCCATGGGGTTGATCCGGGGTGCAGCGTTTGCCGAACAACTCGCACTGCCAGGGTTTGAGATTGCCGGTGAGCACGTCGCCACAGCGGCAGCTGTCGGGGTCGGCCACCTGCTGGTTGGGCACGGCAAACTTGCGTTCGGCATCGTAGGCGCCATAGGCGGCCTTGATCTGTACCCCGGATTCGGCGATGGATCCAAGCCCGCGCCACTCGCAGTTCTCGCGGGGCTCGTAGACCTGATGGAAGGCCTCCAGGGCGGTGAGGTTGCCGTCGCTGGTCACCAGACGCTGGTACTGGTTCTCGACCTCGGCGCGGCCATCGTGGAGCTGACGAACGACCATCAGCAGCGACTGCAGGATATCCAGGGGCTCGAAGCCAGAGACCACCACCGGGCAGCCATAGTGCTCGGCGATGAAGCGGTAGGGATCGGTGCCGATGATCATCGACACATGCCCCGGTCCGAGAAAGCCGTCCAGGCGATGGTCAGGGTTGTCGAGGATCGCCTTGAGCGTCGGGATGATGGTGATGTGGTTGCAGAACACCGAGAAGTTGTTGACCCCTTCGCGCGCGGCCTGGGCGATGGTCAGGGCGGTGGAGGGAATGGTGGTCTCGAAGCCCAGGCCGAAGAACACCACTTCCCGATCCGGATGCTTGCGGGCCAGTGCCAGGGCATCGGTGGGAGAATAGACGATGCGCACATCGGCGCCGTCGGCCTTGGCCTGCATCAGGCTCTTGCGTGAGCCGGGAACCCGGATGGCGTCGCCGAAGGTGGCGAGGATCACCTCGGGGCGCTCGGCGATGGCGACGCAGTCATCGACGCGACCCATCGGCAGCACGCACACCGGGCAGCCAGGGCCGTGAATCAGCTCCAGTTCCGGCGGCAGCATGGCCTCCAGCCCATAGTGGAAGATCGCGTGGGTGTGGCCGCCACAGACCTCCATGATGCGCACCGGGCCTCCCCGCTGCTCGGCCAGGCGGGCGACCAGGGTGGTGATGTGTTCGAGGATCTGCCGGGCGCGGGCGTGATCGCGGAATTCGTCGATGAATTTCATGAAGAGACCTCCTGGTCGCCGTTCAAGGTCAGAGCGTCGAACTCGTGGGTATCGCCCAGTTCGTCCAGCAGCTCGAGGGTGCGCGCCGCAGCCTCGGCGTCGATACGGTTCAGGGCGAAGCCCACGTGGACCAGTACCCAGTCACCGACGCAGCGCTCGGGCGGGTGGTCGTCATCGACGATGCAGGCGATGTTGATCTGGCGTCGGACCCCGCTCACGTCCACCGTGGCGAGCCGCGCGTCGGCGTCATCGAGGGAAATGATCTGTCCTGGAATTCCCAGACACATGGCCGGTCTCCTGTGCGTTATTGGATGCCGTGGTGGCGGTAATGACAGTGGCGGTGGTGGGTGCTGACGAGGTCGTCGAGGTCGTTGAAATTGCCGAGGTCGGACCGTCCGACGCCAGGTCGGAGGCCCGCGGATGACGCCGCGCCGCGGCGATCAGTGCCTGGCCCAGGGCGATGCCGCCGTCGTTGGCTGGCACCTGACGCTGGGTCAGCACCCGAACCGGCAGTGGCGCGAGCTGTTCAAGCGTCAGTTCCAGCAGGGTGCGGTTGTGAAAGCAGCCGCCGCTCAGCGCGACGGCCTCGACGTTGCGCGTGTTGGAAAGTCGCCGGGCATTGTCGTCAAGAGCGTCGTCCAGCATGTCGCCGACGACCTCGCCAAGTCCCTGGGCCAGTCCCAGATGAAAGCGCGCCGCGATCAGCGGGGTGTCCTTGCCGTCGGCCAGGTCGTCAAACAGCGCCGTCCACATCGGTGCCGGATCGAGGATCCGGTGGCCGTCCTGCGTCCTGTGAAGGGCAAAGGGATAGGGGGTAATGGCGCCAGACGAGCGTGACTGGGGCGACTTCAGCGCGCGGGCGGCCAGGGCTTCCAGGGCCATGGCCGCTTCGCCTTCGTGATGCTGGTGATCGAAGCACAGCTCCAGGGCGGCGGCGACGGCGTCGAACAGGCGCCCGCAGGAAGAGGCGAGGGGGCTGTTGAGTCCGGCCTCGATCATCCCCGTAAGAGTGTCGATCGGCTTCTGGTTCAGCCGCTTGAGCACGCCAAGGCTCGGGTGGCGCTGCGTTAGGGCGGCAAGGCCGGGACCGGTGATGAGCTGAGCCAGCAGGTTGCGCCAGGGCTCGCGGGAGGCGGCGCCGGCCCCCGGCATGGCGACGGACTTGAGCGAACCCAGCCGTTGGCAGTGGCGATAGTCCGCCAGCAGGAATTCGCCACCCCACAGGCTGCCATCCTCGCCAAGGCCCAGGCCGTCCAGGGCAATTCCTAGTACCGGGGCTGCGTCGCGAGGGTAGCCGTTGTCGGCCAGACAGGCGGCGATATGGGCGTGGTGGTGACCAATGGCATCGAGTGGCAGGTCGGCGTCATCGGCCATCCGTCGAGCCATGGCGCTGGTGCGGTAGTCCGGGTGAGTGTCGCAGGCCAGCCAGGCGGGACGGTGGTCGTACAGCGCCAGGAAGTCGTCGAGGTTGCGTTCGTAGTCGTCGAGGGTGGTGGCGTCGTCCAGGTCACCCTGATGAGGGGACAGGATCGCGCGCTGGCTATCCACCAGGCAGAAGGTGGCCTTTTGCTGCGGTCCCAGGGCAAGCCCCGGCGAGATGTCCTCGAAGCCAGGCGGTAGCGGCAATGGTGCAGGAGCATAGCCCCTGGCACGACGCAGCATGCGCACCTTGCCGGCGGCCAGCTGTACCAGGCTGTCGTCGATACGCCGGGCGATGGCGCGGTCGTGGGTCAGGGCATGACTGGCGATCGTCGACAGGCGGTCACCCAGTTGGTCATCGTCGATCAGCTGGGGCTCGCCCGAGACATTGCCGCTGGTCATCACGATGGGAAAGGGCAGCCGCTGGCACAGCAGCACGTGCAAGGGGGTCGAAGGCAGCATCACGCCGAGCCGGTCGAGCCCCGGGGCCAGGGCCTCGGCGAGCGGCCGTCCTGTGGCCTCGTCGCGGCGACGCTCCAGTAGCACGATGGGCGCGGCGGCTGAGCAGAGTGCCTGTTGTTCAAGATCATCGAGCCGGCAGTAGCGCCTGATCATCTCCAGGTCTCTGACCATCAACGCCAGCGGCCGGGTGGGGCGGCGCTTGAGTCGTCGCAGGCGCTCGACCGCCTCGGTGCTGGTGGCGTCGCAGGCAAGCTGGTAGCCGCCGAGCCCCTTGATGGCGAGGATCTGGCCCTGGCGGATCAATGCCGCGGCTTCGTCGATGGGAGCCTCGAGCGAAGATTCTGCGCGAGTCTCGATGGCGTCTTCGCCCGCCAGCCAGGGCCCGCCGTCCAGTGCCACCAGACGCACCCGAGGGCCGCAGGCCGGGCAGGCGATGGGTTCGGCGTGGAAGCGGCGATCGCCGGGGTCCTGGTATTCGGCGCGACAGCACTCGCATAGCGCAAAGTCGGCCATGGTGGTGGCCGCCCGATCGTAGGGCATGTCACGAATGATCGACAGACGCGGGCCACAGTGGGTGCAGTTGGTCAGGGCATAGCCGGCGCGTCGCTGGTGCTGGCTCAGTATCTCTTCTGTGCATGCCGCGCAGATGGCGGCGTCCACGGCGATATCGGTACGTGTTGCCCCCGGGTGGCTGTCGGCGATGGTGAAGCCATCTCGGTTCAGCGGCGCCAGGCCCGAGCGAATCTCGATGTCGGTGATCTGTGCCAGTGGGGGCGGGTCGCGCTTGAGTTGTTCGATCAGGCTCTCGAGGCGTTCACTGGGGCCGGTTGCCCGGATCAGCACGCCTTCACCGTCGTTGAGCACCTCACCGACCAGCGCTAGCCGGTTGGCCAGTTGCCATACCGTCGGACGAAACCCCACACCCTGCACACAGCCGCGGACCCGGATCTCTACCGGGGTCTCTAGCGTGCTTGGCGGTGTCGTGGGGATGTGAATGGTCATGACGTCCAGCGGTGAAGAAAAGATCTGCCTGACTATTTCACAGCTATCGCGAGCCAAACTTGAGCTGTGACAACCTTCTACGACCACCATACCCCTGCCCTGAGGTGCTCCTGTGGCGCTTCTGTGCTGGTGTGAGCGGATGTGACGATTTCCTTACCCATCGTCAGATTGTCCTGGCGCTGCATTGCTGACTTGGCATTGGACGAATACTGTATAAAATAACAGTAGTAGATATGTCAGCGTCCTGGTGGCAAGGCCAGGGCGTGGGCCTGAACCCTGAGCCTGAACCCTGAGCCAGGCGAGCGGGCCTGGAGTGCAGGTCAGCAGATCAGGCCGAGAGAGCAGGTCAGGAGAGCGGGAGAGGAGCGATG
The DNA here is from genome assembly GCA_002433675.1 of Halomonas halophila. Classification (GTDB taxonomy): domain Bacteria; phylum Pseudomonadota; class Gammaproteobacteria; order Pseudomonadales; family Halomonadaceae; genus Halomonas; species Halomonas salina_B. Next base: position 10,857 of record DJIP01000400.1, read on the forward strand.
AAGGCAGCAGATAACCAGGCCCGTGACAACGCTAGCGATGATCTCTCGCGGTTGATGCAGCGAGGCAGCGTCTGGCGGGCGCGGCGACAGTGGCATCGTGATCAGCCGGGGGGCGGGCCGGGGCGCGGGATATCCACCGGTGTCGAGGCCCTGGACGAGGTGCTCGGCGGTGGCTGGCCCCGGGGAGAGCTGCTGGAACTGCTGCTGGATCGAGCGGGTTGCGGTGAGGTTCGTCTGTTGCTTCCGCTGATGCACCGCTGTGAGCGCGTGGTGTGGTTCGACCCACCCTGGCAGCCTCATGCGGCGGCCCTGGCAGCGGCGGGCCTGGATCTGTCGCGTCTTGTCATCGTGCGTACCCGTCATCCCAGGCAGCGGCTGTGGGCCATGGAGCAGGCCTTGAAGAGCGGCTGTTGCGATCTGGTGCTGGGCTGGTTTGCAGCGGTGCAGGGGCAATGGTTGCGGCGGCTGCAGCTCGCCGTCGCGGCAGGGGGCGGCTATGGCGCGCTGATGCGACCGGCCGACTTCGCCGAGCAGGGGTCGGCGGCACCCTGGCGACTGCGGCTGTCCACTCCCGACCAGACGGCCGGTGACGGGGCTGCGCCCTTGTCGAGTCGCATCAAGGTGCATGCCTTCAAGCGCAAGGGGGCCATGCCGGCCAGGGCCATCGATATCACCCTGGCCGACTCTAGGCTGTCGCCCCCGTGCCCGCGGCCGACCTCGCCGCCGTGCTCACCCAGTGGGGAACGTCGATCCCGCCCCGTGTTGCTCGTCTCCGAGCGCAAGGGTGTGGGGCGATCATGAAGGGGCTGTGGCTATGTCTTCACTGTCCGCAGCTTGGGCTTGAGGTGCTGAGCGCCGGCGATGACGGACCCCTCGCGTTGCTGTGCGAGGACGGGGAGCGTATCGCCCTGGTCTCGGCCAGGGCCTGGCAGGCCGGTGTCCGGCCTGGCATGACGATCAATGCCGCACTGTGTCTGGAACCTGGTATCCGTCTGTTGACGCCCGACCCTGACGTGAGCCGGCGTCGCCTTGAAGGGCTGGCGCTGTGGTGTGCCCGCTTCAGCGCCCGGGTCAGTCTCGAGCCGACCGGGGAAAACGCCGCGTCCTGGGGGGTGGTGATGGAAATCGCCTCGATGCTCGACTACTTCGGCGGACTCGAGGGACTGTGGCGTCGTCTGCATGAAGAATTGGCGACCCTGGAGCTTGAGGTGTCCAGCGCCACTGGGCACACCCCGCTGGCCGCCTGTCTGCTGGCCCGGACGGGGGGCTATTGCGGCCAGGGCGAGGCAGCGCATATGGCCAGGCTCGGCAGGCTTGCCCTTGACCGGCTGGGGCTGTCCGCACGCCAGCAGTCGCGCCTCAAGGGACTCGGGTTTACGCACCTCGACGACCTGCTTGTGCTGACGCCTGCCTCGCTGGCCTCGCGCCTGGGGACAGACCTGCGGCGCTACCTTCAGCGCATGACTGGCGAGGTCGCCGATCCCCCGCCGGTATTCGCGCCGCCACCGCGCTTCGATCGTGAGCTGGAACTGGTCCATGAGATCGAGCTGGCCGCCGGCATCGTGTTTCCCCTGAGGCGCCTGCTGGCTGAACTCGAGGGGTTTCTCAAGGTGCGTTGCGTCAAGGCGCTGTCGTTGATGTTGACGCTCTATCACCGGGAAGGGGCCCAGCACCTGAGCGTGGGGCACGCCGGGGGCGAGCAGGCGGCAGAGGCCTGGCTCGAGCTGTGCCGGTTGCGCCTGGAATCTGTGGTGCTGGACGCGCCGGTGCTGCGCCTGCGACTTGAGGTCAGAGAGGTGTGTAGCCTGCAGGCGGTGGCAACGGACCTGTTCCAGGCGCCTCCACCCAGTGATTCCCCCGAGGCGCTGTTCAGTCGGCTGCGTTCTCGTCTCGGCGATGGTGCGGTACTGCAGCCCATGGCACTGGAGGACCATCGCCCCGAACGGGCCTCCCGCTTGGTAGCGCAGCCGGGGACCGCCCGCAGGTCCGCACCTGAAGCCCAGAGCGCCAACCATCCGGCCTGGCTGCTGGAACACCCCGAGCCACTGACGCCGGCAACGCTCGAGCGTCTGGTCTGGGTCGCCGGGCCCGAGCGACTGGCCAGCGGCTGGTGGGACGAAGCCCCCGCGCGACGCGACTATCACGTGGCCTGCTGGCCGGACGGCCGCCACGGCTGGGTCTTTCGCGACGCCGAGTCGCAATGGTGGTTGCATGGCTGGTT
>DJIP01000400.1:13458-20631 GCA_002433675.1 Halomonas halophila
CATTGCCTGTCCAACTTCACCTTTCTCAAGGGCGCGTCTCACCCCCATGAGCTGGTCGCCCGCGCCGCCGAGCTTGGCTATCGCGCCCTGGCGATCACCGACGAGTGCTCGGTGGCCGGCATCGTGCGCGCCTGGGAGGCCGCCCGAGACCACCGGATCGCGCTGATCGTCGGTGCCGAGTTTCGCCTGGCCGATGAGGTCGTGGTCGTGCTGGCCGAGAACCGCAGCGGCTACGCCAGCCTGTGCCGGCTGATCACCTTGGGTCGGCGCCGTGCGCCCAAGGGCAGCTATCGTCTCGACTGGGAGGACCTGGAGGCGCTCGAGGACTGCCTGCTGCTGTACCTGCCGGGCAGCGACGACGTCCAGACCCGGTCGAGAATGGACTGGCTTAGGGAACGCTTCGGCGGGCGCTGCTGGGTGATGGTCCAGCGCCACTTCCAGGCAAGCGAGGAGGAGCGACTGGCGACGAGGATAGCGCTGGCCAGCGCCGCCGGCCTGCCGCTGGTCGCCAGCGGCGGCGTCTTGATGCACCAGGCGAGCCGCAAGCGGTTGCAGGATGTGCTGACCGCACTTCGGCATCGTACCAGTGTGCAGCGCGCCGGTTTTCTGCTCGAGCCCAACGCCGAGCGCTGCTTGCGGCCGCTGTCGCGGTTGGCGCAGTGTTTCGCGCCTGCGCTGCTCGAACAAAGCCTGCGTATCGCCGAGCGCTGTCGCTTCGACCCCGGTGAGCTGCGCTACGAGTACCCCGAGGAACTGGTCCCCGACGGCCATACGCCGTCGTCCTGGCTGGCGCACAAGGTGCGCCAGGGCGAGCGGCTGCGCTTCCCGGAGGGTACGCCTTCGGATATCGCCGAGCAGATCGCCCGCGAGCTTGAGCTGATCGCCAGGATGGCCTACGAGCCGTTCTTTCTGACCATCGAGGACATCGTCGCCTTCGCCCGACGCCAGGGCATCCTGTGTCAGGGGCGTGGCTCGGCGGCCAATTCGGTGGTCTGTTACTGCCTGTTCATCACCGAGGTGGACCCCCGCCAGGTGCAGCTGCTGTTCGAACGCTTCATTTCCGAGGAGCGCGACGAGCCACCGGATATCGACGTGGACTTCGAGCACGAGCGTCGTGAGGAGGTGATCCAGTACATCTATCGGCGCTACGGTCGCGAGCGGGCCGGGCTTGCCGCCACCGTGATCAGCTACCGCCCCCGAAGCGCGCTGAAGGACGTGGGGCGGGCGCTGGGGCTGCAACCGGGCTATCTGGCCTGGCTCGCCAGTCGACTGGATCGACGCGAGGGTGAGGGCGCCTGGCTCGAGGCGCTCAAGCAGACCCTGGGGGAGACGGTAGGTACGGGAGCAACGGTAGAGCAAGGGGCTGGGCTAAGGGGCGGGCAGGGTGCAGACGCCACCACTCCGGTGGTCCCGGAACTGCTGCGCCATCTGGTCGAACTGGTGGAGCAGCTATTGGGCTTTCCCCGCCACCTGTCCCAGCACGTGGGGGGCTTCGTGATCTCGCGCGGGCCGCTGCACGAGCTGGTGCCGGTGGAGAACGCCGCGATGGAGGGGCGCACTCTGATCCAGTGGAACAAGGACGACCTGGAAAGCCTGGGGCTGCTCAAGGTCGACGTGCTGGCGCTGGGCATGCTGACCGCCATTCGCAAGACCCTGGCCCTGCTGTCTGACGAGGGCGAACAACGGGGCGACAACAAGCGCTGCTATGAGAGCGAGGGCGAGAGCGAGGGCGAGAGCGAGGGCGAGCATCAGGCCATGGCGATGTCCCGGGTGCCCCGGGATGATCCCGAGGTCTACACCATGCTCAGTCGCGGGGACAGCGTCGGCGTCTTCCAGGTGGAGAGCCGTGCCCAGATGAACATGCTGCCGCGCTTGAAGCCCCGCAACTACTACGACCTGGTAATCGAGATCGCCATCGTGCGTCCGGGGCCGATCCAGGGTGACATGGTGCATCCCTACCTGCGGCGGCGCGACGGCATCGAGGAAGTCAGCTATCCCAGCGACGAGGTCAGGGGCGTGCTCGAGCGTACCCTGGGGGTACCGATCTTCCAGGAGCAGGTGATCAAGCTGGCCATGGTGGCGGCAGGCTATTCCGGTGGCGAGGCCGACCAGTTGCGGCGAGCCATGGCGGCTTGGCGACGGGCCGGCACCATCGCCGAACACCAGCAGCGGCTGACCGCCGGCCTTCGAGCCAGGGGCTACAGCGATGAGTTTGCCGCTGCCATCTGCCGCCAGATCGAGGGCTTTGGCCAGTACGGATTTCCCGAGTCCCACGCGGCGAGCTTTGCCCACCTGGTGTACGTCTCGGCCTGGCTCAAGTATCACCATCCCGCGGCCTTCTGCTGCGGCCTGCTCAATAGCCAGCCGATGGGCTTCTATAGCCCGTCACAGCTGGTACAGGATGCCCGTCGTCATGGCGTTGAGGTGCGTACGGTGGATCTCAATGCAAGCCACTGGGACGCCACCCTGGAGCCAGACGGCGCCCTGCGTCTGGGCTTTCGTCTGGTCAAGGGACTGGGGCGTGGTGCCATCGACAGCCTGCTGGACGGGCGACCGGCCGAGGGCTATGCCAGCGTCGCCGAGGCCCGGCGTCGTGCGCCGATGTCGGCCCGCGAGTGGGAGGCGCTGGCGGCGGCCGGGGCGCTGTCGAGTCTCGGCGGCCATCGCTACCAGGCGCGCTGGAACCTGCTGGCGCCGGATCCAGCGCTGGCGCTGGGCGAGACCGATATCATCGACGGCACCACCCCAGAGCTGGCGCCCCCCAGCGAGCAGTCCGACCTCGAGGAGGACTATCGCCACCTGGGGCTGAGCCTTGCCCGCCATCCCATGGCGTTGCTGCGCGAGCAGGCCGCGACGGGGCGACAAGGACTGGCGCGTTGCCTCAAGGCGACTGAGCTTGCCGAGCATGCCCACGGCCATCTGGTCCAGGTGGCGGGACTGGTGACCACCCGCCAGCGACCGGGCACCGCCTCCGGGGTGACCTTCGTGACCCTGGAAGACGAAACCGGCAACGTCAATGTGGTGGTGTGGAAGGACACCGCCAAGGCCCAGCGCCAGGCGCTGTTGAACGCCCGGTTGTTGAAGGTCACCGGCCATCTGGAGCGCGAGGGCAGCGTGATTCACGTGATCGCCGGACGGCTCGAGGACTTGAGCGGCTTGTGGGCCGAACTCGGCGTGCCCTCGCGGGACTTTCGATAGGTCTTGCCGTCTGCCTCCAACGCCGCCCTGCGCTTGGGGTCGCCCCGGTGTCGGCTTAGCGCTTGAGCACGCTGCCGTCGTCGTCGAGCAGGGGATAGGAGCCCTGTTCATCGTGGGTCTCGGGGCCGACCAGGGCCGGGGAGAAGGTGCAGATCACGGTCATGCCCTTTTCGCTCGACAGGATATGCTGCTGGTGCTTGTCGAGGGCGTAGAGCACACCGGGCTTGAGGTCCCACTTGCCGCCCTCGGTCAGGTCCTCGATCTGGCCCTCGCCGTCGATGCACAGGACCGTCTCGGTGTGGTTCTTGTACCACATGTGGAGTTCCTGGCCGGGCTTGATGTAGGTCTCGTGGACCGAATGCCCCATGCCGTCCTTGCGCAGGGTGTAGCGCCGGCTGATCCACTTGTCGTCCTCTACGGCTGACTTCTCCGCGTCCTTGTGACTACGTACGATCATCGTTGCACCTCCTTTGGCGGATGATGGCGGTCTCCTTCGCCGCCGTCTCGATGAGGGCCGGGGGCCGTCCTGTGGTCGCGGTCCTGTTGCGAGCCTCCCGGTCCACGCAAGAAGAGATGGGGACTGGCTTCAAGCCAGTCGTCTCGCCAGTAGGCGGGGAGTTGTCGTGCTCTCTGGTGGTCGAGCAAGGCGCCGACCTCCAGGCTGTCGACCTGCCATACCCGAGTGGCGGTGGCCGGTCCCTCGAGCAGGTGCTCAGGGCGCAGTTCGCCCGGGCCAGACAGGCCCATGGTGCCGATCATGTCGAGGCAGGCGTCCAGGGTCGCCCGGTGGAAGCGTTTGACGTTGTCGGCCTTGCTGTCGACATCGATGGAGCGACTGCGGGCCGGATCCTGGGTCGCCACCCCGGTGGGGCAGGTGTTGGTGTGGCAACGCTGGGCCTGGATGCAACCCAGGGTAAACATGAACGGGCGCGCGGCGTTGCAGACGTCGGCGCCCAGCGCGAACTTCTCGACCATATCGATGGCAAGCGCCACCTTGCCGCTGGCGATCACGCTGACTTCGTCGCGTTTGCCGATCCCCTTGAGACAGGCGTCGACGATCGGCAGCGCTTCATCGATATAGCGGCCCACGTGGTCGGCGTACTCCGCCGGCCCTGCGCCAGTGCCGCCTTCGGCGCCGTCCACGGTGATGAAATCCGGCTGGATACCGCTTGCCAGCATGGCCTTGCACATCGCCAGCATGTCCTGGGTGTGGCCCAGGCACAGCTTGATGCCCACCGGCTTGCCTCCGCTCAGATCGCGCAGGCGTTGGATGAAGTGCATCAGTTCCAGCGGGGTGGAAAATTCCGGATGGGCCGCCGGCGAATAGCAGTCTTCCCCCACCGGGACCTGGCGTGTCTCGGCGATCTCCTGGTCGACCTTGGAGCCGGGGAGCATGCCGCCGTGTCCCGGTTTGGCGCCCTGGGACAGCTTGATCTCGATCATCTTGACCTGATCCTCGCGTGCCTTGGCGCTGAACGCTTCGGGGTCGAAGCGCCCCGCCTGGTCGCGGCAGCCAAAGTAGCCGCTGGCGATCTGCCAGATCAGGTCACCGCCGTGCCGCTGGTGATAAGGACTGATGGCGCCCTCGCCGGTGTCCTGGGCAAAGCCTCCGCGCCTGGCCCCCAGATTGAGGGCGGTGATGGCCCGCCCTGACAGGGCACCGAAGCTCATGGCGGAGATATTGAGCCGCGAAGAGCGGTAGGGGCGGTAGCACTGGGGACCACCGATGGTCACCCAAGCTTGCTGCGGGTCGACGCGAGTGGGGATCATGGCGTGGGCAATCTGCCGGCGCCCCTGGCGCAGCACGTCCTGGCGGGTGCCGAAGGGGGCGGTGTCGCTTCCCCCTTCGGCCCGGGCGCCGATGATCTGGCGCTGTTCGCGATTGAACGGCCGGCCGCTGGTCTCCGATTCGAAAAAGTACTGGCGCAGTTCCGGACGCAGAAACTCCATCATGTAGCGCAGATGGCCGACGATGGGGTAGTTGCGCAGCACGTTGTGGTTGGAGCGCAGGTCCAGCACGCCGACCACTCCCAGCGCCGCCAGCGGTAGCCACCACCAGAGTTGCTGCGGGGATGTCGGTAGCCAAAAGATGCCGAGCAGGCCTACTGCCATCAGGTAGCCGATCAGCAGTAGCCGAGGTGAACCAAGCATGAGCGCAGATCCCTTGCGTTCAGAACCTGCCTCAATGTTATACAAACATTATGCACTGTATGCAAACAGCGCCATGCTTGGCCCTTACTCCTTCAACCAGCGAAAAGCGCGGGCGAGAAAGTCGCTGGCCTCATTCTCGATGATCTCGCCGTGGGCCATGATGATCCGAGCGGGGCGCCAGGAGAGCAGGGTGCGTAGATGTTCACTCGCCAGGTAGCGTCGGCCGAGGAAGCTCAGTCGCCACTCCAGCGGCATCCTGCCGTCAGGTGCCAGGATGCCCGAGAGCCTGGCCAGTCGACGCTGCCAGGGCGTCAGGGAAGCGGGGGGGAGATTGCCGATCAGGTCGGCGACGATCAGGCTGCGGCTGGAACGATGCAGAAACACCGCTTCCTGCATGCGCGATGAGCCGGTGAACAGGCACTGGTCGATATCGTCACCCCAGTAGCGGTTGGGAGTGCCATCCAGGGTGCTTTCGAACACCAGGTCGCCGCGCTTGGCGATGACTTCCCGGGTGCCGAAACTGCGAGCCATCGGGTAGGCCATCTGCCATTCGCGCATGAACAGGTGGTGACAATGGTTGGGGGCGATCAGAAAGTGTACCTGGCCCAACTCGTCGAGGGCGTCACGCAGTGGCTCGGTCAGCGGAACGGGGCTGTGGACCCACAGCCGGCCGCCGCTCAGGCGTACTACCACCATGCGTGTCGGATAGGGCAGCAGCTTGCCACCGATGACGGGGCCATCCGCTATCCATAGCTCAGGCGCCGTTGCCTTGAGCGGTGGTGCTTCATTCGAGAGTGTCACGCTTTTGTTCCCGCGCTTGATGACATCTCTCGAATATAACCTCTTTACGATAGAGTTGCCGCATGTGTCTGGCATGTAAACGACAACACCGAGGCATGCCTCGGTGTTGACAAAGGAAACGTGATGTTACGCCAGCCGCTGCGCCGAGCGTCAGACGTTGAAGCGGAAGTGCACCACGTCGCCGTCCTTGAGCACGTAGTCCTTGCCTTCCAGGCGCCACTTGCCGGCGTCCTTGGCTCCCTGTTCGCCGTTCAGGCTGACGAAGTCGTCATAGGCCACGACTTCGGCGCGGATGAAGCCCTTCTGGAAGTCGGTGTGGATGACACCGGCGCCTTCCGGGGCGGTGGCGCCGACCTTGACGGTCCAGGCACGCACTTCCTTGACCCCTGCGGTGAAGTAGGTCTGCAGACCCAGCAGGGCGTAGCCGGCGCGGATCACCCGGTCGAGGCCAGGCTCTTCCATGCCCATCTCGGCCAGGAACATCTCGCGCTCCTCGTCGTCGAGCTCGGCGATCTCGGCTTCCAGCTGGTTGCACACCGGAACCACCACGGCGCCCTCGGCCTCGGCGATGCCCTTGACCACGTCGAGGTAGGGGTTGTTGTCGAAGCCGTCCTCGTTGACGTTGGCGATGTACATGGTCGGCTTCAGGGTCAGAAAACCGAAGCTCTTGATCTGCTTCTTCTCGTCATCGCTCAGATCGAAGCTGCGCAGCGGCTGGCCTTCGGCCAGGTGCGGCTGGATCTTGTCGAGCACCGCCTTGGTGGCAATGGCGTCCTTGTCGCCGCCCTTGACCACGCGAACCAGGCGCTGGATGGCCTTCTCCACGGTGTCCAGGTCGGCCAGGGCCAGCTCCAGGTTGATGGTCTCGATATCCGCCGCCGGGTCGACCTGGTTGGCCACGTGGATGACGTTGTCGTTGTCGAAGCAGCGCACCACGTGGGCGATGGCCTGGGTCTCGCGGATATTGGCGAGGAACTGGTTGCCGAGACCTTCACCCTTGGAGGCACCGGCGACCAGGCCGGC
>DJIP01000400.1:21015-25259 GCA_002433675.1 Halomonas halophila
AGCTTGTCGAGGCGCGGGTCCGGCATGGGGACGATGCCGACATTGGGCTCGATGGTGCAGAACGGGAAGTTCTCGGCGTCGATGCCGGACTTGGTCAGGGCGTTGAAGAGGGTGGACTTGCCGACGTTGGGCAGACCAACGATGCCGCAGTTGAATCCCATGGGTGGTTCCTGAAGGCGTGAAGTGAAAGAAGTCGGCGCACAGTGTATGACGTCGGGCCAGGCGGGGACACCCCGGGCGGTGCAACCGCCAGATGCCCCTGTTGGCGCCTGCCGGGTCAGGCAGAGTGGCTATGCAGGCGGTTCATGGCCTTGGCCCAGTCGCCGGATAGCGCCTGGGGCAATGTCGCCAGGCACTCGATCAGGGCGCCGTCGATGGCCTCGCGCTCGGTCTTGCCGGGACGGCCCAGCACGTAATTGGTGACCAGATTGGCACTGCCGGGATGGCCGATGCCGATACGCGCACGATGGAAGGACTTGTCGTTGCCCAGGGCACTGATGATGTCGCGCAGACCATTGTGGCCGCCGTGCCCGCCACCCTGCTTGTAGCGCGCGCTGCCGGGGGGCAGGTCGAGCTCGTCGTGGGCGATGAGCATCTCGTTGGGGGCCAGCTTGAAGAAGTTGGCCAGCGCCGCCACCGAGGCACCGGAGCGGTTCATGTAGGTGGTCGGCACCAGCAGGTGCAGGTCGCTGCCTTCGACGAACGCCTTGGCGTAGAGGCCGAGAAACTTCTTCTCCGGGCGCAGCTCGGCGCCGGACTGACGCGCGACTTCCTCCACCAGCCAGGCGCCGGCGTTGTGGCGCGTCGCCTCGTACTGGGTGCCAGGGTTGGCAAGGCCGATCAGTGCCTTGATCCTTGTCATGGTGGTCTCTCCGGTCAGCGGTGCGGGGCAAGCGCTTTGCTCAGGGCCTTGGCGACGAGGCCATGGGCAAAGCCCTCGGAAACGAAAAGGGCCACCGCAGTGGCCCTTGAATCCGGCGGGGAAAGGATTACTCCTTGTCGCCTTCTTCGCCTTCGTCCTTCGCTTCCTCGGCAGCTTCTTCGCTGGCCTCGGTGGCGGCGGCTTCTTCCTCGGCGATTTCTTCCTCGGACTGCATGACCTTGGCCTTGGTCACGTTGACGATGGCCTGGTCGTGCTCTTCACCGTGGCTCAGCTCGACGAGGGTCACGCCAGCCGGGACCTTGAGGTCGGACAGGTGCAGGGTGCTGCCGATCTCGAGGGCGGCGATGTCGACCTCGAGGTAGTCGGGCAGGTCCTTCGGCAGGCAGCTGATCTCGACTTCGTTGGCCAGCTGGTGCAGTTCACCGTCCTGCTCCTTGATGGCCTTGGACTCGTCCTGACCGACCACGTGCAGCGGAACGCGCATGGTGATCTCGTGAGTCGCATCGACGCGCAGGAAGTCGGCGTGGGTCACCAGCGGCTTGTACGGGTGGCGCTGAAGATCACGCACCACGACCTGCTGGGACTTGCCGTCAACTTCGAGGTTGATGATGGAAGAGAAGAAGGCTTCGTCTTCCAGCGCCTTGTAGAACGCAGTCTTGTCGACGGCGATCGGCTGCGGCGTCTTTTCGCCACCGTAGATGATGGCGGGGACTTGCTGGTTCGCACGACGCAGGCGGCGGCTCGCACCTTTCCCCAGGTCGTTACGAACATTGGCGGTAAGTTTATAGTCAGACATGAAGTTGCCTCTTGGCTAAAGTAAGGAAGCCACCGAGCCCGCGACCAGACCTCGGTGGTTCCAGATGCCCCGGTGATCGGGGCGCGTTTCCCGCGCGATATGTCGCTTAGTGGAACATCGCGCTGACGGATTCCTCGTTGCTGACGCGGCGGATCGCTTCGGCGATCAGGCCGGCCACGCTGAGCTGGCGGATACGTCCGCTGCGACGCGCGGTGTCGGACAGCGGGATGGTGTCGGCCACCACCACTTCGTCCAGCACCGATTCGGAGATGTTGTCCACCGCAGGGCCCGACAGGATCGGGTGGGTGGCGTAGGCGACCACGCGCTTGGCGCCGTGTTCCTTGAGCGCTTCGCCCGCCTTGCACAGGGTGCCGGCGGTATCGATCATGTCGTCCACCACCACGCAGGTGCGGTCCTGGATATCACCGATGATGTGCATCACCTGGGCCTGGTTGGCCTGGGGGCGACGCTTGTCGATGATCGCCAGGTCAGCGTTGAGCTGCTTGGCGATGGCGCGGGCGCGGACCACGCCGCCGACATCGGGGGAGACCACGACCAGATCGTCGTAGTTCTGACGCTCGATGTCGTCGAGCAGGATCGGCGAGCCGTAGACGTTGTCCACGGGCACGTCGAAGAAGCCCTGGATCTGGTCGGCATGCAGGTCCATGGTCATGACCCGGTCGACGCCGGCCTTGACCATCATGTCGGCCACGATCTTGGCCGAGATCGGCACCCGGGCGGAACGCACGCGGCGATCCTGGCGGGCGTAGCCGAAGTAGGGCACCACCGCGGTGATACGGGTGGCCGAGGCCCGGCGCAGGGCGTCAACCATCAGGATCAGTTCCATCAGGTTGTCGTTGGTCGGTGCACAGGTGGACTGCAGGATAAAGACATCCTTGCCGCGCACGTTCTCGTTGATCTCGACCGCGACCTCGCCATCGCTGAACTGGCCGACCGTGGCATTACCCAGTCGGCTGTCCAGGCTCTCGGCGACCTTACGGGCGAGTTCGGGGTTGGCATTCCCGGCGAAAACCATCAATTTTGACACGCGCAGCCACCTTTGCTGTGTTGGGTCTTCAGTGTGAGCCTGGGGGAGTGAGTCCAGGACTCAGAAGGAAGTTGGCTGGGGTAGGAGGATTCGAACCTCCGCATGGCGATACCAAAAACCGCTGCCTTACCGCTTGGCTATACCCCAGCATACGTCCTGCCTCACGCGGGCAGGGCGTCGAGGAGAGGCGATCGATTCAGGCCCAGGGCCTTGAAGGCGTGCCAGGTCGGTTGTTGGCTGCGGACATCGTCCAGCAACTGGACGGCCTCTGCCTCCGACTCCAGACGGGCAAAAACGCACGCGCCGGTACCCGTCAACATTGACGGCGCCCGGGCGTTGAGCCAGTCCAGGGCACGAGCCACCTCAGCATAGGCTTGCCTGACGGTGTCTTCGCAATCGTTGCGCCAGCTTGACGCTCCCCCCTTGAGTGCGCGCGCCATGGTAATGGCGGGGGTGTCTCGTGTCAATTCCGGCGCAGTGAACACCGCCGGGGTGGAGACCGCCACGCCCGGGTGCACGACCACGAACCAGGGGGTGTCGAGTGTCACCGCGACAAGGCGTTCGCCGACACCTTCCGCCCAGGCGGCCTGGCCGTGGACGAATACCGGCACATCGGCGCCCAGCGTCAGGCCGAGTTCGGCCAGGCGTCGGGTCGTCAGTCCCAGGCCCCACAGTTGATTCAGACCGATCAGCACGCTGGCGGCGTCGCTGCTGCCACCGCCCAGACCACCGCCCATGGGCAGGCGCTTGGTGACGCCAAGATCGGCACCGAGCGCACAGCCGGTCTCGCGCTTGAGCAGGTCGGCGGCCCGCCATAGTAGATTGGCCTCGCGGGGTACCCCCTCGAGGCGGTCTGTCAGGGTGATCTCCCCGTCCTGGCGCAGGCGCAGGTGGATATCGTCACCGTGGTCGAGGAACTGGAACAGCGTCTGCAGCTCGTGGTAGCCGTCGTCGCGGCGGCCAACGATGTGCAGCATGCGATTGAGCTTGGCCGGCGCCGGCAGCGTCAGGGTCGGCTGCGCGCTGGCGTCGGAAGAGAAAGAGGTGTCGGGCATGGGGGAGTCTATAAAGGGTGCTGTCCTGGGGATCACTGACCGAAGTGATGGCGTTCGGTGACTGGGGGCGGCGCCTGGGATCGATGATGGCTCTCGTTGCTTCTCTCTATAGGACTTTCTCTCCATAGGGCTTTCGCTGCTTCTCTTTATAGGGAGCTTGCTGCAAGGAGCGCGTCGATAGGGAGCAGAGAACGATGGCGCTTCATTATTACCCGGGTGACAGGCTCCCGCCACCCGGGGCGGGAGCCAGCGCGACTACTCTTCCAGTGGTTGCCACTGGTTCACCACCAGGGTGGCGCGCAGGTCGTCATAGGTCATCACCAGCCGGTTGGGTAGCCAGGTGCCGTTTACATCCTTCCAGCCGCGGTAGTCGATCTCCCAGCCGTCCTGTTCCAGTGAGGCGGGGAAGCCAAGCTCGTCGTCGGTCATCTCGAAGTCACTGTCGTCGGCGGGCAGGCCGCG
>DJIP01000143.1 GCA_002433675.1 Halomonas halophila
TCAGCAGCACCAGCATCGACGCCAGCAGCGCCGGCGGCAACGCCTCGTAGCTGGCCATCGGCCCTACCGTGAGCCAGAAGGGGGCTTCGCCGGGCGGCGTTACCTGCATGAACAGCACCACCGACCAGTGTTCGGGCAGCAGCTGCATCATCACCTCGCCACCGGCCAGGCGGTTGCGCTGACGCGGCTCGAGGATCTCCGGAGGGGACTGGCTGATCGCCACCGGCAGGTCGCCGCGAGTCATGCTGTCGATACTCGCCTGGCGCTCGCCTGCCGGAAGACTGGCGAGCCACTCCCCGCTGAGCTGGGTAAGGCCTCGCAGCTGGCGCTCCGACATGCCGGACAGCGACACCTGCAGCACCGCGCCGCCGGCGGGCATCAGCCGCCAGAAGCGCCACTCGTGGGGGCTGTCACGCCCGACCAGCACGCCGCCACGCTGCAGCCGAAGACGGGTGAAATAGCTTGGAGAAAGCGACGACAGGGGCACGATCGACATCGACATGTCCAGCACCTCCGACTTCTCGGCCAGCCACTCGCGCCGCTCGCCCCGCGGCATGCTGTCGATCATTGTCGCCAACAGGTGCATGGGTGCCTCGGCCAGCTGCTCGCGATAGTGCTCGATGCGCACCTTGTCGATCAGCGTCATGCCCACCATCGCCACGCCGAGCGCCAGCACCAGGGTCGCCGCCAGCATGACGTAGACCCGCAGGAAGGTACTGTCGGCCAGGGCGCGACGCATGGGTTCAGCTGTCCTTCACGAACAGATAGCCCTTGCTCCTGACCGTCTTGATGCGGTGCGGATGATGGGGGTCATCGCCTATCTTGGGCCGAATCCGCGACACCCGCACATCGATGGAGCGGTCCTGGCCGTCGTAGCGGATGCCGCGCAACTGGGAAAAGATTTCTTCGCGGGTCAGCACCCGGCCGGCGTGGCTGGCCAACAGCCACAAGAGGTCGAACTCGGCGCTGGTCAGATCGATACGCTCGCCCTTGAGCCAGGCCTCTCGGGTGGCGTTGTCGATCTCCAGGTCCTGAAACGTCAAGCGGCTTTCGCCGCTGACCTCGGCCCCGTCGAGACGACGCAGCAGGGCACGCATGCGTGCCAGCAGTACCCGCGGCTGTACCGGCTTCGGCACATAATCGTCGGCGCCCATCTCGAGCCCCAGGACCTGGTCCATGTCGTCGGTACGGGCAGTCAGCATCAGGATCGGACCGCCGTAGTCGCTGCGAACACGACGACAGATCGACAGACCATCCTCGCCCGGCAACATCAGATCCAGAATCACCAGATCCGGCTGCAGCGACAGAATACGATCGACGCCACGACCGCCGTCATCCTCCAGGCTCACCCGGAAGCCGTTGGCTTCGAGGTAGTCCCGCGTCAGACCAGCGAGACGCTCATCATCTTCGATGATAAGTACGTGATCCTGTTCTCGTTGCTCTGAACGTTCTTCCATAGGGGGTCTCATTCCTTTTGGCGAATGCCGGGCATTACCTAACCTGGCCGAATGACTGGTGCTGAGCAATGTCACACGCGATAACACAAGGATACCCGAATTTTGCGCTGTCGCCTGCCCTCGCCCTGATGCGCATCAAGGCCGCCACCACGGCGTCCACGCCGGTTGCGCTTAGTTGCCCCCTTGATGACCACACCTCATCCACAGACTTATCCACTTGATGAAGGGGGAGAAGCACACTATCTTGTGTCCGAATATCCCAAGGGACACCACATCATGTGTCTCTAGCAATATCACAGAAGCCTGTCAACTGCCTCTTTCTCGCAGTTGGTCACGCCTGTTTTCACGACTTTTTTTACCTCATAGGGAGCCTCGGCGCCATGGATACCCTCGCTAGCCCGGACCGACCGTCCGTCTCCGTCACCGCCCCCGACACGTTGCGTGTGATCAAGCGCACCGGGGACGTGGTGCCCTTCGACGCCGGCAAGATCGCCGTGGCCATCAGCAAGGCATTCATCGCCGTCGAGGGAGACAATGCCGCCACCTCGAGCCGGGTCCGTGACTTCGTCAAGGAATCCGCCGAGGCCATCGAGCAGACCTTTGCCCGTCGCCTGGCCGACGGCGGCACCGTGCACATCGAGGATATCCAGGACCAGGTCGAGCTGGCGCTGATGCGCAGCGGCGAACAGAAGGTCGCCCGCGCCTACGTGCTGTACCGCGAGGAACACGCCCGCGCCCGCGAGGAAAGCGGCATCGAGAAGCCGCACCCGACCCTCAACGTCACCGCCGCCGACGGCAGCCGTCGTCCGCTGGACCTGGGGCGCATCGAGACCCTGGTGTTCGACGCCTGTGAAGGGCTCGAGAACGTCGACCCCAACAAGATCGTCCAGGACTCGCTGAAGAACCTGTACGACGGCGTGACCATCGATGGCGTGTCCCAGGCGCTGATGATGACCGCTCGCACCCTGGTCGAGAAGGACCCGAACTACACCTACGTCACCGCTCGTCTGCTGCAGGACAACCTGCGCCGCGAGGCGCTGTCGTTCCTCGACGTGGCCGAGGACGCCACCTACGGCGACATGGCCGGGCTCTACAAGCCGGCCTTCGTGCGCTACGTCGAGCGTGGCATCGAGTTCGAACAGCTCGACCCCGAGCTTGCCAACTTCGACCTGGAACGTCTGGGCGAAGCGCTCGACCACAGCCGCGACAACCAGTTCACCTACCTGGGCCTGCAGACCCTGTACGACCGCTACTTCATCCACCGCGATGACGTGCGCTACGAACTGCCCCAGGTGATGTTCATGCGCGTGGCCATGGGCCTTGCGCTGAACGAGGACGACCGCGAGGCGCGGGCCATCGAGTTCTACGAGCTGCTCTCCAGCTTCGACTACATGGCCTCCACCCCGACCCTGTTCAACGCGGGCACCGTGCGCAGCCAGCTGTCCAGCTGCTACCTGACCACCGTGCCGGATGACCTCGAGAGCATCTACGGCGCGATCCGCGATAACGCCATGCTGTCCAAGTGGGCTGGCGGTCTTGGCAACGACTGGACCCCGGTGCGTGCACTGGGCTCCTACATCAAGGGCACCAATGGCAAGTCCCAGGGTGTGGTCCCCTTCCTCAAGGTGGTCAACGACACCGCCGTCGCGGTCAACCAGGGCGGCAAGCGCAAGGGCGCCGTCTGTGCCTACCTCGAGACCTGGCACCTGGACGTCGAGGAATTCCTCGAGCTGCGCAAGAACACCGGCGATGACCGCCGTCGTACCCACGACATGAACACCGCCAACTGGGTGCCCGACCTGTTCATGAAGCGGGTGTTCGATGATGAGGAGTGGACCCTGTTCTCGCCGTCCACCTGCCCGGACCTGCATGACCTGTACGGCGTGGCCTTCGAGAAGCGCTATGCCGAGTACGAGGAGATGACCCGCAACGGTCAGCTCAAGCTGTTCAAGCGGGTCAAGGCCAAGGACCTGTGGCGCAAGATGCTGTCGATGCTGTTTGAGACCGGCCATCCCTGGATCACCTTCAAGGATGCCTGCAACATCCGCAGCCCCCAGAGCCACGCCGGTGTGGTCCACAGCTCCAACCTGTGCACCGAGATCACCCTCAACACCTCGCCCGACGAGATCGCGGTGTGCAACCTGGGCTCGATCAACCTGGCGCAGCACGTGGTCGACGGTGAGCTCGACAACGACAAGCTCAAGAAGACCGTGCGCACCGCGGTGCGGATGCTCGACAACGTTATCGACATCAACTATTACGCGGTGCCCCAGGCACGCAACTCCAACTTCAAGCACCGCCCGGTGGGCCTGGGCCTGATGGGCTTCCAGGACGCGCTGTACGCCCAGGGCATCGCCTACGCCAGCGGCGAGGCGGTGGCCTTCGCCGACCGCTCCATGGAGCTGATCAGCTACCACGCCATCGAGGCCTCCAGCGACCTGGCCGCAGAGCGTGGACGCTACGAGAGCTTCGAGGGCTCGCTGTGGAGCCAGGGCGTGCTGCCGATCGACTCGGTCGACAAGCTCAAGGCCGAGCGTGGCGAGCAGTACATCGAGGTCGA
The DNA here is from genome assembly GCA_002433675.1 of Halomonas halophila. Taxonomy (GTDB): domain Bacteria; phylum Pseudomonadota; class Gammaproteobacteria; order Pseudomonadales; family Halomonadaceae; genus Halomonas; species Halomonas salina_B. The sequence continues at coordinate 4,018 of DJIP01000143.1, forward strand.
CACCAGCCAGACCCAGGACTGGGACCGTATCCGTGACAAGGTGCGCGACCAGGGCATGCGCAACTCCAACGTGATGGCCATCGCCCCCACCGCGACCATCTCGAACATCTGCGGCGTGACCCAGTCCATCGAGCCGACTTACCAGAACCTGTTCGTGAAGTCGAACCTGTCCGGCGAGTTCACCGTGGTCAACTCCTGGATGGTCAACGACCTCAAGGAACGCGGTCTGTGGGACGAGGTCATGATCAACGACCTCAAGTACTACGACGGCAGCGTCCAGCCCATCGACCGCATCCCGGACGACCTCAAGGCCAAGTACGCCACCGCCTTCGAGGTCGAGCCCAAGTGGCTGGTCGAAGCCGCCGCGCGGCGCCAGAAGTGGATCGACCAGGCCCAGTCGCTGAACCTCTACATCCAGGGCGTGTCTGGCAAGAAGCTCGACGTGACCTACCGCATGGCCTGGTTCCGCGGCCTCAAGACCACCTATTACCTGCGCGCCCTTGGTGCCACCTCGGTGGAGAAGTCCACGGTGGATCGCGGCAAGCTCAACGCCGTCTCCAACGGCACCGCCCCCCAGGCGGCCGCACCGGCGCCGGCGCCCGCCGCCGAGGAGCCCCGCGGCATCGACGACTTCCTCAAGGGCAAGGGTGGCCAGCGTCCGCCGTCCGCCGGCGAGATCGACGAACTGGGCTGCGAGGCCTGCCAGTAACACCGGCGACAACGCTACCACGGACGTGCGGGCCAGGCCCGCACACCACGCCCCGGCACCGCCGGGGCCACCAGACAACCCCACGCCGACGCCAGGCGCGTCGGCCGATCAGATGATCGGGAGACCGCAACAATGCTGAACTGGGACGAGTTCCACGAGGACGATACCGCCACCGCAGAAGTACCTGAGCCGAAGAAGGCACCCGAGCCGACCCCGGCCCCGGCGGCCGAGGCAACGGAGGAGGTGCGCGAAAGCGCCGGCAACTACCAGGTCGCCGACCAGGACCGCATGGCCCGGGCGCGCAAGTCCCTGGAAGAACTCGACGTGGCCGCCGGCCTCGAGGAACTCGAGATGGGCGCCGCCCGGATCGAGGTCGACGACAAGAAGATGATCAACGCCCGTGCGGACCTGAACCAGCTGGTGCCGTTCAAGTACGAGTGGGCCTGGCAGAAGTACCTGGACGGCAGTGCCAACCACTGGATGCCCCAGGAAGTGAACATGAACGCGGACATCGCGCTGTGGAAGAGCAACGACGGCCTGACCGCCGACGAGCGCCGCATCGTCGAACGTTCACTGGGCTACTTCTCTACCGCCGACTCGCTGGTCGCCAACAACCTGGTGCTGGCACTGTATCGCCTGATCACCAACCCGGAGTGCCGCCAGTACCTGCTGCGCCAGGCCTTCGAGGAAGCGATCCATACCCACGCCTACCAGTACTGCGTCGAGTCGCTGGGCATGGATGAGGGCGAAGTCTTCAACATGTACCGCGAGGTCCCGTCGGTCGCCGCCAAGTCCGCCTGGAGCCTCAAGCACACCCAGTCGCTGGCGCGTCCGGACTTCCAGACCGGCACCGTCGAGACCGACCAGGAACTGCTGCGTAACCTGATCGCCTTCTACTGCGTCACCGAAGGCATCTTTTTCTACTGCGGTTTCAGCCAGATCCTGTCCATGGGCCGGCGCAACAAGATGACCGGCGTGGCCGAGCAGTTCCAGTACATCCTGCGCGACGAGTCGATGCACCTGAACTTCGGTGTCGACATGATCAACCAGATCAAGATCGAGAACCCGCAGCTGTGGACGCCGGAGTTCCAGGACGAGGTCACCCAGATGATCCTCGAGGGTACCGAGCTCGAGATCAGCTACGCCCGCGACACCATGCCCCGCGGTGTGCTGGGCATGAACGCGGCGATCATGGAGGAGTACCTGCACTTCATCTGCAACCGTCGCCTGGCCCAGATCGGCCTGAAGGAGCAGTTCCCGGGTGCCCAGAACCCCTTCCCGTGGATGAGCGAAATCATCGATCTGCGCAAGGAGAAGAACTTCTTCGAGACCCGCGTCACCGAGTATCAGGTCGGCGGCGCGCTGAGCTGGGATTAATCGAGACGACGCCCGGGCCTGACGGCTCGGGCGTCTTTTCTTCATCCCAACGACAACCCCACCAGGGAATGGCGACACCACCAATGTTCTGACGTGATTTCAGGAGGGCAACAGCATGGCTGTTTCCAATGGAAGACCCCAGCAGCATGACACCCGCGCCTGGCAGTCCGCCCTGGACCGGGCCCTTGCCGCCCACGGCGGCGAACGCGCCCTGGCCCGCTACGACCACCTGGCCCACGCCTTTCCTTCCCCCGAGTACGATCCCCGCGACGAGCACCACCCGCACCTCAACCTGGACGCCTTGAAGCGCTGGGCGCTCTATCGCGGCTGGCGGGCGCAGCCCGATACCGACCGCATGAGCACGGCCAGCACCCCGCCGATCTGCTTTACCCGCTTGTCGCGCCATCGCGTCAGGAGTCATTGACGACGGCCTCACTGGCATAAAAATGCGCAAGGCCCGTCACCGGGCCTTGCGTGTATCGAGTGCCCTGTCGGCGCCATCGGTGCATACCGTCGTCATCAGGCGAGGCTCAGGCTGTGAGCGAAGCGTCGAGGTGCCACGGCACCTCTCGGACAAGCCCTCCCACGTTGCAGACAAGTCCCCCACGTCGCAGACAAGCCTCCCTCGTTTCAGGCAAGCCCTAGCGGCTGACCAGCAACCTTGCCTTGGGCTCCACCCGGATCACATCCTGCAGCGCGCTGCGCATGGCCTCGCCGGAGCAAGCCGCCGCGCGGCAAAACTGCAGCGCGATTTCATCATCGCGGGCCCTGCCGACCAGGGCATCGCGGCAACCGTCATCACACAGTCGCTCGGCCAGATCCTCGGGGTTCAATCCTCGAGGCAGACGAAAACGTAGTTCGAAGTCGTGTTCTTTCATGACTGGCGTCCTCCTTAAGGACCGACGTTATTGTCGAACGCCGAGGCCAGTCTGAAAGACGCGCGTGAGGTTCCCTATTGTCCCAAGGATACAGTGGCCTGACTGGGCATCAGCCCGACGCCCGGGACGACCTTCTACGCCCAATCCAGCCGCTGCCGATCAGCATGCCCAGGGTAATCAGCACCGCCGCCCCGGCAAGCCACGGGGTAGGCGCGGCATAGCCTGTCACCACCAGCACCAGGGTCGACAGCAGCGGCGTAAAGTAGGCCAGCAGGCCCAGCAGCCGTAGATCGCCCTGCTTGACCCCGATATCCCAGGTAAAGAAGGCGCTGCCCACCGGTCCCAGGCCAAGAGCGATGACACCGAACCAGTCACTGCCCTGGGGCCAGCGACCGGGTTCGAAGGCCAGATGGCACGCCGCCGCCAGTATCGCGGTGACCAGACAGAAGCCCCCCACCGCGGCGGTGGGCACCGTGCGGGTGGCCCGGGACAGCACCGAATAGCCGCTCCAGACGAAGGCACAGGCGGAGGCGGCGGCGTAGCCCAGGAGGCTGCCGCCGGCGTCGACGTCACCGCCGATCAGCAGTGCCGCCCCGCCGAAACCAAGCAGGCTGCCGACCACGTGAAACCCGCGCAGTCGTTCGCCGGGTAGCAGAGCGACAAACAGCACGATCAACAGCGGCCAGAGATAACTGATCAGGCCAGCGTTGGCCGGCGGAGCGTTCTGCTGGGCAATGAAATAGAGGGCGTGGTAGCCGAACAGCCCACCGACGCCCAGCGCCCAGACCAGTGGCGGCTGACGCATCGGCGCCAGCACCGCCTCGCCGCGCAGGCACTGATAGACCACAAAGCACATAAAGGCCACGCCGAACGCCAGGGCGGTGAGCAGAAACGGAGGCACGGGCCCCGACAGCTGGGTAAAGAGGGCCAGCATGGCCCAATTGAGCACCGTAGAGGCACCGATCCAGGTGGCGCGTCGACGCAAGCTATCGGCGGCGTCTACGGATGTCCCCGCCCGGGAAGAGGAAGAAGAGGAAGAAGAGGAAGAGCGCATGAAGACCTCCAGAGCAACGAGGTCTCGAGTGTGGGCCAGCCGCCCGTACTAGGTCTTGTACGATTCTGACCTGTTGTTGGTGGCGCAAGGGGCCTGGCGCCGCCAGACGCCGGGAGAAACGCCGTGGGCCTCACGGAAGACCCGGGAGAAGTGGGCAGCGTCGTGAAACCCGCAGGCCAGCGCAACCTCGGTGAGCGCCATGGCCGAGCCGCAACGAGATCGGTTGATCAGCAGCTGTCGCGCCAGCGCCAGCCGCTCACGCCGCAGCCAGACCGCCGGCGGCACCCCGAGCAGCTCACGAAACTGACGGGCGAAGACCGCCTCGGACAGGTGGCACAGCGCCGCCATCTCCTTGATGCGCCAGGGGTGTGCCAGCTCACCGCGTAGCCTCGGTAGCAGCTCGAGCAGGCGCAGACGCGGCGCCGGAAGCGGCCTGCCGCGGCCTTCGTCCAGCGCGTGCTGCAGACTGGTCAGCCAGCGGGCAAGCGTCTCGACGCCGGCGCCCGAGGTAGGCGCGATCTCGACCAGGCTGGCGGGCGCGCGATAGCCCCTGGCCCGCTCGCTTTCGAAGATCCGTTCCACCCCCAGGGCGTGGCACCAGGCCACCGGCAGGTCAAGCACCAGGATGTCGTTGGCCCCCGGCGCGAGATAGTGGTGGGTCTCGCCGCTGGGGACCGGAGCCAGTACGCCAGGTCCTACGCGCAGGCCACGTCCGCCAACGTCCAGTTCCACCATGCCGCTGCGACCCAGCAGCAGCTGCTGAAAGTCGTGGCGGTCACTCAATACTCGGTCTGGATAGTGTCGATGTTCGATCAAGGGGGCGCCGACGCTCATCGGTCTAGCCCCGCACTCGCCGCGCTGGTAATGGTCGTTTCCCTTGATGCAGGTCAAATGTGATTTGCTGACAGAAGATATATGCTCTCATTTACAACCTCATCAGGCTCTGGTAGTGATGAGGACTATCGGAGGTCCTCTCCATGGAACATGCAGGAGGTCCGTCATGGCGACATCCAAGAGTGTCATCAAGCGAGTCTACGTTCCCACCCACGTCAAGACGCTGCCCAATGGCGAGCGCGTCAAGATCCCCGGCCACTATAAACAAAAGGCGCGCGGCGACTGAACAGAGCGCCGGCCTCTGGCCTGCGCCAGTCAGATCGAGGACGGCTCCCTGCACACCCGCCACCAGCCAAGCCCCACGGGTATCCCGTAGAGCAGCGCATGGACCAGCAACTCCTCACCCAGGGCGTAACCGTGTGACAGCCCGACGCTCAGGTTCCAGGCGCATATCGCCAGCCAGGCGAGGCTGAATATCCACATGGCGGTGTGCTGTCGCGGCTTGGGGCAGCGCCACAGCAACACCAGGACCACGACCACCCCGACGACGACAATCAACATGGTTCTCATGGGCGCCCCCTGCGTAATCTGCAATGTCGTTTCTCAGCATAGCCATGGTCGGGGGCGGCCGGACCGACGCCCGCCCCGCTCATTCAACGTCCCCCTTTTGTGGGGAAGTCTCGGGCGCGGCGTACACCACCAGTTCGGCGACCTGGTCTGAAGACGCTGCACCTCGCGGCAGCACAAGCGCCACCACGTTCGCCTTGCTGCTGTCCTGGTGAGCGAGCTGGCTTGTACCCCGCGCCCCCTCGACCATTCGCTGGCGCCACAGTGCCCGGCCATCATCGAGAGCGAAGGCGTTGAGCGCGGCCGGCCTTGTCTGTTCCGCGACGACCACCACTGCTTCACCAACACCGTTCTCGAGCATTATCGGAGCCGACAGGTTCGCCGTTCCGACAGGCAGCGAAAGCTCGAACGGCAAGCGCAACTCCTGGGGCAGCGCAACGTCAAGGTTACCGACGGTGCGTCGCCAGGCGATCGCCGAGCTATCGCTAGCATCGCTACCCTCGCTGGCGTGCACAGCGGAAAGCACGGACAACTCGACCTTGACCAGTTCCCCCCAGGGAGGTGTGCGACAGGATAGCCAGGAAAGACGAGGGTCGGCGCCATGGGCGCCGATGCTGGCGTAGAGCGCTTGCCCATCCGGGGCGAGCATCAGCGCCACCTGGCGTGACGCCAACGGTAGCGTCGGTCTGATCAGCCGCTCCAGCGGCGCCGGCAAGGTGACAGGGCCTGCGCTGTCCCTGGCCCGCAGACGAATACGGCAAAGCAGTTGGTCCATCGGCGACAGTCCCCACATGTCGCGCTCATGCAATACCTTCGGGTCAGCGGGCGGGGTTCGCCAGGGCTCTGCCGACAGCGGCGATGGTGGCCCGATGTCGAGCGACGCCAGGGTCTCCCCGCTTGGTATATCCAGCATCAGCAACCGGCCCTCGCTCGTCGCCACTGCCGCAGCCGGGGGCCGATCGCCCAGGCTGACCAGGGCAGCGTTGCTGGCTCTTGTCGCACCGACCGCCGAACCAGCCATCGAGCCTGCCGTCGAAACCGGCATCGCCCCATCGCCAGGCATGGGGGCAAGATCCAGCGCTCGCGTCCATCGCGGTTCACCGGTGGTGACTTCCAGCGCCGTCACCCGGCCTTCCGGGCCCACCTCACTGTCATCTCGGACACCGTCCAGGCGGCGCTCGGCCCCAGAGGCAGCAGGTGTGGCCACCATCAACATGCCCTGGGCCTCATCGACGGCGACGATGCGAAGGCTGGCGGCACCTGGCGCCTCAGGCCGCCAGTGCCAGATGCGATCGCCGGTGGCGATATCCAGTGCCACCAGCTCGGGGCCGGGCCCGCTGAGCAGGACCAGTCGCGAGGTGACCTGGAGGTCAGTAACACCTGCCGGGTTGTCAGCCCCCATGCCGGAGCTCATCCCGCTGCTCATCTCGGTGCTCATCTCGTTCACTTCGGCCAGCTCGACTTGGCCGTCGGTGCCGAAACTTTCGCAGCGCCTGCCAGCGTCGGCGTCCAGCGCCAGCAAGCGCCAATCTCGGGTGACCACAAACAGCCGCCGCGGACAGACCAGATCACTTTCCGCGATCCCCTCCTCTCCGGCACCTTCATGGGTCGCCGACATTTCCAGGGGATCCGGTTCGCCCTCCCCGGGGGTCGGCGCAAAGACGCCCTCGGCGATGTCCTGCGTTCGCTCAGCGGCATCGTGATAGGCAAGCGTGCGACAGGGCCCCGGGGCCTCGACGTAGCCCTCGCTGCCCGTTGCGTCGCTGTTCAGGCGCGACCAAAGACGCTCACCGGTGGCGACCCAGCGGGCTTCGATGCCGCTCGAGGTGCAGACAAACAGACGCTCGTCGGCGATGGAAAAGGGAAAAGAGGAAGACAAGGATGCACCGTTGCCGGATGCACCTTGTTCCAGATCGAGGCGCCATAGCGCGTCGAGGCCAGTGGCGGGCTCACCCTGGGGTCTCGCCGCGCCCTCGGGCGCAGAGGCGACAGAAGACTCAGGACGCGAAGACAGGGACGGATCGACAACAGGGAGAAAACCCAGTATCAGCAGCAAGGACAGGGACGAGACCGCCATCAATCCCAGCCCCTGCCTGCACCAGGCGTAGGCACCGCGGGAGAACCAGGGCAACAGCAGCACCAACCCCAGCAAGGCCGGCAGGCCCAGTCGCGGCAGCAGGCGCCAGGCATCCAGCCCCACCTCCCACAGCGCCCAGCCAAGGGTGGCACCAAGCAGTGCAGCGTAAAGTCCCGGGGTCAGGCGCCATCGCGCCATCAGGCCCCATCCCGTCAGCGCCAGCACCCCCGCTGCCAGCACGTAATAGGCCGATCCCCCCAGCGCCAGCAGGTAGCCCCCGGCGGCCAGAGCAACCAGCGCTGTCGCCAGCACCAACAGGCCAAGCAATCGTGCTGGCCACCTTGCGGCACGCCTGTCATCCATTGCCTTACCTCCGGGACATCCTTGACTTCGAGTCGGGCCAGCGTTGCTGCGAGGTCAGCTAGACGCTCTTGCCCCTCTCAACGCTCTTGCCGCTATCGACGTTCGGGCCGCTATCGCCAGGAACGTAGCTCCATGCTACACGGGTTAGACTACCCTTCAGTGCGGGTCGGCCCTGACCGCCTGGAACAGGATAGAAGCTGCCGGATGCCACGGCGACTCCCGCAGCGTCGCTCAGTGCCGAATCGCGCTGGCGACCTTCCCACCTCCCGCAATAGTGACACCATAGACGCATCATCCATGTATCAAGGGACACCTCCATGAATCTCTACGGCGATACGCGCTCGGGAAACTGCTACAAGATCAAGTTGCTGGCATCGCTGCTGGACATTCGCATGGTGTGGATAGGCATCGACATCCTGGCCGGGGACACCCGTGAAGAGGACTTTTTGGGCCGCAACCCCAACGGCAAGATCCCCCTGCTCGAGCTGGATGATGGGCGCTTTCTGGCGGAATCCAACGCGATCCTCCACTACCTGGCCAGTGGCAGCGAGTGGCTGCCCGAGGATCGTTACCGCCATGCCAAGGTGCTGCAGTGGCAATACTTCGAACAGTACAGTCATGAGCCCTACATCGCCGTGGCGCGCTTCATCTCGCTCTACCTGGGATTGCCGGAGGACCGACAGGCCGAATTCGACGCCAAGCAGCAAGGCGGCTACAAGGCGCTCGGCGTCATGGAGCGTCAACTGGAGGCCACGCCCTTTCTGGTCGGCGAGCACCCCACCATCGCCGACATCTCGCTGTACGCCTACACCCATGTGGCTCATGAAGGCGGCTTCGATCTCGGCGCCTTCCCCGGCATTCGTGCCTGGATCCAGCGTATCCAGGCGCTGCCAGGCTATATCGCCCTCGGCGAGGACAGCCTCTCGTCCGACTGAGCAGAAGCCCTCGCTTCGGCCCACGGCGCTACAGGTGCCGTGACGCCTGAGCTGTCCAGAACCGCGTACCAGAATCCGGCACCAGAGCCCCGACCCAGAGCCCCGACCCAGAACACCGCCCCAGAACACCGCCCGACAGCCCCGCCCCAGCGCCCACGCTGCCATCGGCATAACATGCATACCGGTGACATCAGGTATGCTATGGGCCTACCCACGAGCCTCCTTGGAGACCCGACCTTGGCCACCGCGCTGCTTCTCAACGTCTTGATCTTTCTCACCGCGGCGGTGCTGGTGGTCCCGATCATCAAGCGCCTTGGCCTGGGGGAAGTGCTCGGCTACCTGATCGCTGGGGTGCTGATCGGCCCCTCGGCCCTCGGTCTGGTGCCGGACGCCGAAGGAGTACTGCAGTTTTCTCAGGTCGGTATCGTCTTTCTGCTGTTCGTCATCGGCCTGGAGCTGAAACCGGCGCGGCTCAAACTGATGCGCAAGGCGGTGTTCGGCTTCGGCAGCCTGCAGGTGGCCATCACGACCCTGGTACTGGGGCTGACCGCCCTGGCACTGGGCCTTCCGCCGGTAGCGGCGGCGGTGGTGGGCTTCAGTCTGGGGCTATGCTCGACGCCGCTGGTGCTGCACCTGCTGGGCGAACGCCAGGAACTCAACAGCCGTCACGGGCGTCATGCCTTTGCGTTGCTGCTGTTCCAGGACATGGCGGCCATTCCGGTGCTGGCGGTGATTCCGATCCTCGCCGCCGACTCGCTGGTCAGCGGCGGCATGACCGCGGTGCTCAAGGAAGTCGCCATCGCCGTCGCCGCCTTCACCGGTCTGATCTTCGGTGGGCGCAAGCTGCTGCCGCCGCTATTCCGCCTGGCCGCAGCCACCGACAGCCGCGAAGTGTTCGCCGGCATGTCGTTGCTGGTGCTGATCGGTGCCGCCCTGCTGATGGAGCTTGCCGGGCTGTCCATGGCGCTTGGCGCCTTTATCGCCGGTATCCTGCTGGCCGACTCCGAGTATCGCCACAGCATCGAGGCCGACATCGAACCGTTTCGCGGTCTGCTGCTGGGGCTGTTCTTCATGGCGGTGGGCATGACCGCCAAGATCGGCCTGCTGGCCCAGTCCCCCGGGCTGGTGCTGGGTCTGACTGCGCTGCTGCTGCTGGCCAAGGGCGCCAGCCTGATGATCGCCGCTCGGGTCTACCGCTGCGGTTGGCGCGAAACCACCACCCTCGGCGTGCTGCTGTCACAAGGCGGAGAGTTCGCCTTCGTGCTGCTGACCGCAGCGGGCTCTGCCGCCTTGCTGGCGCAGGATCTCGTACACGTTCTGGTGCTGGTGGTGTCACTGTCCATGGCCGCTACACCGATCCTGTTTCTGGGCCACGAAAGGCTCGTTCGGCCATTGTTCAAGAAGCCTCGGCCCAAGCGCGAATTCGACGCCATGGACGATGATTCGCCTCGCATCATTCTGGTCGGCTTCGGTCGCTTCGGTCAGATCATGGGGCGTGCGCTTCAAGGACTCGAGATCCCCTACACCGTCCTCGACATCAATGCCGACCATGTCGACTTTGTGGGCCGCTACGGCAACAAGGTGTACTACGGCGACGCCACTCGACTGGATCTGCTGGACGCCGCCGGCGCGCGTCATGCCCAGGTGCTGGTGGTCGCGGTCGGCGATCCGGATATCTCGATGCGTATCATCCATCGCGCCAGCAAGCGCTTCCCCCACCTCAAGATCTACGCACGCGCCAGAGATCGTCACCACGCCCAGTTGCTGATGCGGGCCAAGGTCGGTTTTATCCTTCGCGAACTGCTGCCGGCGAGCCTGGAAATGACCCGTGAGGTGCTGATCGGGCTCGGTGTGCCCCGCGAGCAGGCCCAGCACACCATCGACACCTTCCGCCCACACGACGAGGAGACCCTGCGGCGTCAGCTCGAGGTCTTCGGCAACGAGAAGAAGCAGATGCAGACGGTGCGACAGGCGGCCAAGGAGCTCGAGACACTGTTCGAGGCCGACGAGGACATCCTGACCCGGGTCGAGGAAATCCCCCGGCGCCAAGCCTCGGACGGCGCCGACACCAAGCGCTCGACCAACGAGTCCTGACCTCCGCTCATCCGGCCAGAAGTCGCTTGCCCTGCCATTTGGCAGTCAGGTCGACGGCCGGTCTGCGCAGGCAAGGACAGGCCAGGCGCAGGGGCGACGTCAACGCCGGGCCGTTTCCCACCAGCGGGGCAGCCTCGCCTGCACCTCTGGCCTGGCGAAGCGATCGTCCAGCAATACCAGGGTGCCGGTATCCTGGGGCCCGCGAATGACCCGCCCTGCCGCCTGGACCACCTTGATCAGTCCAGGGATACGATAGGCGTAGTCGTCACCACGACCGAAGCGTTGCTCGAGGCGTGTCTTCAGCGCCTCCTGGCGGGCATCGCTGGGGGGTAGCCCCAGGGTGGCCACAAAAGCACCGATCAAGCGCTCGCCGGGCAGGTCGACGCCTTCGGCGAAGGCACCTCCGAGTACCGCAAAGGCGATCCCTTCGCCCCCTGGCACAAAATCCTCGAGAAAGGCCTCGCGCTCCGCCTCGCTCATGGCGCGTCGCTGAGCGCGCTGAGGAATGTCGGGATGGGCCTCGGCCAGGGCTTCGCGCACCTGCTCCAGATAGGCGAAGCTCGAGAAGAACGCCAGATAGTGGCCGGGACGTCGACGGTACTGCTCGCTCATGACGTCGAGTATTCCCGGCAGGGATCGCGTTCGATCGCGGTAGCGGGTAGACAGCTGCGCGCACACCTTTACCTCGAGCTGCTCGGCGACAAAAGGCGACGCGACCTCGGCCCACACCGTGTCCTCGGCAAGCCCCAGCAGGTCGATCTGATAGCGTGGTGGCGCCAGGGTCGCAGAAAACAGCACACTTGCGTGAGCCGCGGCGAAGCGGGGCCGCAGAAAGTCGGCGGGCACCTGGTTGACGATGGCCAGACGCGCCCGCCCACGCCCATGGCGGGTGAGTTCGCACAGCGAGTGATCACCGAAGCGCTCCGCCAGCCGAACAAAGGCCAACGCCTCGAACAGGCAGTCGGTCAGCGCCGGACTGGTATCCTCCGGATGCTCGCCCAGATGGTCGCCGATGGCACCACAGAGCCCCTGCAGGGAGCCGATCAACTCTGCCGGCAAGGCGTCGAGCGCAAACCAGCGTGGCGCTTCGCGACTGCCTGGGTCCTCTCCGCCGTGCTCGCGCACCAGTGCCTGCCACTGCTTGATCACCCTGGCCAGAGGCTGGCGCAGCGCCGCTGGCGCCTCCTTATGCAGGCGCGCCAGGCGACGCTGGTCGAGACTCGCCGAGTACATGCCACGGGCACGCTCGATCAAGTTGTGAGCTTCATCCACCAGCACACCCAACCGCCACTGTCGTGCCTGGGCCAAGCCATGCAGCAGCGCGCTCGAGTCGAAATAGTGATTGACGTCGCCGACCACCAGATCGCTCCAGCGCGCCATCTCCTGGCCCAGATAGTACGGGCAGACACGATGCTCAAGCGCTACCTGTCTAAGCCCGTCGCGATCTAGCCAGCCTTGCTCGACCGCCGCCTGCCTCGCATTGGGCAGTCGGTCGTAGAAGCCCTGGGCCAGGGGGCAGCTATCGCCATGGCAGGCCAGTTGCGGATGCTCGCAGGCCTTGTCCCGGGCGATCAGCTCCAGCGTGCGCAGCTTGCGCTGTGGGCCTGGATCGAGCTGGGCCAGCGCCGCCAGCGCCAACTGTCGGCCGGTGGTCTTCATGGTCAGGAAGGCGGCACGGTCCAGCGCCTGGCGGGGCATTGCCTTGAGCAGCGGGAACAGACTGCCCAGCGTCTTGCCGATGCCGGTGGGCGCCTCGATCAGCAGATCCCGACCAGTGGCAACGGCCTTGTAGGTGGTCTCGGCCATCTCGCGCTGCCCAGGCCTGAACGCAGGGTAGGGAAACGTCAAACCGTCCAGCGCTTCATCTCGCCGCCGACGATGTGCGGCTTCGGCCAGCGCCCAGGCGCGATAGGCGCGACAGGCCGTCTCCAGTTCCTGCCACAGCGTGGCGGCATCTGCCTCGACGCTCAGGCAGGTCTCGCGACCGCTGACCAGATCCAGATAGACCAGCGCCAGGGTAATCCTCTCGCGTCCCTGCTGGCGGCACCAAAGTGCGCCATAGGCTCGCACCTGCGCCCAATGCAGCGCGCGCTGATTGTCGGCCATGCGCTCCAGGCGTCCCCGGTGGGTCTTGATCTCTTCGAGTCGCCCACCGTTCTCGGCCACACCGTCGATGCGCCCCTGGACCTTGAGCCCCTCGAGGGTGGCGGCGACCATCACCTCACTGCGGTAGTCTTCGCCACGCCGGGCCACGACACGGGCATGACCCTCCATCCCTTCCCGCGAGCTGGGGGCCGGGGTGAAGCGGTGATCCAGGTCACCGCGTCTACCGGTGAACTCACACAGTTCACGGACGCCGACGCCAAGCGAATCCGTCTGGGCGGCGTCGATGGCGACCGTCTCGGCATCATCAGACGTTGAAGAACAATCAGCCATCGGACCACCGCACGTGGCACACCGACACCGGAATACCGTGGCACTGGAAGTGCTGAAGCCAACGACGCTGGTTGTCCTGCAGCCGGTCTCCAGGCGCCTTGACCTCGATCAGACGGTAGCGGGGCTGGCCCTCCCCGGCATCGGGAAAGAACTGGATCAGGTCCGGCCAGCCTGATCGGTTGGCCTTCAGATCCTCGAGCAGGCGCTCGAACAGCACCGCCAGGTGTTCCGGCGCAATACAGTGGAGCGCCAGCTCCAGCAAGGTCTCGTCGAGCACCTCCCAGTAGACGAAGGGGTTGGCCAGACCCTGCTTGTCGCGCCAGCGGGCCCTGGTACGCTCGCGGTAGTCGCCGCTCGCCAGCGCCTCGAGGCAGGCATCGAAGCGATCACGCCGTCGCGACACGAAGTCGGGTCGATACAGATCCGCCGGCCCGCGATGGAAGGGATGAAAGAAGGCTCCCGGCAAGGGAGCGAAGATAACGTCCCAGCACAGCAGGCCGAAGAGTCCGGCGAACAGATGGTTCTCGACATAGAAGGCCGGAGCCTCATCCCGTGCCAGGTGATCACGCAGGGCCAATTCCACCGAGCCACTGGCCGCCAGCGATTGTGGTGGCAAGCTCAGGCTCCAGCTTTGCGGCGGCGCTTGTGCTGCTGGCTTGGGCACCGGCTCGCCCAGGCGGCGCTGCAATCGCGGCACCAGCCGGGCAAGCGCCTGGCGCTCGGCGTCGTCCAGAGGCGCCTCGAGCGCCTGGGTCGCCAGCGTCAGTGCCTGGCGATGCTCGCCCTCCCGCTCCAGCAGGCGTAGTCGACGCACCCGCGCTTCGCCCGGGCCAGCAAACGAGAAGATCTCCAGCGCCAGCGCCACCTGCCCTACTCGCTGGGCCTGCTGTCCCAGACGCAGCAGCAGGCGAGACCGCCGCGCAGCCAGCCAGGGATTGTCCTCGGGCAGCGCCGGCACCGCGGACCAGATATCAGCCACGGCCTCGCCGTCGTCGAAGCGCTCTCGCAGCCGATGCAGGCAGAGATAGGTATCCACCTCATGGCGCTGCTGAAATCCCCGCGAGGCGGGGTCGAAGCTCACCCGTTCATAGCGCATATGGCCAAGCTCAGCCATCACGAAATCGGACCAGCTCTGGCGCAGATTGCCGAAGAACATCAGGCGCAGTCGATCACACACCGACATGACCGAGACTCGCACCAGGGTCTCGTCGGACTCAGGCCACCAGGCGCTCCAGCGCCGCGGCGTAAACTGGCCGTCCAGCGCCTCGCACAGGCGCGACTTGGAGACCGAGGCGGGCAGACCGCAAGCGGACACAGTTTCGGCGAAGACCCGTCGAGCCTCGGAGAGGCGCAGCTGTGCAAGCAGGTCATCGAGACTCAGCACGGGATCAAGCTCAACTAACTCCGCCGCCGCCAGCCGGCTCAGCGCCTGCTCGAGATCATCGACCTCGGCATAGACCAGGCGACCTGTACGAAACAGCTCACCCTTGCGCGAGACCATGCGTACCAGCAACGCCTGGGCCGACTCCGGCAACTCGCCGAAGGCCATGATAAAGCGCTGTTCTGGTTCTGCCAGCAGGTCGGCGTGGCGCGCCATCACCCAGTCGAGCACAAACTGGAAGTGGCGCAGATAGTAGAGAGGATCGTCGCGCAGGTCGGCGGGTAGCGAGGGCGACATGGGATTCATGCAGGCATTTTACCAGTGGTTCGCTGCGCTCCCAAGGAAGTTGCTAACGCGCTCCCGGGTATTCGTCAGGCGGCAAACGGCTTTGCTGCTAAGCATTGATGAGCATTATGTGGATAAAGCCATTTCAGCAAAAGCCGAATCTTGCATGCCAGTCTATGCTGGTGACACTGTCAAACAAGGCAATGACAACCGAGCTTGCTGCCGGCCTGTCGCCTGATCGGACGCGGTGACACTCGTCGAGCTCTATGGAGCTGGTCGATGTCGTTGAAGCCTTCGATAAAACTCGTCGATGCCGCCCATTGATGAAGCCCGTCGACGAAGCGAGACCGATGTAGCGACCTACCGGTCAAGTCGTGAACACGCTGCAAGTTCCTGCCGGCCAGCCCCGGCGATCTCGTCTTTAGAGGAAGTGATCCATGCTCCAGCAGAAGACCGCCATCATCACCGGCTCCACCAGCGGTATCGGTCTCGGTATCGCCGAAGGCTTCGCCAAGGCGGGCATCAACCTGGTCATCAACGGTATCGAGGCCGCCGCAGACGTCGAGGCCACCCGTGCCAACCTCGAGAAGCACGGCGTCAAGGTCGTCTATGACAACGCCAACATGATGGACCCCGGCGAGATCAGCGCCATGCACAAGCGGGCCGAGGCGGAATTCGGCAGCGTGGACATCATCGTCAACAACGCCGGTATTCAGCACGTGGCACCGGTGGACGAGTTCCCCGAGGACAAGTGGAACGCCATCATCGCCATCAACATGAATTCCGCCTTTCACCTGACCAAGGCCGCCTTGCCGGGCATGAAGGCACGTGGCTGGGGGCGAGTGATCAACATCGCGTCCGCCCACGCCCTGGTGGCATCGCCCTTCAAGTCGGCCTACGTGGCCGCAAAACACGGCGTTCTTGGGCTGACCAAGACCGTGGCGCTGGAAGTCGCCGAACACGGCATCACCGTCAATGCCATCTGTCCGGGCTACGTGCTGACGCCTCTGGTCGAGAAGCAGATTCCCGACACCGCCAAGGCACGCGGTATCTCCGAGGACTCGGTGATTCGTGACGTCTTGCTGGCCAACCAGCCGACCCGCGAGTTCGTCACCACCGAACAACTGGCGGCCACGGCGCTGTTCCTGTGTTCGGACGGCGCCGCCTCCATGACGGGCATAGCCCTGCCGGTCGATGGCGGCTGGACAGCACACTGAAGCACCGTTCGACAGGGTGAAGCATGCGGCGAACCTGCCGCCGACGCCGCTGCTGCCGCACTTTTCCCGGCAAGGGAAGACGGCCTCACGGACGACCGCACCAAGATGACAGGAGAGCTTGATGGCCAAGCCACCCAAGAAAATAAGTCTGGCACTTCAGGGTGGAGGCGCTCACGGCGCCTTTACCTGGGGGGTCCTCGACGCCCTGCTCGACGACCCATGCATCGAGATCGAGGCCATTTCCGGCACCTCTGCTGGCGCCATGAACGCTGTCGTTCTGGCCGATGGTCTGGTCCAGGGCGGGCGAGAGGCTGGCCGGGAAAAACTGGAAACGTTCTGGCGTGCCGTGTCCCAGTCGGCACGCTTCAGCATTCTGCAGCGCACCCCCTGGGATCGTCTCAGCGGAAACTGGAGCCTCGACTACTCGCCGGGCCACGTCTACTTCGACCTGATGACGCGATTCTTCTCGCCGAGCCAGTTCAACCCCATGAAGTACAACCCCCTGCGGGACATCATCGTCGAGCAGGTCGACTTCGACAATGTGTGTGGCTGCGACCAGATGAAAGTCTTCGTGGCCGCGACCAACGCCGAGACCGGGCGCGTCAAGATCTTCGATCGCGCCGAACTCACCCCCGACATGGTGATGGCGTCGGCCTGCCTGCCCTTCCT
>DJIP01000251.1 GCA_002433675.1 Halomonas halophila
TCGGACTGCTCGCGGTTGGCCGCGGCGTCGCCCAGGGCCTTCCACTCCTTGACCAGCTGGCGATGGCGGCGGTCACGGTCGCGGTCGGTGAGGCTGGCGTCCTGCTCGAGGGCCTCGATGGCCTGGCACAGTTGCTCGCGCTTGGGGCCGGCGACGAAGCCGCGCCAGTCGCGCAGTTCGGCGAGTCGTGCGCCGAGGCGCTTGAGTCGAGACCGCTGGGCGCCGGCCGAGGACGGCAGTTGATCGGCGAGGTGGCGAAGTCGCTGGTGGAGGCGACTGGCGCCCTTGAAGGTGCCCTCGTCGAGCAACGCCTCGAGTCGATCCAGTTCCTCATCGAAGCGTACGAGCTGGGCCTCCGACGGTTCGTCCCCGGAAAGATCCTTTTCCAGGCGAAGGTGGTGACGCGCACGCTCGAGCCGCGGGTCTGGCGGCAGACCTTCGGGCCACTTGCAGTCGCTCACCAACTGCTTGAGCGCAGCCTCGTCACCGGCCTTGATGGCTTCCTCCAGCGGCAGGATGCGTTCGACCAGGCGCTGGTGGGCCTGATTGATGGCGTCGTAGTTCTTCAAGGCCTTGTCGTAGCGCTGGCGCAGGCCGTCGTCGGCCAGGTGGATCTCGGACAGTGCCTGCCAGCGATTGGCCATCAACTGCTTCTGGGCGCGCAGGCTGGCCAGGTCCTGTTCACCGACATATTCGCCCTGGTAGAGCGCGGCCAGGCTTTCTTCCAGCGCCATCACCAGTGCCTCTCGGTCCTGGTCGGCCTGCTCGCGACGCTGTCGATCGGCGCGCAGGGCGTATTCCTGGGCCTCGTGATCGTGAATCACCTTGCGACAGCGCAGGCTGGCCTCCTGGTAGCGTTGCTCCTGCCCGGCGTCGGGCAGATCCGCCAGCCGAGACCACTCGCGCTCCAGATGACGAAAGCGTCCAGCGTAGAGGGGCTCCCAGGTGGCGCGGGCGTGTTGCTCGAGACTGGCCAGTAGTTGCTCGCGCCGCTCCCGAGCCTGTTCCACGGCGTCGGCGTCGGCCCGCAGTCGACCCAGGCGTTCCTTGGCATCGCGCACCACATGGCGATCCCGGCGGGCCGCCTGGGCCAGCTGCTTGAGTCCCTCTTCCGAGGTGACCCGCTCGGCGGCGGCGTGACGTACGGCGGCAATGCCGTTGTCGCAGGCCTGGCGAATCAAGGCGCCCTCGTCATCGAGCCTGGCCAGGGCGGCCAGTCGCAGCTGCTGGTTATCGCCCTGGAGGGCGATCTCCTCGAGCATCGCCGCGTCGTCCAGTGATTCGACGATCTGCTGCCGGCGGCCAAGTTCGATACCGCCCTGGCGACCGATCAACAGCGCGATGAGCTGACGATCCAGCTCGCGTGATCCTTTACCCTCGGTACGCAGCTCCAGCAGTCGCTGTGGGTCCTCCAGGCGTCTCGCTGCGGCTAGACGGACGTCGGGTTCGGTGTCCTGGACCAGGGTCTCGAGGGCGTCGCGTTGACTCTGGGGGTCGAGCCGCTCGGCGGCGTCGCGTCGGACCTGTGGGTCGGGATGTCGCCAGCGTGGCGAGAAAAGGCGGCGGAGGAGTCCGGACATGGGGCTTCCTGCAAAGAAATAAAGAAAGGTGGCGAAACGGCTTCACCATCTTGTTATTGCGCCAGGCGAGCCTGGCGTCGAGATAGAAAGTTTATCTAAGCATGCGCGTCACCATCAGAAAAGGCCTCAGCTCAGGGCTGTGGCTGATTGGAGACACTGACAGGAGGACAATTGAGGCTTATGATCGGTTGCAGGACCGGGGGCTCTGACATAGCTTGAGATCATCCCCCGACCAACACCCGACGTGGAGTTCGGCAATGAGCCTCAAAGTGGACAGGGACAGCATGGCGTTTACGTTCAAGGGTGGGATGCTGCCCATGACGGTGATGGAGCTTTCCAGTGCGGATCCCGAAGAAATTCGCGATCAGCTCGCGGGCAAGCTCTCGCAGTCGCCAGCCTTCTTTCAGCACACCCCGGTGGTGCTCAGCGTCGAGAAGCTCGACGAACCTCACCTGGCCCTGGAGCGCATCTGCGCGGTGTGCCGGGCGCACAAGCTACTGCCGGTAGCGGTGCGTGGTGGTGCCGACCCAGTCAAGCAGTCCGCCTGGGCGCTCGGACTTGGCTGGTTCCCCCCTCAGGATGCCGCCCGTGCGCGCACCCTGGAAAGCGTTCCGGTGCAGGAAGACGAAGACGTCACCGTGGTCGAGGAAGTGGAGGCTGATGCGCCTCATGGCGGACGTATCTTTCGTGGCACCGTGCGTTCGGGCCAGCAGATCACCGCTCCCGACGGCGACCTGACCGTAATCGGTGCGGTCAATGCCGGGGCCGAGGTGCTGGCGGCGGGCAATGTCCACGTCTACGGTGCCCTCAGGGGGCGTGCCCTCGCTGGCATTCACGGCGACCACCAGGCCGGCATCTTCTGCCGTGAGCTCCATGCGGAGCTGTTGTCGGTGGCGGGCAACTACAAGCGTCTTGAAGATATCGATCCCCAGTTGCTCGGGGCTTCCGTCCAGGTCGTGCTGACGGACGATCAGCTGGGGATCACCGCGCTGAAGTGAGCCTTCAGCTGGGCTTAAAAGGAGCCTTCAGCTGGGGTTATAAAGAGCCATCAGCTGGGCTTAAAAGGAGCCATCAGCTGGGCTTAAAAGGAGCCTTCGGCTGGGGTTGTAAAGAGCCTTCAGCTGGGGTTGTAAAACGCCTTCAGCTTGGCTGTAGATGCATTTTTAGCCAGGCGTTACCGCACCAGCGGGCGTTTTAGCGCGGGACAGCGACTTTTATAAGGCCGTGCCTGGTCACTGCGGTGACCACACAGGACCAACAACTTTACGACGACAGGATGCGACACTTGGCCAAGATCATCGTTGTGACCTCCGGTAAAGGCGGGGTCGGCAAGACAACCAGTGCGGCAGCCATTGCCACCGGGCTGGCACTCAGAGGCAACAAGACGGTAGTGATCGACTTCGATGTCGGTCTGCGGAACCTCGACTTGATCATGGGCTGCGAGCGCCGTGTGGTCTACGACCTGGTCAACGTCATCCAGGGCGAGGCCGGGCTGAACCAGGCGCTGATCCGTGACAAGCGGGTGGATAACCTGCATATCCTTCCTGCCTCCCAGACTCGGGACAAGGACGCCTTGACCCAGGAAGGTGTCGAGAAGGTGCTGGATACCCTGACCAAGGACTTCGACTACATTCTGTGCGATTCACCCGCCGGTATCGAGCGTGGCGCCCAGCTGGCGATGTACTTCGCCGACGAGGCCATCGTGGTGACCAACCCCGAGGTGTCTTCGGTGCGTGACTCCGACCGTATCCTCGGGCTGTTGTCATCGAAGACCCGGCGTGCCGAGCAGGGCAAGGACCCGATCAAGGAGCACCTGCTGATCACCCGCTACAACCCCGGCCGGGTCGACCAGGGAGACATGCTGAATCTCGAGGACATCCGCGAGATCCTGGCCATCAACCTGGTAGGTTTGATTCCCGAGTCCGAGGCCGTGCTGCGTGCCTCCAACCAGGGGGTGCCGGTCACCCATGACGACAGCAGCGACGCTGGCCAGGCCTATATGGATACGGTCAGCCGTCTGATCGGTGAGGAAGTGCCCCTGCGCTTCCACGAGTATCAGAAGAAGAGCCTGCTGAGCCGCATGTTCGGAGGAGGAGGTCGCCGGTGAAACTACTCGATTTCCTGAAGCGCGAACGCAAGAAATCCGCGTCTGTCGCCAAGGAGCGGCTGCAGATCATCGTGGCGCACCAGCGTAGTCAGCGGGGTCAGCCGGACTTCCTGCCGATGCTGGAGAAGGAGTTGCTTGAGGTCATCCGCCGCTATGTCGAGGTGGACGACGATGCCATCAACATGTCGCTGGACAGCGAGGACAACTGCTCGGTGCTCGAGCTCAACGTGACTCTGCCGCGTAGCAGCTGATGCAGCGCCTGGCGCCGCTTGACGGTCGTGATATCGCCGACGCGACATCGCTGGTGCGATATCACCGACGACATCCTCAGGAATGACGCCCTTCGGGCGTCTTCTCTGCTTTTCCTTCCTGCGCCGGGCCAGCCCTGTCACCGTACGGGCTGAGCCCGGCGTTGGCCTGTGCTAGGCTGACGGGCCTTTGACGTACGCGTGGAGACCGCAATCCCATGGCGCAGCCGAAAGCCGCTCCGCTGACTTTTCTATGGCACGACTACGAGACCTTTGGTGCCGATCCTCGGCGCGATCGTCCCTCGCAGTTCGCGGCCATCCGTACCGACGCCGAGTTCAACGAGATTGGCGAGCCGGTGGAGTTGTTCTGCAAGCCCGCCGATGATGCCTTGCCGCACCCCATGGCCTGCCTGATCACCGGTATTACACCCCAGCAGGCGAGGCGTAATGGTGTGCCGGAAGCCGAGTTCGCCGGCGCCATCGTCGACGAGATGAGCGTCGCCGGGACCTGCGCGGTGGGCTACAATAGCCTGCGCTTCGATGATGAGGTCAGTCGTCACCTGTTCTACCGTAACCTGATCGATCCCTATGCGCGGGAATGGCAGAACGGCAATTCGCGCTGGGATCTGATCGACGTGGTGCGCGCCTTTCACGCCTTGAGGCCCGAGGGCATCGAGTGGCCAAGGCGCGAGGATGGCAGTCCCAGCTTTCGCCTGGAAGACCTGGCCGCGGCCAACGGCATCGAGCATGCCGGGGCCCACGACGCCCTGGCCGATGTGCGCGCCACCATCGCCCTGGCGCGATTGCTGCGTGGCGCCAATGCCAACCTGTTCGACTACCTGCTGTCGCTCAGGGCCAAGCGCGAGGTACGCAAGCGCCTGGATGTGACCCAGCGCAAGCCGGTGGTGCATATCTCCCGACGCTATCCGGCCAGCCGTGCCTGCGGGTCTCTGGTGATGCCCCTGGCCGAACACCCGACCAATCCCAACGGCGTCATCGTCTACGACCTGTCGCTGGACCCTGCCGACATGCTGAGTCTCTCGCCCCAGGAGATTCGTGCTCGGGTATTTGTCAGCAATGACGACCTGGCCGAGGGGGAAAGCCGGATTCCGCTCAAGGTCGTGCACATCAACAAGTGCCCGGTGATCTTTCCGCCCAGTGCGCTCAAGGATGTATCGGGGCCCCATCAGGGCGAGTACGGCGAGATCGTGGCGCGCATGGGGCTCGATATGGAGGCCTGTCGCGGTCACTACCAGCGGCTGGCCAAGGCCCCCGATATCGTCGCCAAGGTGCAGGAAGTGTTCGCCGAGCCACCGCCGGAGCCGCCTAGGGACCCGGACCTGATGCTCTACTCTGGCGGCTTCTTCTCGCCAGCCGACCGCCAGCAGATGGAGCGCGTGCGTGCCGCCGATCCCTGGGATCTGGTCGACGCCAGCTTTGCCTTTCAGGACCCACGCCTCGAGGAAATGCTGTTTCGCTACCGCGCCCGCAGCTATCCGGACACCCTGACCGGGGAGGAGCAGGCGCGCTGGGAGACCTTCCGCTGGGAGCGGATGAATGACTCGGCGTTGGCGAGCCTGACGCTCAAGGACTTCGCCCGAGAGATCGAACGTCTGAATCAGACCTCGTTGAGCGATCGCGAACGCCAGATCCTCGAGGAGATGGTGATGTTTGTGGAGTCGATCATGCCCGCCCAGGCGTTCGGCTAGCGGGCAGCCTGTCGAGGACGCGGACGCATGGCTTCGCACTGGCCTAGCCCTAGGGCATACATATGACCCCATGAATCAGGCGCAATGAATCAGGTGATGAAGCGGGTGAAACGACAAGGCCCGACCGGCGATGCCGGTCGGGCCTTGTTGTCACTGGTGTCAAAGGCGGTGTCGCCAGAAGGGCGGTATCGCCCCCCGAGCAGGGGCGATGGCGTGGGTCAGGGCCTTGGCAGCGTCCTTTCAGGGTTTGGCCGCCTGGGCGCTGGTGTCCGCCGGTGTCGGTGACAGCGCTTCTTCCTCGTCACCAGGCAGAGCTTCCAGGTCGCCTTTCAACGCCATGACGTCGCTGGGTGCGGCGCCCGGATCGAAGGTCACATCCACCACCGCGGCGCCGCGCAGACGCTGCCAACTGTCCTTCAGGCTGGCGGCGTCGACCTCGAGCACCGCGGCGGCCAGCCGCTCACGCCTATCGAAGTCGGTGTCGCCGTAGGACAGTGCCTGCCACAGGCGGGTGGTGCGCTCCTCGAGGCCCGAATCACGCTGGGTAATCTCGTCGTGGACCGCCTGGCGATAGGTGGCCAGGGTGTCGTCATCCAGGCTATCCAGACGCTCGGGCACTCGGTCGAGGAAGTCTCCGACCCTGGCCTTGAGCTCGTCGCTCTGGGTGGACGGGGACTGCACCAGCAGGCTGATGCCTGGGGCGTGCAGCAGTGGTGAATAGCCCGCACTGACGATATAGCCGAGCTGCTGTTCGGTGCGCAGCTGCTGGTAGAAGGGGGTCTCGAGCAGCTTGCCGAGCACCGCGATGCGCGCCTGGGTGGCGATGCCCTGGTCCGGCCCCTGCAGGTAGCGAATCAGCAGCGACTCGTCTCGGCTGGAGTCCGGCGTCAGGCTCGGCAGATCGACCGCCTTGAGCACCTGCAGGTCGGTGATGGCGTCCGCGCCAAGGCTGGGCTCAAGCGCCGCGATGGCCTGCTCGGCCTCGTCGCGCGCCAGCGACTCTTCCAGGTTGCCGACCACCAGCGCCTGCAGGTGCAGCTCGTCGAGGAAGCGCTCGCGGAAGTCGCGCAGGTCCTGGGCCTCGAGGCCAGATAGTGCCTCGAGCAGCACCTGGGGTGACCACTGGGGCCGAATCAGCGCCTCGGACAGGGTGCGCTGCCCCTGGTGATAGAGCGGGTTGCGTGGTGCATTCCCCCACTGCTTTTCCAGGCCGTAGCGTACTCGGGCAACGCTGGCATCAAGGATCTCACCCTGCTTGAGTTGGTCGATCACCTCCCGGATCACCCTGTCCTGGCGGTCACGCCAGCCGGTGAAGGACAGCGTCATGCCACGCGAGTGGGCATAGGCTTCGTACTTCTGTCCGGCGAGCCGCGCGGCGTAGAGCTTCTCGTTGAGGCTGTCGTTGAGCCAGCCGGCCAGCAGTTGTGTCAGCACGGCCTGGCGCGGGGACTGGCTGGCGCCAGGGTGCTGCAGGCTGAAGCGCCAGGAGGCCTTGGGCGTATCGTACTCGGCGTCGGCCTTGTACCAGGCGTCGGCCTCGGGGGTGTCGATCAGCAGTGAGGGACGCTCGTCGTGGGCCTCAAGCAGCGCCAGGTCCTCTGCAATAAAGGGATTGGGCTCGGGCAGCGCCAGCCCCGCCAGAGGTTCGGGTTCGCTATCGGTCCGGGTATCCGCCAATGGCGTCTCTTGCCAGGCGGTGTCGTAGTAGCGGCTGCGCTGGTCGCCTTCGACCTCGGGGCCGGTGTACAGGCGGATCATGTTGTCGGGGCGCAGCGCATCGAGCCAGCGACGCACCTCCTCGGCATCGAGCCCGTCCATGCGGTAGCCGGCGCGGTTGACGTCCTCGAGCGGGTAGTGGGTCAGGCTCATGGACAGGCGCATGGCCTCGTCCAGGGCGTTGCCGTGCTGCTGGAACTGGAACGCCTGCTCTGACAGGCTGGCCTGCTCGTCGTAGCGTTCCTCACTGATGCCCTGCTGGCGGATCTGTTCGATGGTGGCGAACAGGCTGGCCTGGATGCGATCGAGCTGCTCGCGTCCCTCGGGGGTCAGGCTGACGTCCACGGCCAGCAATGCATGTCGGCCGTCTCCTCGGGTGACACCGGCAGACAGGCCGTCGGCCCAACCGGCTTCCCGCAGGCGGCTCAACAGGCTGCCAGGCCCCTCATGGCCGATCAGGTTGGCGATGTAGCTGGCCGGCTTGTGGCGATAGCTGAGCACGGGGTCGGGCACCGGGAACAGGAAGCTGACGCGGCGAGCGTCACGCAGCGACTGGGCCTCGGCGGCCAGCGGCAGGCGTGAGCCATCCACCAGTGGGGTGTCGATGACGGGCGCCTCGAGGCCGCGATTGGGCACCTCGGCGAAGCGTTCGACCACCAGCGCCTGCAGTTGATCCAGCGGCATCGGCGCCACCACCGCCAGATGCATGACGTTGGCACCGTAGTGATTTTCGTAGAAGGTCATGACCCGCTCGCGCAGGCTGGGTTCGCCTTCGGGGCGTTCGGCCAGGGTCTCCTTGCTGCCCACCGAGAAGCCCACGGTGGGATTGGCCGGATTGAGCAGGGCGTCGAGGACCTCGTTCTCGCGGCGTGCGTCATCGCGCAGGCGCGCCTGATATTCGGAGTGGACCACGTTGCGCTCGCTGCCCAGGCGGTCGGCGTTGAACAACGGGTCGATGAAGAACCGACTGAAGCGATCCAGAGCGCCTTCGAAGGCATCGGGTTCCACATCGAAGAAATAGTTGGTGTCCAGAGAGGCGGTGAAGGCGTTGTGGCGCCCGCCGTGGCGGCTGATGTAGCCCTGGTAGGCGTCGGGCTCGGGGTAGGCCTCGGTGCCTAGAAACAGCATATGCTCGAGCAGGTGGGCGAGCCCCTGCAGGTCATCGGGATCCTGGGCGCTGCCCACCGACACATTGAGTGACGCTGCCGCCTTGTCGGCCTCGGGGTCGCTGACCAGCAGGACGTCGAGGCCGTTGTCCAGGGTCAGTACGCGATAGTCGCGATCGTCGTGGGGGCTGACGATCGGCGTCGTGGCGGTGGCCACGTCGGCGCTGGCCTGGGCCGCGGCCGGTTGCTCACTGGTAGCGGCCGGGCCCGCGGAGGCCTGAGCCAACGGCAGCCACAGGCCGATCAGGGTGGCGACGAGGGCGCTGGCGCCGCGTCGTGTGAGGGTCGAAGCCATCACGTCTCCTTGGAAGTCTGGCGCCACATCTTGCCGATGGGATGGGCACAGGATGGGTCTTGCTCTTGAGGATTGTTCACTCGTCTTGATACCGGAAAAGCGCCCAACAGTTCCCCGGGAGGGGGGCTCAACAGTGACGTGAGGCCCTCGGGGTCACTCTGGGGGTCCAGCCAGGCCCTGGCTTGACCGGGAGCGACGACCGCCGGCAGACGGTCGGTCAGGGGAGCCAGAAAGCCAGGGCTAGGCACCGTGATCAAGGCGAAGGAGTCGTTGTAGTCGGTGAGAGTGGTGTGAAACCTACACCACAGCCCGGCCAGCAGCATCGGCCCGCGGTCTGCCCGGGTGATCAAGAAGGGCTGCTTGTAGTTCGGACGCGGCTGCCAGGCGTAGGCGCCGGCGACCGGCACCAGGCAGCGCCGCGCGCGGAAGGCGTCACGGAACATCGGGCGCGAGTCGAGGCTTTCGGCACGGGCACAGTGTGGGGCGTGATCGAGCACCTGCAGCCAGGGCGGTGTCAGGCCCCAGAAACCGATCCCCAGCGTAGGGCGTCCAGCTTCCAGGCGGATGATCGACAGTGGACGGCGCGGCGCCATGTTGACGCCGCTGATGGCCTGGACCGGAGCATCGAGGTCGTCGAGGGCGGTCTCGATGGCACGGGCGGGAATATAGAGACGGCCGGTCATGGGGGCTCCTGCGATCTGGAGGGCCAGCGTACCCAAGCTCCCGGTGCCAGGAAAGCCTTGTGCCCTTTGTCGCGGCGAAGGGGGCATAATGAGCGGTCGAAAACAGTGTTCGATTAATGTATGCTGAACGATACCGCTGAACCTGAAGCCGCCGATATCCGGCCGCGAGAGAGAAGAGCGATGGCGCGTCCAAGACAGCATGCCCCCGAGGAGCTTCACGCCCAGGTGATGGCCGCCTGCGATGCCTGGCTGGCCGAGCAGCCGGTGCATGCCCTGTCGCTGCGCTCGTTGGCCCGGGAGGTGGGCTGTGCGCCGAGCACCCTGCTGAAACTCTACGGCAGCTTCAACAACCTGCTTCAGCACGTCAACCTGGAAAGCCTCGGCCGACTGCGTACGGTGATGGAGCCCCTGCTGGTCGACACCACCGAGCCCGAGGCCCGGCTGCGTGCCCTGGCCCAAGGGTACTGGAAGTTCGCCCGCGAGGACGCCCATCGCTGGCAGCTGATGTTCGACTATCCGCTGGCCCAGGAAGGCGAGCTCGATCAGCGCCAGACCGACATGATCGGCGCGCTGTTTGCTCGGGTCGAGGGGACCCTGACCGAGTATCAGCCGGATCTCGAATCGCTCGAGGCCCAGCGCCTGGCGCGTACCCTGTGGGGCAGCGTTCATGGCCTGGTGCAGCTAGGGCTCAATGACCGTCTTGGCTACTCCCAAGGGGGCGCCTTCGAGGTCGAGGAGCTACTCGATCAACTGCTGTCGACTACCCTCGCCGGACTCAAGCAGATAGGCCGTGACCAGAGCGGCGATAGACAGGTGAACGACACGCCGTGATCGACGTACTCGTCTGGGGCCTCGTCGGCCTGCTTGTCTGCATCGCTGCCTGGCGCTTCTCCCGCGCCCCGGCGGTGCATATCCGACGTTTCGTGTTTGCCTTTATCCATGTGTTGTACCGACTGCGCTTCCAGGGGCGCCGCTTCGTGCCCCCGCGCGGGCCTGCGCTGGTGGTGTGCAATCATGTCAGCTTCATGGATGCCCTGGTGATGGGCGGCGGCAGCCCCAGGCCACTGCGCTTCCTGATGGATCGCCCGATCTACGAGTCGAAGCGCCTCAACTGGCTGTTTCGCATGGTCGGGGCGATTCCGGTGGAATCGGACCGTCGTGACCCCGGCAATGTGCGTCGCGCCCTGGAAGAAGTCAGCCGCGCCTTGAGAAACGGCGACGTGGTGATGCTGTTCCCGGAGGGGCGGCTGACGTCGGATGGTGAGGTCAAGACCTTCCGCCGGGGCCTCGATCTGATCCTGTCGAGGGACCCGGTGCCGGTGATTCCTGCCGCGCTGTCGGGCCTGTGGGGCTCGTGGACGTCCAATCGCCACGGCAAGGCCCTGGCCCATTTCCCCAGGCGCTGTCGTGCCCGGGTGGCGCTCTACTTCGACGAGCCGGTGCCGCCGGGGCAGGCCACCCGTCAGTCGCTGGAGGCCCGGGTGCGCGAGCTCAAGGCCGAAGCCGATCGCTGGGTCGAGACCGGCCAGCCCTGAGGCAACCGCCGCCGGGGTGCGCAGGCTACGGCTGGGGAAGGTCGGGTCAGGGAAGGGATAACGCAGAAAGGGACGGCCTCGGCCGTCCCTTTCTCGTTAGTACCTTGCTTGTCAGTGCTTAGCTTGTCAGTGCTTTGCTGGCAAGGACTCTGCCTGCTGGTGCCTTGCCCGCCGGTTCTTTCCCTGAATGTCGCGTCGCGACGGGCGTACGTCTGGTCCCTGCGCTGGTCAGTCGTTCGCGTCGGATTCTGCCAGAACGCGGCGGCTGCCTGGCCAACAGCTGACCGAGGTGATCAGGTTGTCGCGCATCTCGAGGATTTCCATACGGATGTTGCCGATCTGCAGGCAGGCGGGGCCGTCGGGGAAGGACTCGAGGTGTTCCAGGATCACCCCGTTCAGCGTCTTGGGGCCGTCGGTGGGCAGGTGCCAGCCCAGCGACTTGTTGATATCACGAATATTGGCGGTGCCGTCGATCACGTGGCTGCCGTCGCTCTGGGGCAGCATGTCCTGCTCCTGGCCGGCAACGTCGGTGGTGAATTCGCCAACGATCTCCTCGAGGATATCCTCCAGGGTCACCAGGCCCTCCACGTCGCCGTACTCGTCCACCACGATGCCGATCCGGCGCTTCTGCTTCTGAAAG
>DJIP01000231.1 GCA_002433675.1 Halomonas halophila
GTTGGCGACCTCGAAGCCCTCGATATAGGCGCCGACCACGACCCCCTGGCAGAAGGTGGCGACCATAGAGCCCCAGCAGAAGGCACGGTTCCACCAGTGGCGATTACGCACCGACTTGAAGCGGAACTCGAAGGCGATGCCACGAAAGATCAGGCCGGCCAGCATCAGGAAGACCCCAAGATAGAGCGCCGGCAGCAGGATGGTATAGACCAGCGGAAAGGCCGCCAGTAGTCCTGCCCCGCCGAGTACCAGCCAGGTCTCGTTGCCGTCCCAGATCGGCGCTACGGAGTTCATCATCACGTCCCGGGCGTGCTCGTCAGGGGCAAAGGGGTAGAGGATACCCACCCCGAGATCGAAGCCGTCCATGAGGATGTACATCATCACGCCGAACCCGATGATCAGCGCCCAGATGGCAGAAAGGTTGATCAATTCCATGTCATCAGCTCCCGAACTGGCGGCCGGCGTCGGCCTCGAGGGTGGCGTGGGCGGCGGACAGCGGACGCTTGGCCGTCTCGAACTCGTCGTCGTGGGGCTCTTCGGCCAGCATGCCCTGGCGCACCACTCGGGTGAGGTAGTAGCCCCCGGTCAGGAACACCACTGCGTAAACCAGCACATAGCCGATCAGGGTGGCGAGCACCATCCAGCCACTGAGCGACGGCGTCACCCCCTCGGCCTGGTTCATCAGGCCGTAGACCAGCCAGGGCGCGCGGCCCGCTTCGGTGACAAACCAGCCTCCCAGCACCGCGATGAAGGGCGCCACGCTCATCAGCCTCAGCGTCTGCAGGAAGGGGCGGCTCTTGTACAGGCGTCCGCCACGGCGCAACCACAGACCGGTGAAGGCCACCGCGATCATCAGCATGCCCATGCCGACCATGGCGCGGA
Source organism: Halomonas halophila (assembly GCA_002433675.1). GTDB lineage: Bacteria > Pseudomonadota > Gammaproteobacteria > Pseudomonadales > Halomonadaceae > Halomonas > Halomonas salina_B. The sequence continues at coordinate 883 of DJIP01000231.1, forward strand.
ACGACCAGAACACGAACCATACCGGCGGCTGCTCCTCTACCGGGACCTCCTTGAGCCCGGGCACCTCGCCATCCAGGTCATGGGTCAGGATCAGGCTGGCCAGGCGTGGAATGCCGATCTCGAAGTGATTTTCCTGGGCCTCCTTGTCCGGCCAGGCGAACAGCAGCAGCGGCACCCCGGACTGGGTCTCCCAGTTGGCTTCCATCGCCGCCACCTTGGTCGGCTGATGCTCGAGCGTATTCAGGCCATGGGCGTCGCCGACGACCGCCTGCACCGGCGCCAGCACCAGCAACAGCCACATGCACATGGACAGGGCCTTGCGGTTGGCCTCGACGTCGCGACCGATCAGCAGATACCAGGCGCTGACGCCGGCCACCACGAAGCCGCCGGTCAGGAAGGAGGCCAGCGCCATGTGGGCAAAGCGATAAGGGAAGGAGGCATTGAACATGGCCTCGCCCCAGCTGGTGACGCTGAAGCGGCCGTCGATCATTTCCACCCCGGCGGGGGTCTGCATCCAGCTGTTGGTGGACAGGATCCAGAAGGCCGAGATGAAGGTGCCCACCGCAACCATGATGGCGGCGAACAGGTGAACACCCTCGGCCACCTTGCCGCGTCCGAACAACAGCACCCCGAGGAAGCCGGCCTCCAGGAAGAAGGCGGTGACCACCTCATAACTCAGCATGGGGCCGAGGAAGTTGGACGTCGCCTGACTGAAGTTGCTCCAGTTGGTACCGAACTGGAAGGCCATGACGATGCCGGAGACCACCCCCATACCGAAGACCACGGCGAAGACCTTGACCCAGAAGGCGGCCAGGCGATCCCAGGCGGGATTGCCGGTCTTGTAGAAAAGTCCATGTAGGACCGCGACATAGGACGCCAACCCTATGGTGAAGACGGGGAAGATGGCGTGGAAGGATACGACGAAGGCGAACTGTATACGTGACAGAAGCACGGGATCCAGTTCCATGAGCGACTCCTCGAGGCAGGGATGACCGACGGCACCGCCCTGCCTCGAGAACACAACCCGACCGTGACAGGACAGCATCGAACCCGAGCGAAATAGAGTCGATAGAGCGAAGCCTTGCTCAGCCGCTCTGTCTACCCACTATAGTATGCACAATCATGCATATCTGATTCCGCTTGCCCCCAGCATAGAGGTCCCGCCGGCCTCTGTCCCATGGCCAATTGTCGCACGCATCCATAGCCGATCACCTACCCGTTTGTCCGCCACCCGGCCTTGCCTTCGCCGTAACAATGACACTGTGGTCGGGTGCCAGCTCACGCCTGCCCCAGCACCAGCGATACCAGGTAGGCGGTGTAGGCCAGGTAGACGGCAACCAGCACGCCACCCTCGAACCGATTGATGCGCCCCGCCCGGCCCTTCCAGCCCAGTGCGAACACCGCCATCATCAGCGTCATGGCGGTCATCAGCGACCAGTCCCGCAGCAGCACCTCACGTCCGGCCTCTATCGGCGCGATGACGGCGGCCAGCCCCACCACCCCCAGGGTGTTGAACAGGTTGGAGCCGACCACATTGCCCAGCACCAGGTCATGCTCCTTGCGACGCAGGGCGCTGATGGACGAGGCCAGTTCCGGCAGCGATGTGCCGATGGCGACCACGGTCAGGCCGATGATGACGTCGGACACTCCGAGTCCCTGGGCGATATCCACCGCGCCCCACACCAGCAACCGGGAACTGACGACCAGCAACGCCAGGCCCAGCAGAGTGAGGAAGATGCCCTTGCCCAGCGACATGGGGTGAGCATCGAGTTCCTGTACCGTATCGGTGGCCAGGGCGTCCGCCCTGGCGGCGGCTTCTTCGCGCCGGCTCTGGATCACGCTGGCCACCATGAACACCAGCAGTGCCAACAGCAGCAGCGCACCCTCGAGTCGGGAGACAAGTCCGCCCCACATCATCAACGCCGAGACCAGGGTGGCGGCACCGAGTACCGGCAATTCGCGCCGAATCACCGATGAATGCACCGCCAGGGGGGAAATCAGCGCCACCAGCCCCAGGATCAGGCCGATGTTGGCGATATTCGAGCCATAGGCGTTACCGAGCGCCAGCCCCGGGTTGCCCTGTGCCGCAGACAGCGCCGACACAGTAAGTTCCGGCGCCGAGGTACCGAAGCCGATGACCAGCATGCCCACCAGCAAGGGCGACAGTCCCAATCGCGCTGCGGTGGCCGCGGCGCCCTCGACAAAGCGCTCGGCGCTCCACACCAGCACTACCAGGCCACCCAGAACCGCCAAAACGGGAAGCAACATGTCAACTCCTCACCCATGATATCGGTCGCATCTTTGTCTATGGTGTCACCCACGTCAACGTGCCACACTATTTAATTCGCAGGATCAGCTTGTTAAGCCATCAGCGCCTGATTCGCGACGAAAAGCAGACAAACAGAATCCTCTTTCAAGGCCGGAGTTCACCTACCACTGTGTCGACCCCCGTACGTGGCCCCCTGGAACGGATCCGCAATGCCTCCGTCACCCAGCATCCTCCCCCCGAGGTGCGCATCAGGTCGCGCCGGCGTCTGCGCGCCTGCCACGAGTGCGACTGGATCATGGCGCTGCCACCGCTGCGTCCCGGTGAAGAAGCGGACTGTGTCCGCTGTGGTCACGACCTGGTCAAGCGTCACGCCTTTCCCGCCCAGCGCAGCCTGGCGCTGTCGCTGGCGTCGCTGGTGGCACTGGGGCTGGCGCTGTCCTTTCCGTTTATCGGCTTCAGCACGCGGGGTGTCGGCAACGAGATAGAAGTGGCACAGACCGCCACCCAGATGCTCGAACACCATCAGCCTATCGTCGCCATGGTGGTCATGATGTCGATCATCGTGCTACCGGCGATCTATCTGCTGACGGTGGTGTGGCTGCAGATCAGCCTGATGTTGCCCCGTCGGCTGCCCTACAGCCGCACCCTGGCTCGTGGACTTTCCCATATCGCGCCCTGGCTGATGGCCGACGTCTTTATCGTCGGCACCATGGTGGCGCTGATCAAGGTGGCGGGACTTGCCGAAATTTCCCTCGGACCGTCGTTCTGGGCCTTTATCGCCTACGCTATCCTGCTGCTGGCGACGACCCTGTCACTGGACAAGGACTGGCTGTGGTTCTCGCTCAGCGGCGAGCCGCTGGCACCGGAGGGCACCCGCACCGGCGAAACCGCGGCCTCCCAGGGGCTCACCGGCTGCCCCACCTGCGGCCTGATCAATTGCCTCGACAGCGAAGGCCATGGCCGTTGCGTACGCTGCAGCGAGAAGCTGCACGCCCGCCGCCCGCGCAGCCTGCAGACCACCTGGGCGCTGCTGTTCACCGCCGCAGTGCTCTATATCCCTGCCAACGTCTATCCCATCATGTACACCACCAGCCTCGGCAGCTCGGACCCGCAGACCATCATTGGCGGTGTCATCTACCTGGCCAGCCACGGTTCCTGGCCGGTGGCACTGGTGATCTTCGTGGCCAGCGTCATCGTGCCCATCGGCAAGCTGCTGGCGCTGATCTGGCTGTGCCTGGTGGCGCCGCGGGCACCGGGCATGCGCTCGGTGGTGCGGGCTCGCCTGTACCGATTGACCGAGCTGATCGGACGCTGGTCGATGGTCGACGTCTTCGTGGTGGCCATCCTGGTTGCCCTGATCCGTGCCGGCGCGCTGATGTCGATCGATCCTGGCCCTGCTGCGCTGGCCTTCGGTGGTGTGGTGATCATCACCATGCTGGCGGCCATGAGTTTTGACCCTCGCCTCTTGTGGGACGGCAGCGAGGATCCCTGCAACCCGATGGACTCCGGGGATGATGACAGGTCGCACGGAGATCACTACGGCGACCACTCGGGCCTGGCGTCCGACGCCGCCCCATCACCCCATCGCACTGCGCCGGAT
>DJIP01000277.1:0-1083 GCA_002433675.1 Halomonas halophila
GTTGGCCAGATAGATGACCCCGTGATGGCTGCCGGTGACGTTCAGCAGCTCATCGAGGATGCCGTCCAGCATCACGTCGAGTCGGCGCTCACGTCCCAGCATGCGATTGATGCGCCGAAACTCGCCGACGCGGTGCACCAGCGTATCCAGCGCACCGGACAGGTGGGCGACCTCGCGTACTCGGGAATCGACCCCGCGATAGGCGTCCAGATCAAACTCCGAGATGGTCCGCACCTGCTCACCCAGTTCACGCAGTGGGCGTCCGAGTCGCCGGCCCAGCAGGATGCCGAGAGGCACCATCAGTGACACCAGCCCCAGCGACAGCAGCAGACGGTGCCACAGAGATTCACGCAGACTGGCCATCAGTTCGCGCTCCGGCATGGCCACCAGCAGCCAGGCCAGTCGACTGCCGAGCATGTCAAAGGGCAGCGCCAGCCCCCACCAGTACTGCTCGCCACAGTAGTAGCGCACCGGTGTTGCCAGCACGCCCTGGTCCTTGAGCTCGGTCAAGGGCGCCTCGCCCAGGTCCTCGAGCGAGGTCCCCGGCAACAACGCCGCGTCCTTGTCCGCGTTGTGGGCGAGCACATCGCCGTCAGGAGTAGTGATGGCGAGCAGTGATCCCTGGGTGGTGGCAAATGCATGGATTTCCTTGCCCAGATCCGCCGAGGTCATGTCGATGCCCAGCACGGCGCGTCCGTCACGGGATCGCTGGGACAGGGTGACGCCCTGCTCACCGTTGGTGAAGAAGGTATAGGGGGCCGATAGCTGCGGGCCGTTCTCGTCCAGCGCCTGACGAAACCAGGGCCGATCGCGCGGGTCCAGGCCATGACTTTCGATGACGACGCGACGAAGCTCCGCTGCCTCTTCGTTGAGTACCTGCCAGTAACCTGCCCGGCCTTGCTGCCTGTCTCCATGCAGTATCAGCGCCAGGTAGGTGCCGCCGACCAGATTCAAGGATTCAGGTATTGCCCCGGACGACAGCCGTTCGATGGCGCGAATCATCAGGAAGTCGCCGTTGTCGGAGCCGATGTAGGCGCCTCCCAGCACCTCCTGGGCGTCGACCACCGCCGCCAGCATGGGCAG
>DJIP01000277.1:1500-12932 GCA_002433675.1 Halomonas halophila
CGAGCGGGTCTTGACCTCCACCGTCGCCGACAGTTGCTGACTGGAACGCTCAAGCGCCTCGACCAGCGAGGCCCGAGCCTGATCCCACGACTGCCACAGCAGCAGGCCGGCCATCACCAGCGTCATGCCGACGATGGAGGCAGCGATAAGCCATTGGATCGGAAGCTCTCGGCGGGCAAATAGAGGCATTGAAGGACTCGAGGGTGGCAGTCGAGCAGCGGTGACGACTACCTATCACTCTATGCCAAATTGAACACCCAGGAGCGATGTTCGACTACCTCGTCTGCACTATCTCTCACGCATCTTTCGTCTTTCCCCCCGTGGCGTTCACGCCGGGGGCGTCGTTCAGGTCAGCAGCCGCGTCATGCCCAGCCACACCAGACGCAGCGACAGCGCGGTCAGCACCCACCGAAACCCGGTGTCGAATCGCCGCTCCGACACGTGCTGCAACAGGCGCAGGCCAAGCCAGGTGCCCAGCACCCCGACGCCGATCATCAGTACGATCAACCACAGCCAGTCGGCGAACAGGAAACCGGCGACGCCGAAGACGAAGGCCTTGGTCAGGTGCTGGAAGGTCATGCAGGCGGCGAAGGTGGCCACCGTACCCTGGCGGGAGTTCCCGGTCTGCTTGACGAAGGCCGCCACCATGGGCCCGCTGGCGCCGACAAAGCTGGACAACAGGGTGGTCAAGGCGCCGGCGATCAGGGTGCCCAGGCGGCCCAGAGCGCGCTTGGGCAATCCCGGCCCCCACAGGGTATAGAGCACAAAGACGGCGATCGACAGCTCCAGCACCCCGCTCGGCAGGCGGATCAACAGCCAGCTGGCCACCAGAGCGCCGACCAGGGCACCGGGGACAAAGGTCGCCAGCAGCGGCCAGTGGACATGCCGCCAGCTCATGGCCAGGCGCCCGCCATTGGAGCCAAGCTGGACCATGCCATGCACCGGAATCAGCGCCGCCGCCGGCATCACCTGAGCCATGGTCATGATCAACAGGGTACCGCCGCCCACGCCCAGGGACGCGCTGATCATCGAGGTGACACCGGATAACAGAATCAGGCCAAGACTGACGACGGGGGACAGCGGCGAGATAGCGGCAAGCCACTCCATGGCGACAAGCTCCTGAGTCGAGACAAGCCAGAAGCTTACCTTTGTGTGCCTGGACTCGCACCCGCCGACGACCTGGCCACCAATATCGCCTCGCTACCAACATCGCCCTGCTACCCACAGCGCCTTGCTACCCACAGCGTCTTGCTACCCATAGCGCCAACGCCGACCGTCTTCCGGGCGGAAGATCGATCGGCGCGGGTGCTTACCGTGAAGGCAAGAACCGTTAAGGCAAGAGCAGTGACGACAGGATCAGCGATGGGCAAATTCAGCGGCTGATAGAGAGCAGGCTCAGGCCCATCATCAGGATCAGCGTTTCAGGCCAAGCGCCGCCAGGGATTCGTGCTCGCGGCGGGCGTAGAGCTCGAGTTCATCGCGTACCGAGGCCCCCAGCGCCGCCTCGAAGGCATCGCGGTTGGCGTTGCCCTGCCCCACCGCACTTTCCTCGCCGCCCAGGTTGGACTGGAAGATGCCCGCCGCCGACACCGGCAGAAAGTCCTCGTAGGTCAGCGGCTCGGCCACCACCTTGCCGGCGGCGATCTGCGCCTCCACAGAAGCATCGCTATCGAGCTCGTCCAGCGCGCGGTAGACGAAATAGGCCAGGCCCTCGCGACGCAGGACAGTCTCGTCATCGGGGAAGTCGGCGAAGATCTCGGCCAGGCGCGCCTGATGGGCGGCGTTGTCCAGCCCCTGGGTCGCCTTGCGGGCCTCGCCCAGCAAACGGTCATAGAGGGCGCGACCCTTGGGGGTCAGGGCCACACCACGCTGCTCGATCTCGCCGAAGCGGGCGGTGTGGCTGCCCTCGGCGTCACCGACAAAGCGGGTGGTCTCTTCCAGCGCCTTGAAGCTGGTCTGACGCAGCAGGATCGGACAGGCGCGCCGGGGCGGGCCCTCGATGACCGCCTTGGGCGTCATGCCATGATCGGGCATCCGCCGCTGGGCTTCGTCGATGTCCAGGGTCCGCGGCGTCAGGTGATTGATGTGCGGGCCACGGAAGCAGACCACGTCGGCGATCAGACGGTGGGCCGAGTGCAGCCGCTCGTAGGTGGCGCGGTCCACGGTGGCGTCCTGGTGCCAGCGGAAGGTCTCCAGGGCTTCGGCGACGAAGCGCTTGGCCTGATCCTCGGTGAGGCCACCCTGCTGCTCGCAGGTAGCGATCAGTTCACGCACCCCCGGGGTAAAGATGTCGCGCTTGGCCAGGATCTCGCTGGCCAGGGTGCGCAGCTCGACGTCCTCGATCAGCTCGAGACGAAGCAGCGAGGTAAACAGGCGGAAGGGATTACGCGCCAGGGCCTCGTCGGTGACCGGGCGAAAGGCGGTGGAATGCACCGGCACCCCGGCCTCGGACAGGTCGTAGTAGCCCACCGGGAACATCCCCATCACCGCGAACAGGCGCCTCAAGGTAGCGAGTTCCTCGGCCGTGCCCACCCGGATAGCGCCGTGACGCTCGACGCCCAGGCGAGCGTGCTCGCCGCTGGCCTCAAGCCGCTTGGCCAGCGCCGGATCAGCCTCCAGCGTCTGCCGATTGACCTGCTCCACCAGCGACAGCAGGGTGCCGTACTGGGGCACCTCAGCCTGGTACATGGCCGACATGGCAGAGGCAAAGCGGTCACGAATCTCGTCGGCGGTCACAAAGTTGGAGGACATCCGGGCTCCTATCGGTGAGTAGGCGGTAATGCCACCGATAAGACCAGAGCGGGGAGATGGCGACAAACGAAAATTATCGCTGGTTGCATTCCTTCAAGGAATGCCAGGGTGGTAGCCGTCACCATCGCCCTCGACACTCCGCGCCTCTATCGGCGCAGTCTCTCTCGCGGCGACGCCATGGGAGCCACCCCGCGCTACCAGTCCTCCAGCTTATGTGCCTCGCTGCTGGCGCCCCCGTCCGCCTTCCCGCGCTCTGCGGGAATAGACGCGCAGCAAGGGCATCTCAGTGCCCCAGGATCTGACTCAGGAACAGCTGGGTACGCTCCGAGCGCGGGTTGTTGAAGAACTCCTGGGGCGGCGCCTGCTCGATGATCTGTCCCTGGTCCATGAAGATCACCCGGTCGGCCACGGTCTTGGCGAAGCCCATCTCGTGGGTCACGCAGAGCATGGTCATGCCTTCCCGGGCCAGTTCGATCATCACGTCCAGCACCTCCTTGATCATCTCCGGGTCCAGCGCAGAGGTCGGCTCGTCGAACAGCATCACCTCCGGGCGTAGACACAGCGCGCGAGCGATGGCCACGCGCTGCTGCTGGCCACCGGACAGCTGGCCCGGGTACTTGTGGGCCTGGTCGGCGATCTGCACCCGCTCGAGAAACTCCATGGCGGTGGCCTCGGCCTCGCGCCGTGGCTTCTTCTGCACCCAGGTCTGGGCGATGCAGCAGTTGTCGAGCACCGACAGGTGGGGGAACAGATTGAAGTGCTGGAACACCATGCCGACGTGGCGGCGGATCTGCTCGATACGCTTGACGTCCTGGGTCATGTGCACCCCGCCCACGGTGATGCGGCCCTGCTGGTGTTCCTCCAGATGGTTGATGCAGCGGATCAGGGTGGACTTGCCGGACCCCGAGGGCCCGCACACCACGATGCGCTCCCCTGGCTGCACGGTCAGGTCGATGTCGCGCAGTACGTGGAAGTCCCCGTACCACTTGTTGAGGCCTTCGATCTCGATCATCGGCGTGTTCGTATCCGCCGTGGTCGCCGCTTGAGCAGACATGGCTGCCTCCCGATCAAATTTGTTGTTGGGGGCCATCAATGGCCGGTATGCAGACGCCGTTCGATATATTGGCTGTAACGTGACATGCCGAAGCAGAAGATCCAGAACATCAGCGCGGCGAACACATAGCCCTCGGTGGCGAAGCCCAGCCAGTTGGTGTCGGTGAGCCCGGCACGGATGATCGCCAGCAGGTCGAACAGGCCGATGATCAGCACCAGCGAGGTGTCCTTGAACAGCGCGATGAAGGTGTTGACGATGCCCGGGATCACCAGCTTGAGCGCCTGGGGCAGGATGATCAGGCCCATCCGCCGCCAGTAGCCCAGGCCCAGCGCCTTGGCGGCCTCTTCCTGGCCTCTGGGGATCGCCTGCAGGCCGCCACGCACCACCTCGGCCATATAGGCGCTCCAGAAGAACATGATGCCGATCAGTGCGCGCAACAGCTTGTCGAACTCGACCTCGCTGGGCACGAACAGCGGCAGCATCACCGAGGCCATGAACAGCACCGTGATCAAGGGCACGCCGCGCCAGAACTCGATGAACACCACCGACAGGCTGCGCACCAGCGGCATCTGCGAGCGCCGGCCCAGCGCCAGGATCACCCCCAGCGGCAGTGAGCCGACGATGCCGACGATGGCCACGGTCAGGGTCAGCATCAGCCCGCCCCACTGACGGGTCGGCACCGCCGGCAAGCCGAAGTGGCCTCCCAGCAGCAACAGCCAGGCGATCACCGGAAAGCCGACCAGGGCGAAGATCACCACCCAACGCTTGGCCGGCAACCGGGGAATCATCAGCCAGGCGATGGTGGCCACCAGCAGCGCCAGAGTGATATCGACGCGGTAACGTTCGCTCTCGGGGTAGAAGCCGTAGACGATGGTCTCGAAGCGGGCGCTGATGAACACCCAGCAGGCACCCTCGCCGCTGCAGGCTTCGCGGGTGGTACCGATCCAGTCGGCGTCGATCAGCGCCCACTGCACCAGCGGGGTCAACGCCCATACCAGCACGGCCAGCGTGATCAGCGAAACCACCGAATTGAGCGGCGTCGAGAACAGCCGACTGCGCAGCCAGCCGGCAACGCCGTGGCGCGATATCGGTGCCGGCCGGGCGGCGATCATCGAATGTTCGGTGGACGCGGCAGCCGGCGCCACCTCGGGCTCACTCGGCGGGTGCACCGGGGACTGGGAAGGAGGTGTGGGACGCTCGGTCATGGCAGCAGTCCTCCAGCGAAGACAGGCAGGCGGCTCATGGCAGAGCGCATGGTTGGCGTATTCATCTCAGCGCTCCTTGAGCAGGGTCCGGGCGTTGTAGACGTTCATCAACGCCGACACCACCAGACTGATGGTCAGGTAGACCGCCATGGTCATGGCGATGATCTCGATCGCCTGGCCGGTCTGGTTGAGGCTGGTACCGGCAAACACCGCCACCAGGTCGGGGTAGCCGATGGCAGTGGCCAGCGACGAGTTCTTGATCAGGTTCAGGTACTGGCTGGTGAGCTGCGGCACGATTACCCGCATCGCCTGGGGGATGACCACCTTGCGCAGGGTGATGTTGCCCGGCAGGCCGATCGCCCGGGACGCCTCGATCTGCCCCTTGGGCACCGACTGGATACCCGAGCGTACGATCTCGGCAATAAAGGAGGCGGTGTAGATCGACAGCGCCAGCCACAGTGCCATCAGCTCCGGAATCACGGTGATGCCGCCGGAGAAGTTGAAGCCCTTGAGCGATGGCACGTCCCAGGACAGCGGGCTGCCGCTGGCCACGAACACCAGCAGCGGCAGACCGATGATCAGAGCGCTGCCAAGCCAGTACACCGGCAGCGCCTTGCCGGTGCGCTGCTGCAGCCGCCTGGCGTAGACGCCGAGGGCCACCACCGCCAGGATCGCCGCTACCAGCGCCAGCTGGGTCAGGCCGAAGCCCGGTTCGGGCACCGGCGCCGGCACGATCAGCCCGCGCACGTTGAGAAAGAACGCCTCGAGCAGCGACAGGCTCTGGCGCGGACTGGGCAGGGCCTGGAGCACGGCGAAGTACCAGAACAGGATCTGCACCAGCAGCGGAATATTGCGGAAGGTCTCGACGAAGGCCGCCGCCAGCCGAGCCAGCAGCCAGTTGGGCGACAGCCGGGCGATACCCACGGCGAAGCCGATCAGGGTGGCGGCCAGAATGCCGAGTCCGGACACCAGCAGGGTATTGAGCAGCCCCACCACGAAGGTGCGGGCGTAGCTGCTGTCGCCGGAGTAGTCGATCAGGGTCTGGGGGATCGAGAACCCGGCGCGTTCACCGAGAAAGTCGAAACCGGTGGTGATGCCCCTGGCCTCTAGATTGGTCAGGGCATTGCCGATCATCATCGCAATCAGCGCGGCGAGGCCTGCCAGCAGCAGCGCCTGGATGATCAGCGCACGAAAGGCGGGACGCCGCCATAGCGGCGTCCGTTCGATGGGGGGCGTGGACATGGGCGAGCCTCTTGCTGGACGACGCTTGCCTCCGGCCCGCCTCGCGGACGCAGGCATTCACCCGCGAACGGCGAGGGGGCCGGCGCGCGACGTCGTCGCTCTATCCGTCATGGGTCGGACGCCCCCAGGCCTTGGCCGGGGGCGCAGCGGACAGTATCAGCGGATCGGCGGAGCGTAGAGGATGCCGCCTTCGTTCCACAGGGCATTCATGCCACGGCTGATACCCAGCGGCGAGTTCTCGCCCACGGTATCGGCGAATACCTCACCGTAGTTGCCCACCTGGGAGACGATGTTGTAGGCCCAGTCGTTGGACAGACCGAGCTGCTCGCCGTAGGTGCCGTCGACACCCAGCAGGCGCGCCACCTGGGGATTGGGCGGATCATTCTTCATCTGCTCGGCGTTGTCGCTGGTGATGCCCAGCTCCTCGGCATTGACCATGGCGAAGACCGTCCACTTGACGATGTCGAACCACTGGTCGTCACCCTGGGCGACCACCGGGCCCAGCGGCTCCTTGGAGATCAGATCGGTGAGGATCTCGACGCTGTCCGGTTCCGGCAGCTGCAGGCGCAGGGCGCTGAGCTGGGAGGTGTCCGAGGTAAGCACGTCACAGCGCCCGCTGGCGAAGCCCGAGGCGGTCTGGTCCGGGGTATCGAAGGTCACGGTGTTGATGTCGATGCCCTTGGCCGGGAAGTAGTCCGCCAGGTTGAGCTCGTGGGTGGTGCCGGACTGGATACAGATGGAGGCGCCGTTCAGGTCCTCGAGGCTCTCGACGCCGAGATCCTTGGCCACCATGAAGCCCTGGCCATCGTAGAAGGTGGTCGTCGTGAAATTGAGGCCCAGGGAATTGTCCCGGGTGGCGGTCCAGGTGGTGTTGCGCGAGAGTACGTCGATCTCGCCGGACTGCAGCGCGGTGAAGCGCTCCTTGGCGGTCAGCGGGGTAAACACCACCTTGTCGGCGTCGCCGAAGATCGCCGCCGAGATGGCGCGACAGGTTTCCACATCGAGTCCCTGCCAGTTGCCGTTCTCGTCCGGCGAGGAAAAACCGGACAGGCCGACGTTGACACCGCATTGGAGTTCGCCGCGGGAGGTGACTTCGTCCAGGGTGGCGGCCGAAGCACTGCTCGTCACGCCCAGCGCCGCTGTGGATAGCGCGGCGAGGGAGAGGGTCAGCAACGTCTTGTTATTGTGTCGCATGGATTCAACTCCAGTAATGGATGAGCGTTGTACGCCCATTCACTATCCGAGCCTCGGCCGGCGCGGTCAATGCTGGTGTCGACGTTTGTTTTAAACGATGGATTGAAGGTTGCTATCAGGGTCCCAGCGTCTTGAGGCACAGTAGGGGCGTGCCGATGTCACGCCCCCTCCAGGCAATAAGCGCTCTTCTCCTGCACCAGGCGCGCCTGGTATCAGGACAGCGCCACGCTCTCGGGCGTTGTCCGAAAAACCGCCGAGCGCAGACACTTTTCACACAGGCCCTTAGTGAGAGGTGCCCTCTTCATAGTGGGTCTTGTTCCACACGTTGTACTTGCCTGACGGCTTGTCCATCGGCACCCGGGTGATCTCCTCGAGGGTATCGGCGTCGTAGGCAATCACTGCGCCGTCGCGCTCCCACAGGCTCAGCAGCAGGGTCTCGCCGTCGCGGTCGAACTCCACGTGGGCAGACGTCTTGCCCGGCTCCGGGATCAGGGTGCGCACGATCTCGAGGCTGTCCTTGTCGATCACGTGGACACGATCACGGTTGGGCCCGAAGAACACGTCGGTCCAGGCGTAGCGGGAATTTTCGTGGCTGCGCATGAAGAAGCCCGGTCCGTCGGTATGCAGCGTCTTGATCAGCGAATAGTCGTCCATGTCGATGATCGAGACTTCGGGCTTGGCCAAGTGGGGAATCGCCATCACCCGACGCCCGCCGGTCTCCCAGGTGATGCCGGAACCCAGATGGGGCATGCCCGACAACGGCAGGTCGGCCAGCTTGTCGCCGCTGTCCAGGTCGATGACCATGGCCCCGTCGCCGCCGCGGGAGGCGCCGATGACACGGCGGTACTCGGGGTCGAAGAAGAAGTCGTCGAGGTAGTCCGGCACCGGCAGACGTCGGACCTCGAAGCTCTCGCCCCGTGCATCTCGGGCCTTGCGCTCGGGGTCGAGCGACTCGTCCATATGCCCCGTGGCCACCACCGGTTCAGGCGCCACCGGCCAGGGGATCTCCCACAGCTCCTTGACGTCCTTGAGCGCGGCGATAAAGCTCGAGCGCGGCGGCGCGGCATAGACGGCGCTGACCCGGGAACCGTTGCCTTCGGCGTCGGCAGCAGGATAGACCCGCATGGGATCGAGCCGATGGGCGTCGAACAGCACCAGATTGCCCGGCAGGGTGTTGGCGGCCATCACGTAGCGGCCGTCGGCCGACACCGCGATATTGCGCATATTGATGCCGGCGCGGACCTCGGCCACCACGGCGAAGTGGTAGAGGTCGTACTTGGTGATCCAGCCATCGCGGGAGCCGAAGTAGACGTAACGCCCGTCCGGGCTGTACTTGGGCCCGCCGTGCAGGGCGAAGCGGGTGGGAAAGCGCGTCAGGCGCTCGAAGGTGTCGCCGTCGAGCACGCTGGCGTGGTGATCGCCGGTCTCCACCACCACGAACAGATTCTGCGGATCGGCGTCGAACTCGGGCGTGTCGCCAAGAGGGTCTTCACCAGCACCCGCAGGCTGCGACACTACCTGGCTTGCGCGGATATCGGCAAGCGTCCAGTCGGGGGTCACCGGCGGGTCACTCAGCACCCAGTCGCTCAGGGCATCGACCTCGGGCCCGATCAGCGTGTCGGCAAAACCAGGCATCTGGGTCGCGGGACGGCCATCGGCGATCACCTGACGCACCTCTTCGGGCTTGATGCGACCCAGGTTCTGGGGCAGCAGCGCCGGTCCCATGGCGCCCAGGCGGTCGACGCCGTGGCAACTGGCGCAGTGGTCCTGATAGAGCTGCGGCGCTGCCGAAGCTGTCGCTGTCGCCGCGGACATCTGCTGATGCATCACCGCCGTCTGCGCCTCGGCCAGCCCTGGTATCAGCCCCGGTATCAGAGCCGGCATCAAGCCAACCAGGGCCGCGCCCAGCAGTCTTGCCGTGTTCATGCCACCGCCTCCGCCACCGCGTCCATATCGAGCCGCCCGGCCAGGGACACCACCTCGCCCACCACGATCAGCGTCGGCGGCCTGAGTCCCTCGGCCTGAATGGTCTCGGGCAGCTGGTCCAGGCGGGTGATCACCCGGCGCTGTTCCCGGGTGGTGCCGCGTTCGATCAACGCCACCGGCTGGTCGGCGGGCAGACCGTTGGCGAGCAGTTCGCGGCGGATCAGCTCGGCGTTGGTCAGCCCCATGTAGAACACCAGGGTGTGGCGGCGACTGGCCAGCGAGCGCCAGTCGAGATCGAGGCTGCCGTCGGCACGGGCGTGGCCGGTGACGAAGGTCACCCCCTGGGCATGATCGCGATGGGTCAGCGGGAAGCCGGCGTAGGCGCTGCAGCCCTGGGCCGAGGTGATTCCCGGTACCACTCGAAAGGGGATCTGGTTGTCCACCAGCATCTCGGCCTCTTCACCGCCACGGCCGAAGATGAAGGGATCGCCACCCTTCAGGCGCACCACCCGCTTGCCGGTGACCGCCAGGCGCACCAGCAACTGATTGGTTTCCTCCTGGGTCAGGGCGTGGCAGCGTGCCGCCTTGCCCACATAGAAACGCTGGGCCGCCTTGGGCGCCAGCGCGAGCACCTCCGTCGACACCAGACGATCATAGACCAGGCAGTCCGCCTGGCCGAGCAGGTACAGCGCGCGCAGGGTCAATAGGCCAGGGTCACCGGGGCCGGCGCCGACGATGGCGACCTCGCCGGAGGCGAGCGGCGCTTCGCAGAGCTGGTTGTAAAGGGCTTGCAAGGACATGGTGATCTCCCGTTCAACCGGTCGTCAGTATCATTTTTGGCGAAACGGCATCGGTCAGGCCGATCTCGTCGTCGTCGAGGTAACAGCCCGGGTCCTCGGCCCAGGGGTCGCCCAGGGTCTTGAAGGCACGCACCCGGGTATTGCCGTTGCAGATCGGCAGGTAGCGACAGGCTCCACAGCGCCCCTTGAGCGGTCGCGGACGACTGCGAAACCCCCGCATCAGGTCGTCGTCGGCCTCGCACCAGATCTCCGAGAAGGGCCGCTCACGCACGTTGCCGAGGTGGTGGTCCCACCAGAAGGAGTCCGGGTGGACATTGCCCAGGTTGTCGATATTGGCGATGTACTCGCCACTGGCGTTGCCGCCCCAGGCGAGCAGCCGCGCCTCGAGATCGGCGATCCGCTCGGGGAAGTGACGCCGCGCCCAGTGCAGCAGGAAGGGGCCGTCGGCGTCGTTGTTACCGGTCACGTACTCGCGCCGGATACCCGCCTCGAGCTCGGCCCGACAGCGGTCGAACAGCCGGGTCATGGCGTCGCGGGTCATCTCGTGCCAGGCGTCGTGCTTGCGGTGACGGTGGCCGCGTCCGCCGTAGTTGAGGTGCGACAGGTAAAACTTGTCGACGTCATGCTCGGCGGTCAGCGCCAGGATGTCGTCGAACTGGGCGTAGTTGTCGCGGGTCAGGGTGAAGCGCAGCCCCACCTTGATGCCCCGCTCCTTGCACAGCCGTACCGCAGCCATGGACTCACGAAAGGCGCCACGGCGCTGGCGGATCTGATCGTGGGTCTCCTCGAGGCCATCGATGCTGATACCGACGTAGTCGTAGCCGGCATCGGCGATGGCGTCGATATTGTCCTCGGTGATCAAGGTGCCGTTGGTGGACAGTCCGGTGTACAGCCCGAGCTGCTTGGCCCGATGCGACAGTTCGAAGATGTCAGGGCGCATCAGCGGCTCGCCACCGGACAGGATCAGTGCCGGCACCCGGAAGGCCTTGAGGTCCTCGAGCACCTTCATCGCCTCCTCGGTGGACAGCTCACCGGCAAAGTCGACATCGGCCGACACCGTGTAGCAGTGCCGACAGGTCAGGTTGCAGCGACGGATCAGGTTCCAGATCACCACCGGACCAGGCGGGGTGCGGGCGGGCGCCAGAGGCGTCGGTTCGAGCAGGCTGTCGATGTAGCGGGTCACTCGGAACATGGCGAGGCTCCCTTCGCGGTGGCGAGCCGTAGCCCGGTCTTCTTGAGGATGCGGCTGCTGTAGAGAAT
>DJIP01000183.1 GCA_002433675.1 Halomonas halophila
ACTCACGCTTTCTGCTGTCGTCATTGCCGATCTGGGGGGATGACGCAGGATCCGATTTCTTGTAGCCCGCCCAGCGAGAGAACACTTCAGGGAACCGAGACTGAAAGACGATGGCATCGATCCTGGCATCACACTCGAGATGGTCCAGCAGCTTGCTCATCTCGTCGAGAAAGATGTCACCGCTTGGGTCCAGCGGGGCATCGAGAAAGGTAACCCAGGCGGCACCTCGGCGTACCGACACATTAAAGGTGGTGAAATTTCTGTACTGCATGACAATCCCCTCGGGCAGATTTGTTAATCCGTCGCCGACCAGACACTGCGGAGGGTCTAACCATTCTGCGCATTGCACGCCGGCCTCCCGCGACTACCATTCAGCTCGATGACACTCGGACCAACTTAGCCCAGTCGAGATGGCGGCAGAATGGCCGCTTTCCGGTTTCAGAATTCGCAAAATCCGTATAATGGGGACCAATTTTTGCCCTTTCAGGCACTTCCCTCACATTCTCTCCCCCGGCAAGACGTTCGGCGGTGCCAGCTCTCTTTACCAGTTCCCTCTGCCAGCTCTCTCTACCAGTTCTATTTACCGGTTCTCTCTGCCAGCTCTCTGCCAGCTCTCTACCAGTTCCCTCTACCAGCTCGCTTTACCAGTTCTCTAGGACCGTGACGGCCTGCTCTCTGGCAGATAGCTCCTGGCAGAGCGCTTCGGCGAACGCCTTCACCCGCCGAGGTTGATCGCGAGCGGGGGGAAACATCAGCTGCAAGGGCTTGGGAGGCGCCGCCACGTCCTCGAGCAATGGCGCCAGCCGTCCCTGTTCAAGGTCTTCCTGAAGATCGAGCTCGGACTTGAGGCAGATGCCATGACCTTCCACCGCCCACTGGCGCACCAGTGAGCCGTCGTTGGCGATCCGATTGCCCTTTACCGTCACCTGCTGCGGTGCGTCCTCCGGTCCAAAGCTCCAGACGTTGTCCAGCGCCGCGCCAAAACGCATCACCAGGCAGTTGTGCTTCGCGAGATCCGTCGGGGTGCCAGGAACGCCATGGCGCTCCAGGTAGGAAGGGGCGGCACAGACGATCCGGCGAAACGATCCCAGCTGGCGAATGCGCAGGCTGCTGTCCAGCACTTGCCCGAACCGAAGCGCCAGGTCGAAGCCCTGACCGACGATATCGGTGAAACCGTCAGACAGCGACAGCTCGAGCGATACGTCCGGGTTTTCGCGGGCAAAGTGCGCCATCACCTGGGACACCACCCCGCGGCCCAGGTCGATGGGCACGCTGATGCGAATCGGCCCGGACAGGGTCTGGGCGCCATGACGAATGCGGGATTCCAGCTCCTCAAGCTCTGCCAGCACCTGCTTGGCGCCCTCGACCAGGGTACGGCCTTCTTCGGTGAGACTGATGGAGCGGGTCGTGCGATTGATCAGCACCACGCCGAAGTACTGCTCCAGCGACGCCAGGCGCTCGGACACGGTGGTACTGGATAGCCCCGTCTCTCTGGCCGCCGCCACCAGGCTGCCCTTCTCCACGATGGTCAGAAAGAGGCGCATGTTGTGAACGAGCATTATTCGGATTCTCCGGATTTATTTTTCGAATATAGGCGGTTTATCCCCCCAACCCCAGCCGATACCGTTCATCGCGTCCCCGCTGGGCCGGCAACCATGCTCCTCCCTGCGGTGCCTTGAACAAGGCTTCGGTTGCCGACCCTCGCATTCCAAAGGTCCAGCCCCCGCCGTCCAACCAGCGTCTTCTCAGGAGTAACCCCATGCGCTTGTCTGCTTTCCCCTTGCTTGCCACCAGCGTTGCGATGGCAGCGCTCTCGATCGCCGGCGCGGCCACCGCCGCCACCGAGGTGGTGCTGCGCTCGGAGGTGACGCCACAGCCGCTGAACCCTGCCAGAGGCGACGCCAGTCCCCAGGCCAGCGTGCTGTGGGGCGACATCACCAAAGATGTGCCCAGTGGCGCCATCATCGAGTTCAAGGAAGGCTTTGCCTCGCCCCCACATATTCACAACATCACCTACCGTGCGGTCGTCATCGAGGGTGCGGTGCACAATGATGACCCGGATGCCGCCACTATGTGGATGGGCCCGGGGTCGTTCTGGACACAACCGGCGGGCGAGGACCACATTACCTCCGCCATCGCCGAAGAAGGCGCCACCATTTTTCTGGAAATTCTGAAGGGGCCCTACCTGGTCCAGCCCTCGGACCAGGCCTTCGACAATGGAGAGAAGCCCGTCAACCTGGAAGCCGGCAATATGGTCTGGCTACATGCCGATGCCATCAACTGGCTCGACGTACCCGACCAGTCGCAGGAAAAGGGCGCCGAAGTGGCATTTCTCTGGGGAAGCACCGCGCCCGGAGAAGCCAACGGCTCCCTGCTGAAGATCCCGGCAGGAGCCTCGGGGACCATCAGCGGGGACGGCGACACCTTGCGCGCGGTTGTCATCCAGGGCGACGCCGAACTGAGCGGGGCCGATATTCAGGGCTCGTCATCGCTTCCCTCTGGCAGCTATTTCAGCGCGAATGACGACTCGGCTCCGCTCTTGACCTGCACCTCGGACGCCGAATGCCTGTTCTACGTGCGCACGGATGGCAGCTTCGACTTCGCGTCGCGCTGACCTGCTGACGCCTCGCGTTCGCCGTGCCCCCGGCCTCCCGGAAAGATTCGTGCAGGCTCGATACCGCATCTCTGTCCTTCAGGGCCGCTCGGGGCTGCCGCTCGGGCCGGCCAGGGGGCGCTGCGCATGATGAAGGCATCGCCGGAGCACCACCGCGACGCGGCCCTTTCACGCCCTGGCTTAGGCCCTGCAGCTAACCGCGCTATCTGTAAAGTAGCGCTTGTTTTAAGCTGGTGGCGGCGCCATCAACGTCATCGGGAGCCCAATGCATGGATACAGATGGACTACGCCTGTTTGTACTGGCGGCCGAGACGCTGAATATCAGCGCGGCGGGTCGCCAGCTCGGCATCGCGCCGGCGGTTGCCAGCGCTCGACTGTCAAAGCTGGAACATCAGGTCGGTGCCGACCTGCTGCACCGCTCCACCCGCAAGGTGTCGTTGTCCCAGGAAGGGGCGGCCTTTCTTCCCTTCGCCAAGGAGATGCTGGCCCAGGAGGACGCCGGGCTCGCCGCCCTCGGCAAGGACAGCGAAGAGGCGACCGGGCGCCTGCGATTCGCCGCCTCCAGCACCTTCGCCCAGCGCTATGTCGCACCGATTCTGCCGGAATTTCTCGACCGCTATCCCGGTATCAGCCTGGAATTGCGACTGTCGGATACCCAGACCAACCTGATCGAGGGTGGGTTTGATCTGGCCTTGCGCAACTATCCGATCGAGGACAGCAACCTCAAGGCGCGCAAGCTGGCCGACGACAAGCGCGTGCTGTGTGCATCGCCCGACTACCTGAAGCGCCACGGCGTGCCCAAAACGCCCCAGGACCTGCAAAGCCATCAGCTGGTGGCCTTTCAGGGTGGCACGCCGCGGGCGTTATCAAAAAACGGGGTGCGCACCCCTCATACCTTTCCCCCGGCCGGTGCCAAGCCCCGCGTGACTTGCGACGATGGCGCCAGCATGAGGGTGGCCGCGGTGGCGGGCACCGGCATCACCATGCATGCGCTTTGGAGCATCCACAAGGACCTGAAACAGGGGACGCTGGTCAGGATACTGCCCGACCACGAGGTCGACGATCATTCCGCCATCTGGCTGGTGTATCCGAAAGCCAACGTGCTGACGGCCAAGGTAAGGGTCTTCATCGACTTCCTGCTGGAGAAGATCGGCACACCACCGATCTGGGACAGGCACTGACAGCACTACGCCGTACTACTCCGTACTACGCCGTAGCCGGCGCGGACTGTCAGCGATTTCCAGAAACTGATTCCCGGCTCATGGCGTTTTCTTCCAAGGTGGCATCGGCAATCCTGTAGGCATCGATCCACACCCCCTGCAGGAGACCGACAATGTCCACCTCATCGATGTCCGCCATGGTCCTCAACCGCTACGGCGAGGACGCGCCCTTCGAATCCGCCACCCTGCCTCGCCCCCAGGTCAGCGCCGGCCAGGTGGTGGTGCGTATCGCCGCCACCAGCGTCAATACCATCGACACCATGATCCGTCAGTTGGGCCAGGAGGAGCTGCCGATTGCGCCGGATCTGCCCGCTGTGCTCGGCATGGACTTTGCCGGCACCATCGAGGAAGTCGGCGAAGGCGTGACCGGCTTCGCCCCGGGCGATGAGGTCTACGGCTGCGCCGGCGGGCTCACCGACCTCAAGGGCAGTCTGGCCGAGTACATGCTCGCCGACGCCCGACTGATCGCGCACAAACCGCGTTCCCTGTCGATGCGTGACGCCGCGGCCCTGCCACTGGTCGCCATCACCGCCTACGAGGGCCTGACCCGCGCAGGCGCAGGGACCGGCGATAAAGTGCTGGTGCATGGCGGAGCCGGTGGCGTCGGCCATGTGGCGGTGCAGCTTGCCCGGCATCTGGGGTGTGAGGTCTATGCCACCGGTTCCGGCGAGCATCAGCGCGAACTGATCGAAGGCTTCGGTGCCACCGCCATCGACTTCAAGACCCAGAGCGTCGATGACTACGTCAACCAGCACACCGATGGTGCCGGCTTCGACGTCATCTTCGACAGCGTCGGCGGCCCCAACCTGATCAACTCCTTCAATGCGGTCAAGCTCAACGGCCAGGTGGCGACGACCATGTCGCTGGCCGAACTGGACATGACACCGGCGCACTTCAAGGGCGCCTCGCTGCACGTGATCTTCATGCTGATTCCGATGATCCACAACGTCGGTCGGGAAGTGCACGGCACCATCCTGTCGACGCTTGCCGAGATCA
Organism: Halomonas halophila; assembly: GCA_002433675.1. Classification (GTDB taxonomy): domain Bacteria; phylum Pseudomonadota; class Gammaproteobacteria; order Pseudomonadales; family Halomonadaceae; genus Halomonas; species Halomonas salina_B. Next base: position 4,831 of record DJIP01000183.1, read on the forward strand.
TCGATTCGGGGGCACTGACGCCGCTGGTGGACAACAACCGCTTCGCCCTGGCCGACGTCGGCAAGGCCTACGCCCACCTTACTTCGGGCAAGGCCGTCGGCAAGGTGGTCGTGGACGTCGAGGGCTGATCAGGAAAACCAGCGCTTCAAGGTAGCGCTGGCCTTGTCCTTGTGCTCGTCCTTGACGTAGGCCGCCACGGTCATCAGCGCCACCGCCAGCATGCCCATGTCGTCGGTGTAGCCGACCAGCGGGGTCAGATCCGGCAGGGCGTCCAGCGGTGAGATGAAGTAGCCGAGCGCACCGTAGATGGTGGTCTTGGCCCACACGGGGGTGTCCTTGTCCCGGGCGGCGTAGTAGAGCGTCAGCGCCCGGGACAGGGTGACCTCGCCGGCGGCCTTGGCGTAGCGCCCGACCTTGGCCCAGAAGCGCTCGTCGGAGTAGTGGCCCTGATGCTCTTCGATCGGCTCTCCGGCCAGGATGACCTGCTGCGTCGTCTCGTCTTTCATTGTTCCCTCCCGTTGTGCCGTGGCATCGCCCGCTGCCCTTCCCTGAGCCTGCCCCAGTCGGCGATACCTTTATCGCCGATACCTTTATCGCCGATACCTTTATCGCCGATACCATTGTCCTAGTGAAGCAGGACTCCCGGTATCGGTTCAATGGTGTCGCCCTACCCCGTGCCTGCGCCAGCATCACCCGATGTTGCGTGGCGATTGTTGCCGCAAACGAAAAAG
>DJIP01000381.1 GCA_002433675.1 Halomonas halophila
CGACTTTTCCCTGCCTTCAACCGAGCGCCGCCTGTGGGTCTTTGACCTGCGCCAGCCCAGGCTGATGTTTCGCGAATGGGTGAGCCACGGCAAGAACTCCGGCGACGCCATGGCCACGCTGTTTTCCAACGTGCCCGAAAGCTACCAGTCGAGCATCGGACTGTTTCGCACCAAGAACAGCTATGTCGGCAGCAACGGCTATTCGCTGCGACTCGAGGGCCTGGAGCCGGGGGTCAACGACAACGCCTTCGATCGTGCCATCGTGATGCACGGTGCCGACTACGTCAGCCAGGAATTCATCGAGCGCACCGGGCGCATCGGTCGCAGCCACGGCTGCCCGGCGGTACGTACCGAGGTGGCGGTGCCCTTGATTAACAGCATCCGCGACAATCAGTACCTGTTCACCTACTACCCGGACCAGCGTTGGCTCAACAATTCGGCCTTTCTGCGCTGTCCGAACAGCAGTGAGCGCCTGGCCCTCAACGACTGAGCCCATCACTTGATGCTCCAGCATCGGCGTCACCCGCCAGCGGCGGGTGGCCTCCCCCCCCTATGTTTTCCTCTTGCTCTCCTCTTGTTCGCAGTTCTGTTCGCATATCTTCTTGAGTCATTCACTTCTCTCTTTCTCTTTCTCTTCCTCTTCCCTCTCTCTGCCTCTTCCTTCTCTCTTCTCAGCGCACCTCTACCTTCTGCCTTCGGCACCAAGTCGGCGCACAGGGGCGGTGTCGAGTGCACAATGATGCAGCGCAATGATGCGATCCTGCTGAAGTGACATTCCGCATAAAGACCACAAGATGTTGATATTCCATGGCTTCAATAAAAACAGGCACCCCGCTTGCTTAATAGTGGTTAGCGAGAGCCAGACGTAGACCAGGCCCCCAGCGGTACGAGTGCGTCGGACCCGACCTTCAATGGCGAAGGCCACACAAGTTCGAGTGTTCGTCCACCCAGCGAGGGCTGTGTTCATGAATCTGCGCAACAAGGCCAACAGGATTCGCCTGTTTTCCTTCTCGACTCCCCAGATGCGAGCCTTTCACTTCTCCTGGTTCGCCTTCCACCTGTGCTTCTTCGGCTGGTTCGGCATCGCGCCGTTGATGGCCGTGGTCAGAGATGACCTGGGACTGACCAAGACCCAGATCGGCAACACCATCATCGCCTCGGTGGCCATTACGGTGATCGTGCGCCTGGCCATCGGCGTCCTGTGTGACCGTATCGGGCCACGCCTGGCCTACACCTGGCTGCTGTGCCTGGGCGCCATCCCGGTGATGAGCATCGGTTTCGCCGACAGCTTCGAGTCCTTTCTGATGGCCCGCCTGGCCATCGGCGCGATCGGCGCCTCCTTCGTCATCACCCAGTACCACACCTCGGTGATGTTCGCGCCCAACGTCGTGGGTACGGCCAACGCCACCTCCGCCGGCTGGGGCAACCTGGGCGGCGGTACCACCCAGATCCTGATGCCGTTGATCTTCTCTGGCCTTTTGATGCTGGGCGTCAGCGAGACCCTGGGCTGGCGCCTGGCCATGGTGGTCCCCGGTGTGGTGATGTTCATCGCCGGCCTGTGCTACTACCGCTTCACCCAGGACGCGCCCGACGGCAACTTCAAGGATCTGCGCGCACGCGGCGAATTGCCGGAAGCCGCCGGCGAGGGCTCCATGTCCAGCACCTTCGGCGCCGCCGCCCGGGATATCCGCGTGTGGGCACTATTCGTGGTCTATGCCGCCTGTTTTGGCGTCGAACTCACCATCAACAACATCGCCGCCATCTACTTCTTCGACAACTTCGACCTGACCCTGGCCACCGCCGGCATGATCGCCGGACTGTTCGGCCTGATGAACCTGTTCGCCCGCACCATGGGTGGGGTCTTCTCCGACCTGTTCGCCCGCAACGCCGGGCTCAAGGGCCGCGTGCGCTGGCTGTTCATCGCCATGCTGTGTGAGGGGGTGGCGCTGATGTTCTTCTCCCAGATGCACGTGCTGGCGCTGGCCATCGGCCTGATGCTGGTGTTCAGCCTGTTCGTGCAGATGGCCGAAGGCGCCACCTTCGGCGTGGTGCCCTTCATCAACCGTCGCGCTCTCGGCGCGGTGGCCGGCATCGTCGGCGCCGGCGGCAACGCCGGGGCGGTGGCGGCGGGCTTCCTGTTCCGCTCCGAATCGATCAGCTACCAGCAGGGTCTGTTCTACCTGGGCGCAGCGGTGATCCTGGCCTCGCTGTGCGCGCTGCTGGTGCGCTTCAGTCCCGAGGTCGAAGCCGAAGAAGCCGCCGCCTATGAACAGGCTGCCTCAGGCGAGACCAGCAGTGCACTGTCACTGCGCTGAACGCTCTGTTACGACGCCTTGATTGATGACCTGGGCCCGGCAACCTGCCGGGCCTTTTCGTACCGGGAACGGCCGGGCGGGCGCTTGTACCGCAGGCCAAACGCCGACACCCGACGCTCCTGTTCGTCTTGTCTTGCCAGGCAATCGGCAAAAGATGCCCCTTGAAAGACGCAGACACCGCCCGAAGGATTGCAACAAAGGCAATGGGCGAGCATGCTGAATCAATCATACAGGGATAGCCCATCAAGCCCCGTCACCGAGACACCAGGAGGAAGCGATGCGAGAACGAGTGTTGCTGATCACCGGAGCGTCAAGCGGCATCGGGGCCGCCACGGCCAGGGCGGCCGCTCGAGAGGGCTATCATCTCGTCCTGGCGGCCCGGTCAAAGGATGGTCTCGAGGCCCTGGCACAAGAGCTGGGACCAGAGAACGTGCTGACGGTTAGCGTCGATGTGACCGACCTCGAGGCCCAGAAGACCATGGTGGACGAGACGCTCGAGCGTTTCGGTCGTCTCGACGCGGTGTTCGCCAACGCCGGACGCGGTGGCTCTCCCGGCGGCTTCAGCGAGGCCGATCCGGAAAGCTGGAAGTCGATGCTGATGACCAACGTGTACGGGCTGGGGCTGACCATCCAGGCCTGTCTGCCCGCGCTCAGGCGTAGCCACGGGCATATCCTGCTGACCGGCTCAGCGGCGGGGCGCACCACCATCCCCGGTTCCATGTACGGTGCCACCAAGTGGGCGGTCTCCGGTATCGGCTACAATCTGCGCGAGGAACTGCGCGGCAGCGGCATCCGTGTCACCCTCATCGAGCCCGGCATGGTCAACACCCCCTTCTTCGATGAACCACCGGAGCATGCACTGGAAGATCGTGACGTCGCCAACGCCGTGATGTACGCCATCTCCCAGCCGCACCATGTCGACGTCAACGAGATCCTGGTGCGTCCCACCCCTCCACTGGAAGAGTGAACGTCTTCACTCTTGGGACACCACCGTCACTGATGCGACTTTCACCACACCCTGATGGAGACCTCATGACCATTGCTACCGGCGAGCGCCTGCCCGACGTGACCCTCTTTACCAACGGCGACAAGGGTCCAGAGTCACTGACCACCGACGCCTTCTTTTCGGGGCGCAAGGTGGTGCTTTTCGCGGTCCCCGGCGCCTTCACTCCGGGCTGTTCCAACACCCATATGCCCGGCTTCGTGGTCAACGCCGACAAGCTTCTGGACAAGGCCGATGCGGTCGCCTGTCTGGCGGTCAATGACGCCTTCGTCTTGGGCGCCTGGCAGAAGGACCAGAACGCCGAGGCGATCACCATGCTGGCCGACGGCAACGCCGACTTCACCCGAGCCATCGGCATGGACAAGGACGCCAGTGCCGCAGGCATGGGCGTGCGCAGCCTGCGCTACGCGATGATCGTCAACGACGGTGTGGTCGAGTACCTGGGCGTCGACACCGAGCGCGGCGTGATCGAGGCGTCCAGTGCCGAGACGGTGCTGGCCAAGCTCTAAGGCTTGTACGAAAAGTGCCTGAGCTCGGTGTAATACGGCGTTAAAAATCGGCTGGTGCGCCAGCCCGGTCAACATGCTCATTTACCCCCCGTAAACTGCGCTGTCTCACCGATTTTTGCCTTGTCTAACCTTCGCTCGTCGACTTTTCGGACTGAGCCTAGCCCCGCCGGCAAGCCGAGTCGAAATCGACTCGATCGTGTTACAAGTCGTGACTTTTGACGCCACTCTGCACCCAATCACATAGCTATAAATCTGTTTTACTTTCACTTTTCTGTATTTGGCACGTAAATGGCTTTGTGGTTTGGCATAACACCAAATCACAAGGAATCTCCTGCCATGTCATCGACACCCCACCGTTCCATCGATATCGACGCCAACCGCCTGTGGGACAGCCTGATGCAGATGGCCGAGGTCGGCCCTTCTCCCAACGGCGGCAGCCGCCGTCTTGCCATGACCCCTGAAGATGCCGATGGGCGCCGCCTGCTGCTGGACTGGGTCGAGGCGCTGGGCTGCACCTGGCAACGTGACAAGGCCGGCAACCTGTTTATCCGGCGTGCCGGACGCGAGGACCACCTGCCCCCGGTGTCCATGGGCAGCCACCTGGATACCCAGCCGCTGGGCGGCCGCTTCGACGGCGTGCTCGGGGTACTGGCGGGCCTGGAGGTGCTGCGCAGCCTGCACGACAACGCCATCACCACCCGCCGGCCGCTGTCGTTGATCGTCTGGACCAACGAGGAAGGCAGCCGCTTCGCCCCGGCCATGGGCGGCAGCGGCGTGTGGACCGGCCGCCTCGATGAGGCGACCTTCTTCGGCGCCAGCGACAGCAAGGGCGTCACCCTGGGCGAGGCCATCGCGGCCTGCGGCGAGGCCGGCGATCTGCCCCTGGGCGAACCCGAGCTCGACGCCTACTTCGAGCTGCACATCGAACAGGGCCCGGTACTCGAGGAGCAGGGCCATCCCCTCGGCATCGTCACCGGGGTCCAGGGTATCCGCTGGTACGACCTGAGTCTGCGCGGCCAGTCCGCCCACGCGGGCCCCACGCCGATGAGCTATCGCCGCGACCCGCTGCTCGCCGCCACCACAATGATCCAGCGCATGCGCGAGGTGGTCATGGCGGATCCGGACGGCGCAGCGCGCCTGACCGTGGGCGACTTTCAGGTGGTGGAACCCTCGCGCAACGTGGTCCCCGGCGAGGTCCGCCTGCTGCTGGACCTGCGCCACGTCAGCGACGAGCGCCTCGATGCGCTGGATGCCGAACTGGAACGCCTGGCCAGGGACGCCGCCGACGCCGAGGGCGTGGCGCTGACGTTCGAGCGTCGCTGGCATTCTCCGGTCACCCCCTTCGACGACGCCCTGATCGACTCCCTGCGCGAGGCGGTCAAGTCGCGCGAGCTCGATGCCCCCTGCATGATGAGCGGTGCCGGGCATGACGCCGTGCACCTGTCCCACGTCACCCCCACGGTGATGATCTTCGTGCCCTGCCGCGACGGCATCAGCCACAACGAGGCCGAATACGCCGAGCCTGAGCACTGCGCGCTGGGCACCCAACTGCTGTGCGACGCGGTGCTGGCACGCGCCGAGCGCGACTGAGCTCGCCATCAGCGCCCTGCTGAACCGACAATGAATCGTTTTCGATTCGCCGAGTCGGGATAGCATCACAAGGTCCTTTGCCACCTCGGCCGACTCGGCCCCCGAATGCTCAGGCCATTCACAACAAGAGATACCTTATGGACATCAACTCCCATGTGCTGCTGCTGTTTGCCAACGCCTTTCTGACCACCGCCCTGTCGGTGGTCATCGTCGGCGTCATCCTGCTGCGCGAATACCGCCCGACCATTCGTCGCCTGAAGGACGAGGCTGCCGCTTCCTCCTCGGCCGACACGACCAACCACAACAAGACTTCATCTGACCTGAGAGACCTGTCATGACCCTGGCCATCTTCGCCATCGTATTGACCGCCTACGTGGCGGTGGCGGCCCTGCTGGCACGCCGCATCAAGAACAAGGATGACTTCTACGTCATGGGTGAGCAGGGCTCGACGCTGCTGATCGTCGGCACCCTGGCCGCTACCTTCCTCAGTGCCGTGACCCTGATGGGGATCGCCGGTATCTCCTACAGCGAAGGCCCATTGGTGATCGCGGCGCTGGGCTCCTTCGGCGCCTGGGTCGGCACCCTGATCGCGGTGGTGTTCATCGGTCGCAAGCTGAAGGCGCTGAACTGCCGCACCATGATGGACTTTTTCGACTACCGCTTTAACAACAAGTGGGTCAGCGTGGTTGCCCTGATCCTGATGGTGATCGGCCTGCTTGGCTACGGCATCATCCAGCTGATCGGCGCCGGCCTGGTGCTGGCCGAGATCATCGATATCCCCTTCCCGGTGATCATCGTCGCCTTCACCCTGGCGCTGCTGGCGTTCTGTTCGCTGTCCGGCATGTACGGGGTGGTCTACACCGACACCATGATGTTCTTCACCATGCTGGCCATCGCCTTCGTCATCGCGCCGATGTTGATCGGCGACGCCGGCTTCGAGGCGATGAAGGGCCTCGGCGAGACCCTGCCCGGCTTCTGGACCGTAGGGGGCGCCAACGACCGCCCGCTGGGCTGGTCGATCTCCCAGTTCCTGGTGTGGATCCTGTTCTTTGCCTGCACCCCGGCGCTGGTGTCACGCGTGTTCCCGGCCAAGAACGACTTCGTCATCCTCAAGGTGGCGGTGATCGGTGTATTCTTCGCCCCGGCCATGCAGCTGCTGGTGTTTCTGGCGGCCAGCGCCATGCAGGTGATCCAGCCCGGTATCGAACCCACCGACCGCGCCATGATCGTCGGCTTCATGGAGCACACCAACCCGACCCTGGCCGGCATCGGTCTGGCCGGTCTGATGGCGTCGATCATGTCCACCGCCTCGACGCTGTTCGTGCTGACCGGCTTCGCCCTGGCCCGCGACCTCTACGAGAAGCTGTTCGACCGTGAGGTCAGCGAACGCAAGGGTGTGGTGCTCGGCCGCATCTCCCAGGCGGTGGTGGCGCTGGTGGTATGCGCCGTGGCGATCTCGCGTCCGGCGGGCATCTACTGGATCTCGATCTACGCCGGCGCGATCTTTGCCGTGGCCTGGCTGCCGACCATCGTCGCCGCCATGCACTGGCGTCGGATGAACGCCAACGCGGCGCTGGCCTGCATGCTGGTGGGCTCGATCACCTTCATCGTGGTGGGCGAACTCGAGCGCCACGGCCTGGTCAGCCTGCCGCTGCATATCGACAACCTGCAGGTGGCCATCCTGCTCGGTACCCTGGCGCTGATCGCGGTGGGACTGAAGAGCCAGCCTTCCGAGTACGAGCTCAAGGTGTTCGACGACATTCGCGCAAGGCGACTGTCCGACACCACCATCCGCGACATCCTGGCCCGTCCCGATGGCGCCCGCGAGCTGGTGCGCGAATACCGCCAGGTGTGGGGCATCATGGTGCTGTTCGTGATCATCGCAGGCGCGTTGTGGGGCTACCTGTTCAGCAAGCTGGGTACCTGAGCCCGCCGCCAGCGATAGTCCCCGACCGACCAGGCCGGCGCCTCACGGCGCCGGCCTGGCTTTACTAAGACGCGCTCCCGGCACACCATTGACGTTCTGGACCCTGCCTGGAGCCTCGATGAACCACGGCCCCCTCATGCCCCGACAGCTACTGGCCATCCTCAACGCCCTCGAGGACGGCATCTTCATCACCGACCTCAAGGGACGCCCGCTGTGGGTCAACCAGGCGAGCCTGTCGCAGCTCGATGCCAGCGCGGAGCACCTCTACCAGAGCGACGTCTACCGGCTCGAGGAGGAAGGTGTGTTCTCGCCCTCGGTCACCCGCTTCGTGATCGATGAGCGGCGACCGGTCAGCGTGGTCCACCGCTATCGCGGCAAGGACTACCTGGTCAACGGCAGCCTGTTTCACCTGGGCGGCGACCCCTCCGGCGAACCCGATGCGGTGCTGGTCCAGGCCCGTAACCTGGACCGCGACGTGCTGGCCTCGCGCTCACCGGACACCACCCAGGCGCTGCTCGATCACGTCATGCATCAGCTCAAGCGCATCCGTCAGGAACAGGTAGCAACGGAGGCCAGCCCCGCCTCGTCCAGCCGCAGCCCGCGCTATCGCCGGTGTCTGGAGCGCCTCGAACGCGCCGCCGCCAGTGACACCACGGTGCTGCTCAGCGGCGAGACCGGCGTCGGCAAGAGCTGGCTGGTCAATCGGCTGCACCAGTTCAGCCCGCGCTCTGACAAGCCGCTGATTCACGTCAACTGCGCGGCGATCCCCGAGGCCCTATTGGAAGCCGAGCTGTTCGGCCACGAGAGCGGCGCCTTCACCGGTGCCCATCGCGACGGACGGGTCGGCTACGTGGCCCTGGCCGAGGGCGGCACCCTATTTCTCGACGAGATCGGCGAGCTGCCGCTGACGCTGCAGCCCAAGCTGCTGCAGTTGCTGCAGGAACGTCAGTACCACCCGCTGGGCGGCAAGCCGCGCAAGGCCGAGGTACGCATCGTCGCCGCCACCAACGCCGACCTGGCCGCCCGGGTCCGTGACGGCAGCTTCCGCGCCGACCTGTACTACCGCCTCAATATCGTGCCCATCGAGATTCCGCCGCTGCGCGAGCGCGCCGAGGACATCCCCGGTCTGGCCAATCAGCTGCTGGCCAGGATATCCCGCCGCCACAAGCGCCGTATCAACCTGGAGCGCGATGCACTGAGGGCGCTGACCCACCACTCCTGGCCCGGCAACGTGCGCGAACTGGAGAACCTGCTCGAGCGGCTCAGCGTGTTCAGTGAAGACGACACCATCGGCATCGACGATCTCGCCCTCGACCATCCGGAGCTTGTGCCCGCCAGCCTTGCCGACCGCGTTTCACTCAACGGCTCGCGCAAGGGCACCTGGCAAGACGACAGCCAAAGCGACGGGGCTCTATCGCTGCCACTGGACGACTCCCGCCCCCTGCCCGAGCGCTTGGCCGAGATCGAACGCCAGGCCATCGATGACGCTCTGTCTCGCGCCGGCAGCACCCGCAAGGCAGCCCAGGACCTCGGCGTCAGCCAGTCCTGGTTGATGCGACGGCTCAAGCGCGATCGCCCGCATTCGGCCGACTGAAACGTCGGCATCCACAACACATCCCGAAACGCCCGACCGACACACCCATCCTGGACGCCCACCCCAAAAACGCCAGCGCCCGGCCATCTGGCCGGGCGCTGGCGTTCAGGGTAACGCTCGCGGTCGCGTCAGCCAGTGTTACGCAGGCCAGCGGCGATCCCCGCCATGGTCACCATCAGGGCGCGGGACAGGTCCGCGCTGATGGCGCCGTCGGCGTCGCGGTTACGCTGCAGCAGTTCGGCCTGCAGGCCATGCAGCGGGTCGATGTAGGGGTTACGCACCTCGATGGCCTGACGGATCAGCGGCGTCTTCTCGAGCAGCTCCTGCTGATCGAGGATCTTCAGAAGCTCCTCGTTGAGCTTGCCGAAACGCTCGCGCAGGCGGTTGCCCAGGGCCTCCAGGCTCGGCTCGTCCACCAGGCGATGCTCGTAGTAGGCGGCCAGTTCCACGTCGGCCTTGGCCAGCAGCATCTCGAGCATGTCCAGGTAGGTGCCGAAGAACGGCCACTGCTCGCGCATCTCCTGCAGTACCTCGAGTCCGCCGGGCTCGGCCAGACGAGTGGCGAAGGCCTCGCCGGTGCCGAGCCAGGCCGGCAGCATCAGCCGGATCTGGGTCCAGGCGAAGATCCAGGGGATCGCGCGCAGGGTCTCGACGCCGCCGTCCTGACGCCGCTTGGTCGGCCGCGAGCCGAGCGGCAGGCGGCCCAGCGCCCCTTCCGGTGTGACCGCACGGAAATACGGCACGAAATCGGGGTCCTGGCGTACCACACCGACATAGGCACCGTGGGCGATCTTGGCCAGGCGGTCCATCTCGTCGCGCCAGGCCGGCTTAGGCTTGGGCGGCGGCAGTAGCGAGGCCTCGAGCACCGCACAGGCGTAGATCTCCATGGAGCGCAGGGCGATATCGGGCTGCCCGAACTTGAAGCGGATCATCTCGCCCTGCTCGGTCACCCTGAGGCTGCCGTTCACCGACCCTGGCGGCTGGGACAGGATGGCGGCGTGGGACGGACCGCCGCCACGGCCCACGGTGCCACCGCGACCGTGGAACAGGGTCAGGTCTACACCGTGGCTTTCGCAGACATCGACCAACGCCTCCTGAGCACGGTACTGGGCCCAGGCCGCCGCCAGCTGGCCGGCGTCCTTGGCCGAATCGGAGTAACCGATCATCACCTCCTGGCTGTCACCGGCGAACTGGCGGTAGCCGGGCAGCGCCAGCAGCCGGTCGATGACGTCGCCGGCGCGATTGAGGTCGTCCAGGGTCTCGAACAGCGGTGCGATGGGCATGCCGACACGGCCCCCCACCTCCTTCATCAGCAACGCCACGGTGAGGACGTCCGAGGGCTGGGCGGCCATGGAGATGATGTAGGTGCCCAGTTCCTCACCGTGCTCGGAGGCGACCACCTGGAAGGTATCCAGCGTCTCGCGGGTCTCGGCGGAACACTCCCAGCGCCGCGGAATCAACGGCCGGGTCGATTCGAGTTCGGCCAGCAGGAAGGCCTGACGCTGCTCCTCACTCCATTCGCGGTAGTTGCCAAGGCCCAGATCATGGGTCAGCTCTTCCATCACCAGGGCGTGGCGGCCGGCCTCCTGGCGCAGGTCGAGCTTGGTCAGGGTGACACCGAATACCGCCACACGGCGCAGGGTGTCAAGCAGCACGCCGTTGGCGATGGTGTCCAGGCCGACGTCGCACAGCGAACGGTAGCAGGCCAGCAGCGGCGCATAGAGCTGATCGCGGGTCTCGATGATCGGCCCGCCGTCGTAACTCTTGCCGTCGAGTTCGGCCTTGGCCCAGTCGCGGGTGGCTTCGACCTTTGCCACCAGGCGCTTGAGCAGCTCGCGGTAGGGTTCGGCAACGTTGCCGACCTCGGCACGCAGGGCGCTGTTGGTGCTCCACATGGACAGCTCGATCTTGAGCTGCTCGAGATCACGCAGGTACAGGTCCGCCGCCATCCAGCGGCCCAGCAGCAGCACCTCCCGAGTGACCCGGGCGGTGACGTTGGGGTTGCCGTCTCGATCACCGCCCATCCAGGAGGCGAAGCGCAGCGGCGCGGCGTCCAGCGGCAGACGCTCGCCGGCGCTTTCCAGCAGCAGGTTGTCCAGGTCCCGGTGGAAGTCCGGCACCGCCTGCCACAGAGAATTCTCGATCACCGCAAAGCCCCACTTGGCCTCGTCCACCGGTGTCGGCCGGTCGTGGCGGATCTCGTCGGTGTGCCAGGCCTGGCTGATCAGTTCCTCGAGCCGGCCCTTGGCCCGGGCCGCCCGCTCGGGATACTCGCTGGAGGACTCGATGGCGGTGAGGCAGTCATCGATGGCGTCGTACTTCTGGATCAGGGTGCGCCGGATGACCTCGGTGGGATGGGCGGTCAGCACCAGCTCGACGCGCATGTTGGCCAGCGTCTCGACCAGGGTGCGCGACGAGTGGCCCTCGCGCCGGGCGCGCTCGAGCAGCTCACCCAGCACCGGCTGCATCCCGGGCTTGTAGTCCTCGACCCGACGAAAGCGGGCGCGGTAGTGCTGCTCGGCGATGTTGGCCAGGTTGAGGAACTGGTTGAACGCCCGGGTCACCGGCAGCAGGTCCTTCTCCGGCAGCCGGCGCAGGTACTCAATCAGCTCCTGCTGGCCGGCTTCTTCGCCCTGGCGGCCCCGCTTGGCCAGTCCGCGAATCGTCTCGATGCGTGACACGAACTCGGGTCCGAGATCATCGGCGATGGTGCGTCCCAGGCTGTCACCGAGGATGCGGACGTTATCGCGCAAGGATTCGTGCAGATCGTGGCTCATGGGGTCTCCTTGGGTGTTGTGTCCAGCGGGTCCCGAGCGTGCGGCCCCGCCTTGTTATCGATAGGGTATGACCGCCTCGTCAGTCCATGGTCGGATCGGACGGCTCGGCGCGTTCGGCACGCTTGGCCTGCTGCCAGTGCTCTTCCATCTGCTCCAGCGAGACCCGACCGAGCGGCGTGCCCTGGGCTTCCAGGGACCGCTCCATATGGCGAAACCGGCTCTCGAAGCGCTGATTGGTGCCTCTCAGGCAGGCTTCCGGGTCGACCCCCAGGGTGCGCGCCAGATTGACGGTGGCGAACAGCAGGTCGCCCACCTCGGTGGCGGCGTGGTCACGATCCCCGGCCGAGAGCGCCTCGCGAATCTCACCCAGCTCCTCTTCGAGCTTGTCGAGCACGCCGTCGGTGTCCGGCCAGTCGAAGCCGACTCGGGCCGCGCGCTTGGACAGCTTGGCGGCGCGGCTAAGCGCCGGCAGGGTACGCGGCACGTCATCCAGCGCCGAGGCAGAAACCGCCGCCTCGGCCTCGCCCTGCTGCAGACCGCTGCGCCCTTCCCGTTCCTCGGCCTTGAGCGCCTCCCAGCGGGAGTGGACCTGACGGGTCTCGACCTCGCCGGCACTGACGCCCTGACGACGGGATTCCAGGGTGCCGTCGGGAAACACATGAGGATGGCGACGCAGCATCTTGTCGGTCAGGGTGTGCACCACGTCATGGAAATCGAAACGCCCTTCCTCGCTACCGAACTGGCTGTAGTAGACCACCTGGAACAACAGGTCGCCGAGCTCCCCCGGCAGCTCGTCGAAGGCGCGTCGCTCGATGGCGTCGGCGACCTCGTAGGCCTCCTCCAGGGTGTGGGGAACGATCGAGTCCCAGTGCTGCTTGACGTCCCAGGGACAGCCCTGCTGAGGGTCCCGCAGCACCGCCATCAGGGTCAGCTGGTCGTCGATGGAATAGCGCCGGCTCATGGGCGACGCCCTCCCTGGCCGCGCTTGCGCTTGACCTCGATGATATTGGGCAGCTGCTGGATGCGGGAGAACAGCCGGCCCAGGGTCTCCAGACCGTCCACCTCGGCGGTGATCGAGATGCGCGCGATGCCGTCGTCGGTGTTGGTCAGGGTATTGACCGACAGCACGTTGACCTTGTCCTGGCCGAGCACGGCGGTGACGTCGCGCAGCAGGCCGGAGCGGTCCCAGGCCTGGATCTCGATATCCACCGGGTACTGGCTGCTGGAGCGCTCGCCCCACTCCACCTCGATCACCCGCTGGGGTTCGTCGACCCGCAGCTGCAGGATATTGGGGCAGTCCTGTCGATGGATCGAGACGCCCCGGCCCTGGGTGATAAAGCCGACGATCGGCTCGCCGGGGACCGGATGACAGCAGTTGGCCATGTTGGTCTTGAGGTTGCCGACACCCAGCACGGTGATCTCGCCGTCCGGGGTCTTGGCCGGCTTCTGACGCGGCTTGGCCAGCAGCCGGTCGAGGTGCTCCTGCTCGTCGCTGTCGCCGAACAGCTGCTGGGCCTGGTGCAGCACCTGACCGATCCGCAGGTCGCCGGCGCCAAGCGCGGCGTACATGTCGTCGGCATTGGCGTAGTTGACCTTCTGGGCCAGGGTGGCGAGGTCCATGTCGTGGACGTCGAGACGCTTCATCTCGCGCTCGAACAGCGCCTTGCCCTCTTCCAGGTTCTGGTCACGCGCCTGGTGCTTGAACCAGGACTGGATCTTGGCCCTGGCCCGGGAGGTGCGCACGAAGCCCAGGTTGGGGTTGAGCCAGTCACGGCTCGGGGCGCTCTTGTTGGCGGTCAGGATCTCGACCTGCTGACCGGTCTTGAGCTTGTAGGTCAGCGGCACGATGCGACCGTTGACCTTGGCGCCGCGACAG
>DJIP01000291.1 GCA_002433675.1 Halomonas halophila
TTGGCGAAGGGTTGTTGTTATGGCTAGTTATTATGGCGTTGCTGTTCTGTTGCTACCGACAGCTGGCCGGCTCGACTGGACCGCCGCCGTCCTGGCGGCGGTCCGTATCAAGCGAGCGGCGGCCTTTAGAAGTCGACGCTATACCCCACCGTCAGGGTCCGACCACGACCGGCGAAGTAACGGTCGTCGTTGACCAGCGCGCTCTGGGAGTAGTAGGTGATGTAGTCCTCGTCGAGCAGGTTGGACACGCCGACATTCAGCTTGCCGGTAGGCAGCTGGTAGCCCACCGCTGCGTCCACCAGCAGATAGCCGTCGAACTCGCGATCGTCCTCGTCATAGGTCTCATCGAACGAGTAGTTGGCCTGGACGAAGGTGGACACCTTGTCGGTCCAGTTGGCGGACCAGCTACCGATCAGACGATCCGGCGAGACATCCAGGCCGGACAATTCGGCATCGAGGTCGCCATCATCGTCGCTGTCATACAGACCCGTCATGTGGGAATAGGCCAGGCGACCGGAGTGGCGCTCGGTAAAGGCGTAGTCCACCGAGGCCTCGATACCGGTGATCTGGGTCTCCTGACGGTTCATGATGAAGACCCCGTCTTCTTCGGTCAGGCGGCTACCGAAGTCGGAGGTGGACTCGTAGTAGCTCAGCTCCGCCGACAGGCGATCCCCTTCGAAGCGCACGCCGGTCTCGACGTTCTCGGTGACGATGGGACGCAGGTTGTCAATGCTGTCGACGGACTGTCCCGGGGTATCGATACCGCGCAGGGCACGACCGACATCAGGGATCGAGAAGCCTTCGGAGTAGTTGGCGAACAGGCTGACGCGATCGACCGGCTTCCACACCGCACCGACGTTGTAGAGCGTCTCATCGAAGTCAGGATTGCCACCCTCGACGTCGACACCGTTGTTGGCCCACACCGTCTGATAGTCATCGATATCCAGCTCGGCGTACTCGTAGCGCACCCCGGCGGACAGCAGCAACGAGTCGATGGGCTGCAGTTCGGCCTGGAAGAACGGCGAAAGGTCGGTGTAGTCGGTGGGCGGCACGTAGGTGCGGTTGCTCTGATACAGGTACTGCTCGGTCTCGTCGAACAGCGTATCGAAGCCACCGGTCAGCTTGAGCCGGTCATCCCACAGGTCGTCCTTGGTCAGCGAGACCTTGGTGCCGAACTTCTCGGTCTTGGCCGAGCTCTGGTCGTAGTAGGTGCCCACCGGCGCCAGTGACGGATCCTGGAAGCTGCTGGAGTCGGTGGCGCCGAACAGCGCCTCGTAGTCCTGATAGTAGGCCTGGGCGCTAAGGTGCATGCCGGCCAGGTCATAGTTCTCGTAGCTCAGGCCAGTGGTCCAGACCTCGTTGAAGGGGGCGTCGCCCTCGGGGGTGCCACGCTCTGAGGTGGTCGGAATCCCGGCGTCGCGATCGCCGGTCACGCTGACGTAGTCGTTGTGACCTTCGATATCGTAGTGATTGAGGGTGAACTGGATGCGCTGGTCATCGTCGATCCAGTAGGCGATCTTGCCGAGCAGGTCATAGCTGCGCGAGTCCATCAGGTCGCCCTGGGTGTTGTCGACACCGACCGGGTCGTCCTTGGCGTCCAGATACAGCCCCTGGTCCTCGTAGCTCAGACCAAACAGATAGTCGACGTTACCCTTGTTGCCGCTGAAGCCGTAGTCGGTCTTGTAGCTCAGGGTGTCCTCGTCCAGCTCGCTGGTCGGGGTGGTCATCTGCACGCCGAAGTGCTGATTGAAGGAACCCGGCTCAGGACGCTTGGTGATGATGTTGATCACCCCGCCAGCGGCGCCGACGCCGTTGGTGGCGTTGGCGCCCTGGATTACCTCGATCTGCTCCACCTGGGAGAAGTCGATGGTGTGGGCCTCGCGACCGGTCGGGCGCAGCGGATTCGACTGGGGAATACCGTCGATCAGAAACAGCGGTGTGCGGCCCCTCAGGGTCTCGCCACTGCCGGTCATTTTCTGGCGGTTGGGCGAATAGGACGGCAGCAGGTTGCTCAGAATCTGGGAGGAGTCGGTGGTCACGTCCAGCTGCTGGGCGATCTCCTCCTCGCTGATGATGCGCACGGTCTGCGGCGAGTCTTCCTTGGTGGTATTGGTCCGCGAGGCGGTCACCACCATGGTCGGAGCCTCGTCGCCGCGGGCGCCGTTCGAGGAAGAAGTGTCGGCGGAGGTCTGCGCCGCGACCTGCTGTGCGGCCACCAGGCCAAGCAGTGAAACGGTGGGCCAGAGAGCATGACGTTTCATGTCGTGCATCGTTCCTTTTGCTAAATCGAATGATCGCGCAAACGCTGACTCGAGGTCTGGCGAGTCCCTCACGCCAGGACGTTGCTCTCGGACGTCGTCCCTGCCCCGTGCTGCCGCTCCCGGCGAGCTGTGGTGATGCAATTCGCCACCTTCCCGAAGGGCCGCACCTTACCGAAGCCTCGATGCCGCATTGCGTCGTTTATTGCCATCTCACATACAAATGAGAACGATTATCCTAATTAATCGCTTTCCCGCTGTCTACGAAATGCGAACCATTCGTTCGGCATAAGCTAACAACCCACTGTGCTAAAACGCCGAGCGCCATGCCCACAAACCGCGCCGATACGGGCTTTGCCGGATTGAAAATGAGAATTTTTTGTCATAACGTGCTGCTGCCACACACCCCCAGGCGGGCCTTGCATGACCTCTTCTCAGCCTTCTTTTCCGACCACGCCCACGTCCAGCCCGGCACCCCATCACCGGTCCGATGCATCGTCAGGCGTGTCGTCAGACAGATCGACCGCGGCGTCCGCGCTAGGCCACCCGTTGGCGGGACATTCTCTCAAGGTCGGCTACGAGGAACGGCTGGTACTGGACGGGGTGGATATCGCGGTGGCGCCCGGCAAGCTGACGGTGCTGCTCGGTCCCAACGGCAGCGGCAAGTCGACCCTGCTGAAGACCCTGGCACGCACCTTGAAGCCCCAGGGCGGCCAGGTGCTGCTCGACGGCCAGGATATCCACCGTCGCTCCACCCGCGAGGTCGCCCAGCATCTGGGGCTGCTGCCCCAGGGGCCGACGGCACCGGAGGGGCTGAGCGTGCGCCAGCTGGTGGCGATGGGACGCTTTCCCCACCAGCGCCTGTGGCAACGCGATGCCCGTGGCGACGCCGAGGTGGTCAAGCAGGCGATGGCCTACACCCGGGTCACCGAGTTCGCCGAGCGCCACGTCGACACCCTGTCCGGTGGGCAGCGCCAGCGCTGCTGGATCGCCATGGTGCTGGCCCAGCAGACCGACCTGATCCTGCTCGATGAGCCCACCACCTTTCTTGACCTCAAGGTCCAGGTGGACCTGCTGGAGTTGCTCTCGGGACTGGCCCACGACCAGGGGCGCACCCTGCTTTTGGTGCTGCACGACCTCAACCTGGCCGCCGCCTACGCCGATGAGCTGGTAATGATGCGCGACGGTCGCATCCTCACCAGCGGCGCGCCGCGAGAGGTGTTCACCGCCGACAATCTGAAGCGCGTCTTCGACCTGGACGCCCACGTCATGGTCGACCCTGAAAGCGGCAAGCCGCTGTGCGTACCTTTGCTGGGGCGCCGTGAATCACAGACGGCGCAGCAGGGACCAACCGCCGAGTCGTCTTCGACGCACACTCAGGCAAGACATCCTTCGACAATGTCAGGGCCGAGGCCATGAGCCACGTCTTCTGCACCGACCTGTCTCGCGAAGCCGGGGATCCGCTGCCCGGCAGCGGCGCCCACGCCGAACGCAACCTCTTGATCAGCTGGCCCCGGGCCAGGTGGCAGCGCAACCTGCGCCACGCCAGCGACATGCCCCCCGAGCTGGTGACACAACTCGACGCCCTGGCCGCCAGCGGTCGCCGGGTCAATCTGATCCATCGTCGTGATCAACCCGCCGAGGTCCACGAGGTGATCCTGATGCCGGAGCGTCGGCGTCTTCAGCTCGACCGCAGCGCTCTGGTGGCCTTTGTCGAGGCGCTGGCGGCGGGCGAGGATCTCGAGCGCTGGCCGTCCACACCACAGCACCACGACCTGGTGCTGTGCTGCACCCACGGCAAGAAGGACAAGTGCTGCGCGCGCTACGGCTATCGCAGCTACAAGGCGCTGGCCCGCGCCGTGGAGGAGCATCGCCTGCCCTTCGACGTCTGGGAGAGCAGCCACCTGGGCGGTTGCCGCTTCGCCGCGAGCATCATCCTGCTGTCACCGGTGCGCAAGTACGGGCGTATCGAGCCCGACCAGGCGTTGCCCATGCTGCAAGCCGAGGCGCAAGGGCAGCGCTTCCTGCCTGGCTATCGCGGAGCCTCCCACCTGACCCCGGCCCAGCAGTGCGCCGAGGTCGCCGCGCTCCAGTGGCTGGCCAGGGACTCGGCCCTGCCCTGCGTTGAACTGGCGCTGGTGGAGGACAACGCCCTGACCCCGCAAGAGATGCCCGGCCACCTTGGCGACAGCAGCGGCAGCGGCAGCGAAAGCGACGGCGACGACGACAACGCCCAGCAATACCGCCGACAGATCTGGCGTTGGCGCCAGCCCGGCGAGGGCGATGGAAAGGGCAAGGACGGGGGAGCGAGCGGTGAGCTGGTCGTCCATTGCCATACCCTCACGCTTGAACGGATCGACATGTGCTCGGATATCGACCAGGGGCCCAGCCCCAGCCAGGTCTGGCGGGCCGCCAGCATCCAATCGATCGACGCCGGCTATCGGCAATATTCTTGATAACAATTCGCATTTAATTTATGGTGTCCACCGTTGGTCTTATGACCTCAAGCCTCCGGCCTGCAGGACACCCCATGACATCAGCGCTGCCTCGTCTGTATTGCGGTCCCCTGGAACACCTTGCCGTGCCCACCGTCGCGGCCGAGCTACCCGACGACGCCATGCCTGCCGAGCGACTGCTCGAACCTGGCGTGCTGGACGAATTGCTCGAGCGCTTCGCCGCCCAGTACCAGGGCGATGACCTCAAGGCGGTGGCCTCGCTCTGGTCCAAGTGGCATTTCAGCGCCATGGCCGCTCACACCCTGGCCTCCAACCTGCTGCTGGAGCGCGACCTGCCGGTAGCGCTGGATCAGATGGGCCTGTATCTCAGCGACAGCGGCCAGACGACCGGCATCGCCCTACCCCACGAAGGCACCCCGCTGGGGTCGCTCGACGCCTTCGAGCGCTTCGAACGCCTGCTGCAGGGGCATGTGGCACCGCTGGTCGATATGCTGGGCTGTGTCTCGGGGGCCTCCCCCAAGGTGTTCTGGAGCAACTTCGGCAACTACTTCGAGTACTTCGCCAGAGCCGCCGTGCATCATCCCATGGCCTCACCAGGGCTCGGCGACGAGGCACTGCGCCTGATCGACCATCGGGTCTACCCGGATGGCCGGCGCAATCCCCTGTTCATGCCGGTGCGCTACCTGCCCGACGAACACGGCGAGACGCAACGCACACGGCGGCTGTGCTGCCTGCGCTATCGGCTGGAGGACTTCGGCTGCTGCGGCAACTGCCCGCTGGACGATGCCGCCGTTGCCAGGGCGAGCAACACGACCAGCAGCAAGACCAGCAACACGACCAGCAACACGACCAGCAACAAGGTCAGGCAGCCCAAGACCACAGCGATGCCCCAGAGCACGGGGGCAGTGGTGCAGACCTTCCCCTCCCGCGGCGAAACCCGCCGCCTGGTCGCAAGCTGAAGATGACCGCTGCAAGCCACGCGCAAGCCTGCGAGTCGAGTGGCGATCAGCCTCGCTCGCGCCCGTTGGCCGGGGCCGCCGCGGGACTTGGTGATACCCGGGTCATCCGCGCGCGAGACTTTCTGCGCTTCGGCCAGCGCCACGGCATCGACTACCGCTTCGACGGCGCCCGCTTCCCGGCGGTGGCCCACCACCTGGAAATCCTCAGGGGTCGCGTCATCGAGGAAGAGGTGCGCAGCGGCTGGCATCTGACCTTTTCCGATGTCGAGGTGCTCAAGCCCTACGACTCCTGCTCCACCATGGCCTCACCGCTGTTCGTGTGCGTGGTGATGGAAGGCACCATCGTGGTCGACACCGGAGGACGGCGGCAGCGCCTCACCGCCGGCAGCGCACTTAGCGCCCGGCTCGCCGATCAGGTTTCTCTGCGCGTGCATCAGGATGAGGGGCAGCGGTTGCGCACCCTGAACCTGTCGCTGGACCAGGCCGCGATCGCCTCGTTGAGCCAGCGCCCGGATATCACCGAACTGCTCGACGCCCCGCGTCCTCATCTGCACGTCTGGCCGCTGCCCGGCTACCTGGCGCCGATGCTCGAACAGGCGGTCATGCCGCAGCCTTCCCCCGGCCAGCGCCAGCTATTGATGGAGGCCATCGGCCTGCAACTGCTGGCCCACGGCCTGCGACATCCCGGCCCGCGCCAGCGCGGTGACCTGCCCCTACCGGAGCGCCAGCGGCTGGAGCGAATCCGCCAGCGGCTGCACGACTTCCCCGCCGAGCCCTACTGCCTCGAGCAGTTGGCGGCGATGGCGTCCATGAGCGCCTCGGGCCTGCGCGCCAAGTTCCTGCGCCTGTTCGGCGTTTCGGTTTTCGACTACCTGCGAGAACGCAGACTGACCCTGGCCCACGAGCTGCTGGCCCAGGGCGCCAGCGTGCAACAGGCCGCCTTCGAGAGCGGCTACAGCCACGCCTCCAACTTTTCCACCGCCTTTCGGCGGCGCTTCGGGATCTCGCCACGCGACGTTGGTTAGACGCTTCCAGGACTATCGCCCTTCGCCCTTCGCCCAGCCCCCCCTGGGCACCTCACCCCCGAGACCTCAACGGGACACAGTACACCGCAACGGCACCCTGCCGTCGGGCGGTGCTTCGTCGATGACTGGATCCACTACATTAGCTAGCACTCGCTACGCCGATAGCACTTTCCCTTTGTAGTTTCATTATCGGTGCAGGTCCTGTCACCACGCATAAGGTTCTTGGCGCCGCGCATAAACAGGCCCACCCGCAAAGTGTAATAATTCGCATTACCGAAACATGACCGCTTTGTTCAGGTGCCTACCCCGCGGCGCCTTTCCCTGCTCCCAATGGTAAGCGACAACATGCGTATCACCTCGACCCTGCCTTTCGCCCTGAAACCTTTCGCCTTGAAGGCTGGCCCGGCGCTGCTGGTGGCCAGCGTATCCTCCGCCGCGCTGGCCCAGTCCACCCTCAGTGAAGATGCCGCCAATGCCGGCACCTCCGCCGATACCGAGCTGGGCACCATGACGGTCACCGGCCAGGCCGCCACCAAGACCGATACGCCCTTCCTCGAGACGCCCCAGGCCACCTCGACGGTCAGCGCCGAGCAGATCGAGCGACGTGGTGCCCAGACGGTGCAGCGGGCGCTGGACTACACCCCCGGGGTCTATACCAACCAACTCGGGTCGTCCAACCGCTACGACTATCTGGTACTGCGGGGCTTCTCCGACGGCAGCCTGAGCAATACCTTCCTCGATGGCCTCAAGCTGATGGGCGACACCAACAGTTTCAGCTCGCTGAAGGTCGACCCCTGGATGCTCGAAAGCATCGAGGTGGTAAAGGGACCGGCCTCGGTGCTCTATGGTCGCGCCTCCCCCGGCGGCCTGGTGGCGCTGACCAGCAAGCGCCC
>DJIP01000131.1 GCA_002433675.1 Halomonas halophila
AGCGTGCATGACCTGGGGGGCCACCCTCGGGTGACGCTGGGGCAGTGGTGCAGGCAACGTTGAAGCCGGGACTGGAGTCTGTTGGGGGCATGTGATACTGATTATCAGTAAAATGTTTTGCCACCAAGCGATTGGGCGCGAGAGATTGTCGTGAAATGCTTTGCGACCAGGCCTTTTTGGTCGATTCTTTCCTTGCGTGCCCCCCTCGCCGTCAGACCAGCGTTCAGGACCACAATGAAAACCAAGAACCGCTCCCTCGACCGTATCGACCTGAAGATTCTGCGTTGCCTGCAGGAAAACGCCCGGGTGTCCTACGTGGACCTCGCCGCCCAGGTGGGATTGTCCACCACGCCTTGTCTGGAGCGCGTCAAGCGTCTCGAGCGCTCCGGGGTGATCCGTGGCTACAAGGCCATCCTCAACCCGCGCATGCTCAAGGCCAATTTGCTGGTGTTCGTCGAGATTAGCCTGGAGACCCAGTCCCCGGCGGTGTTCGACGAGTTCCGTCGTGCCGTGTCCAAGCTGCCGCAGATCCAGGAGTGCCACCTGGTGTCCGGGCAGTTCGACTATATTCTCAAGTGCAGAATTCCAGAGATGTCCGCCTATCGTCAGCTGCTCGGCGACGTGGTGTTGACCCTGCCCGGGGTCAAGGAGTCCAAGAGCTACGTGGTGATGGAAGAAGTGAAGGAAGATTTTGCCCTGCACGTGCCGGATATCGAAGAGTTCGAGGACAAGTGAGTTTTCATGAATGACCAGGACCTGCTGCGCTACAGCCGCCAGATCATGCTTCCCCAGGTGGATATCGAAGGCCAGGAGCGTCTTCTGGCTTCGCGCGCACTGATCGTCGGTGCCGGTGGCCTGGGCTCGCCGGTGGCGCTGTACCTGGCCGCCGCCGGGGTCGGGCAGCTGACCATCGCCGACGCCGATGTGGTCGAGATCTCCAATCTGCAGCGCCAGATCGCCCACCAGGAGCAGGACCTGGGGCGCAACAAGGCCCACTCGGCCGCCGAATCCGCCACCGCCCTCAATGCACGTTGCCGGGTCAACGCCATCGAACGTCACCTGGACGCCGAGGGGCTGGTTGAGGCGGCGCGGGATGCCGACGTCATCCTCGACTGCACCGACCGCTTTTCCAGCCGCTACGCCATCAATGAGGCCAGCGTCGCCGCCGGCGTGCCGCTGGTCTCCGGCGCCGCGATCCGCTTTTCCGGGCAATTGGCGGTGTTCGATCCGCGCAACGAGAAGAGTCCCTGCTACGCCTGCCTGTATCCGCCGGATGACCAGGGCGACGAGGCGCTGTCGTGCGCCGAGAGTGGCGTCATCTCGCCGCTGGTAGGGCTGATCGGCTGCTTCCAGGCGCTGGAGGCGGTCAAGCTGTTGTCCGGGGCCGGCACGGCCCACCGGGGGCTTGCCACCTTCGACGGCCTGAGTGGCGAATGGCGTCATTATCGGCTGGGACGCGATCCGCGCTGTCCGGCCTGTTCCGCCAGGGGGTGGTCCGGCGGAGGAAGCGCGTGAGCCGGCAGAGCCCGGTCACCGACTTCGATATTCGTCTATTGCGGGTGTTCAAGGCGGTGGCCGAGTGCGGTGGATTTTCCGCCGCCGAGAACGAGCTTGGCATCAGTCGTTCGGCCATCAGCCTGCATATGGGCGACCTGGAAAAGCGCCTGGGACTAAAGCTTTGCCGGCGCGGGCGGGGTGGCTTCGCCCTGACCGAGGAAGGCCGTGAGGTGCTGGAAGGGGCCCGGCGTCTGCTGTCGGGCCTGGAGGCCTTTCGCACCGAGGTCAATGCGCTGCACCACAGTTTGCGCGGCGAACTCAATATCGGCATCACCGATACCCTGGTCAGCTCACCCGAGATGCGCATCACCCATGCCCTGGCAAGCCTCAAGGCTCAGGGACCGGAGGTGCGCATCAACATGCACATGGACCCTCCCGGCGAGATCGCCCGCGGGGTGCTCGACGGACGCCTGCATGTCGGTGTGGTGCCGGCGGTCAACCTGCCTGCCAGCGTCGATAGCCAGGCGCTCTACAGTGAGCGCTCGGGGCTCTACTGTGGCCGGGGGCATCCACTGTTCGCCGAGCCATCCACGTCGCTGGAGGCCATGGGTGGATGGGGGGCGCTGGGTGAGTGGGACGCCGTGGTGCCGTCCTATCCGTTACCGGAAGCCGGTCGTGAGCGCCATGCCGGGCTCAAGGCCAGCGCCACCGCCTCCGACCGGGAGGGCGCGGCCTTTCTTATCCTGACCGGGGCCTACATCGGCTATCTGCCGGATCACCATGCCAATCTCTGGGTCGCGCAGGGACGACTGCGTGAGCTGTGCTGCGAGAGCGCCGCCTACGAGACGCCGTTTGTCGCCATCACCCGCCGTGACCGCCGCCCCCATCGTGTGCTGGAAGCCTTTCTGGCGGCGCTGGGGAAGAGTGATGCGGGTGTATCAAGCGACTGATGGCGTCTCCTGGGCCTTTGATCAAACCGCCAACGTCTTCGCTTCTCTGACATGATGTCTCGCTTATACTCTTGGCGATGAAACGAGAGACTGACGCTCTGTCATTGCTCTGCGTTGAATTTTCCACGTCTGGCACTTTGGGTTCGAGAGCCTCGCCGAGGCAACTTCCATTGGGCGGAATGCGTGACGTGAAGTGTTGACGTTAGTGCGCAAGCCGCTTTAGGTATCGAATCGCTGACGTTGAAGTCAGGAAATTAGTGTTATTGGATACTTGACGCCTGGTGGCGAGAAAGTGGCACACTGGCGGTGTCACCTTCCTACGAAGGTGCGAGATTCAATAACAACAAGCGCATTGCGCAATCAATACGGACTCTCTATGACAGATTCCTCCACGTCCGAGGCCGCCTCCTGGTACCGCGATTCTGTCCGGGTCGAGCTGTTGCCGACACCCAGCCTCGAGGGCGATGTTCGCGCCGACGTCTGCGTGATCGGGGCCGGGGTGACGGGCTGTTCGGCGGCGCTGCATCTGGCCGAGCAAGGCTACAAGGTGGTGGTGCTGGAAGCCCATGAAGTGGGCCATGGCGCCTCCGGGCGCAGCGGCGGCCAGATCCTGCCCGGGCTCGGTACCGACATGGACACCGTGGAACAGGCGCTTGGCCTGTCGGCGGCCCGCGATATCTGGGAAATGAGCCGCGAAGCGGTGCGCCTGACCGCACAGCTGGTCGAGCGCCACGCGATTCCCTGCGACCTTGCCTGGGGCTACCTGCATGCGGCGGTCAAGCCGCGCCATGTGCGCGAGCTGCGCGCCTTCCAGGAGAGCATGGCGCACAAGTATGACTACCAGGCGCTGGAATGGCGCGAGGGCGAGTCGCTGCGCGAACATGTGGTCACCGACGCCTACCCGGCCGCCCTGTGGGAGGCAGAGGGCGGGCATCTGCACCCGCTCAACTATACTCTCGGCCTGGCCAGGGCCGCCCAGCAGGCGGGAGCGATCTTCCACTCACATAGCCCGGTTACGGCCGTTGCCAAAGGCGAGCCTGCCCGGGTGAAGACCGCCGCCGGACAGGTCACCGCCGACAGTGTGGTGGTGGCGACCAACGCCTACGGCATCGACCTGTTGCCGGAGATGCGTGGACGCATCATGCGCTGTGCCAATTACATGATCGCCACCGAGCCGATGAGCGAGCAGCAGGCGGCCCAGGTGCTGCCGAAGAATGACGCCCTGTCGGATGCTAATTTTGTGCTCGACTACTATCGGTTGTCGGCGGATCGACGCCTGATCTATGGCGGTGAAGTCAGCTACGACGGGCGCCCGCCCAAGGGGCTCGAGGCGCGCATCGACGGCAAGATCCGGCGCCTGTTCAAGGTGCTCGACGATGTCGAGATCGCCTATCGCTGGGGCGGTGACGTGGCCATCACGCTCAATCGCGCTCCGGACTTCGGCCGGCTGGCCGCCAACCTCTACTATGCGCAAGGCTACTCCGGTCATGGCATGGCCATGGCGGGACTGGCCGGCAAGTTGCTGGCCGAGACCATCGCCGGGCAGAGCGAGCGCTTCGACGTCTTTGCCGCCATGCCCCATCGTCGCTTCCCCGGCGGTCGTCTGTTGAGAACACCGCTGTTGCTGCTGGCCACCCACTTCTACAAGCTTCGCGATCGGCTGTGAGCTGCCGACAACGACGAGGAATGCCCCTATGACCGAGACTTCCACCGCCGAGCGCCACTCACAGCGCCGGGATGAGCCCCATGAAGGCGCACGCCCGGGCGACGATGCCGCCGGATCCGAGCGCACCGCCTCCGCGATCCATATGCAGGGTCTGCACAAGCGCTTCGGCGCCAGTACGGTGGCGCTAGATGGCGTCGATCTGACCATCGAGGCCGGCGAGTTCTTTACCCTGCTGGGTCCGTCGGGCTGTGGCAAGACCACGCTGCTGCGCATCCTGGCGGGGCTTGAAGAAGCCGATCAGGGGCGGCTGACCATCGGTGAGCGCGACGTCACCGAGGTGGCGCCACACCATCGCAGCGTCAATACGGTGTTTCAGTCCTACGCGCTGTTTCCCCACCTGTCGGTGCGCGACAACCTGGCCTTCGGTCTCAAGATGCGCGGTGTCGATCGCGCCGAACGCGAGGCCCGGGTCCAGCGTATCGCCGAGTTCATCCAGTTGGGTGATCTGATCGATCGGCGCATCGATCAGCTCTCCGGCGGGCAGCGTCAGCGCATCGCGCTGGCCCGGGCGCTGGTCTGCGAGCCCGACGTGCTGCTGCTGGACGAGCCGTTGTCGGCGCTCGATGCCGGGCTTCGCAGCCAGCTTCAGGTCGAATTGCTGCGGGTGCAGAAGCGCCTGGGCATGACCTTTGTCTTCGTGACCCATGACCAGGACGAGGCCATGGTGATGTCCGATCGCATCGCCGTGCTAAATGGCGGGACCATCCAGCAGGTGGGGCCACCTCGGGAGGTCTACGAACGCCCGGTCAATGCCTTCGTCGCGCGTTTCATGGGCCATGCCAACCTCTATCCGATCAGCGCCCGACAGGGCCTGCGTGTGACTACCGAGCTTGGTGAGCTGGAACTCGAGCCCGATCTCGCCACGACAGAGCAAGGGAGTGGTGAGTTGTTGCTGATTCGCCCCGAGACGCTGGATGTGCGTCTGGGACGCCATGAGGGCGTGAACCACCTGATCGGGCGGATCACCGAGCGGCTCTATCGTGGCAGCCACGCCGAGTTTCGTCTCACGGTCGGTGACACCACCCTGCAGGCCACCATCAACAATCGCGGGCGCCGACTGCCCGAGGTCGGCGACGAGGTGACCCTGGTGGTTGCCCCGGAAGACCTTGTCACCGTGGCCAACTGAGGGGGCATGACATGACCGATACCGCTGTCCTCGGGCGCAGCCAGGGCATGGTCAGAGAAGCGCGCCATCTTCTCTTTACCGTGAGTCCCGGCGCGGCCTGGATCATCGTCTTTCTGGTGCTGCCCAGTGCCTATCTGATGGGCGTGGCCTTCATGACCAACGGGCCCTATGGCCTGCCGCAGATGCCGCTGTCGCTCGACTCGTTCAAGCAGCTTGCCGGCTTCGGTTTTCTGGGCTGGAGTCCGGGCAATCTATACACCTTGCTGAGGTCGCTGTGGCAGACCCTGGTGGCGACCGGCCTGGTGGTCATCGTGGCCTACCCGATTGCCTACTACATCACCACCTGTCGGGCGAAATGGCGCCCGATCATGCTGTTGCTGGTGGTGGTGCCGTCCTGGACCAATCAGGTCATCCGCACCTTCGGCTGGATGAATCTTCTGGCGCCGGGGACGCCGCTGTCCAGCGTCGCCGAGACGCTGGGACTGATCGCCCCCAACATGGGGCTCTATCCGTCCAACTTCGCGGTGACCCTGGGGCTGGTCTACAACTTCCTGCCGTTCATGGTGCTGCCGCTGTACGCCGCCTTCGAGAAGCTCGACACCGCCCAGGTGGAGGCCGCCCAGGACCTCTACGCCACCCCGGTCAAGGCGTTCTGGCACGCGGTCTTTCCTCAGACCTTGCCGGGACTGCTCGCCGGGATCGTGCTGGTGGCGATTCCGGCCTTCGGTATGTACGTGATTCCGGAGCTACTGGGCGGCGGCAAGGCGCTGATGCTCGGTAATTTGGTGGCCAACCAGTTCTCCGGCGGGTCGAACTGGCCGCTGGGCGCCGCCGGCGCCATCCTGATGCTGCTGGCGACCTTCGCCGGACTCTATGCCATGCGCCGGATCGGCAAGCGGCTCGGCGGCGGAGAGGAGGTGGTGATATGAGAAAGCGCACCCTCAAGCGAGGGCTGACGGCCTTCTGGTGGCTGACCCTGGTGTTTCTGTACCTGCCGCTGGCGGTGGTGGTGCTGTTTTCCTTCAACGCCGCCAACAGCGCCGCCAGCATGACCGGGCTGTCGCTGCGCTGGTACCACCAGCTGTTCGCCAATGACCAGATCATGAGCGCCTTCGGCAACACCCTGGTGCTGGCGCTGACGTCCTCGCTGATCGCCTTGGTGATCGGTTGCTTGATCGGTTATGGCATGTATCGCCATCGTCACCGCAAGCTGGGCTGGCTGATCGTGCTGATCTATCTGCCGATCGTGCTACCGGATATCGTCTTCGGCATCTCGGAGATGGCCTTCTTCGTCAAAATACACGAACTGACTGGGCTCTTGGGGCCGGGGCTTGGCACCATGATCATCGCCCACGTCACCTTCCAGATCCCGTTCGTCGCGCTGATCGTCTACTCGCGCTTCGTCGGCCTGGATCCGTCCCTGTTCGAGGCGGCCAAGGACCTCTATGCCTCGCCCTTGAAACGGGTGGTGCACTTTATGCTGCCGACCATCAAGCCGGCGTTGATATCGGCCTTCTTCCTCTCCTTTACCCTGTCGGTGGATGACTTCGTCATCAGCTTCTTCACCTCGGGCCCGGAGAGCGCGACCCTGCCGATCTACATCTGGGGCGCGATCAAGAAGGGGGTGTCACCGGAGATCAACGCCATCGCCACGCTGATGATCGCCGCGGTAGCGCTGGCCGCCCTGGCAAGCCTCGTCGTCAATCGGCGCAAGGCATGACGCCTGTGCCATTGGCTGACACAGAGGCGATCTCGGAACAGATCGATCAACACCTGACGTACCCAGACAAGACCAAGCCATACAAGGAGAAAGCAACGATGCTCAACAAGACTCGCAGCGCCCTGGGCCTCGCCGTGGCCGCTGCCATGCTCGCAGGTGTCGCCCAGGCAGAAGAGGGCAAGCTGTACCTGTTCAACTGGACCGAGTACATGGACCCCGAGATCATCGAGGCCTTCGAGGAAACGTATGACGTCGAGGTGGTAACCAACTACTTCAACTCGAACCCGGAGATGATCGCCAAGCTCAATGCCGGTGGCACTTCCCAGTACGACATCGTGGTGCCGTCGAACTACTACATTCCGCGGATGATCGAGACCGGCCTGATCCAGAAGCTCGACCGCTCGCAGATTCCGAACTTCGATAACCTGATGGCGCAGTTCAAGGATCCGAGCTT
>DJIP01000173.1 GCA_002433675.1 Halomonas halophila
CGGCACCACCGGCTACGAGGAAGCGGGGGCCCAGGGTCTGCTCGCCGGACTCAATGCCGCGCGGCGCGCCAAGGCGCTCGACGCCTGGTGCCCGCGCCGTGACGAGGCCTACCTTGGGGTGCTGGTGGATGACCTGATCACCCTGGGCACCAAGGAGCCCTACCGCATGTTCACCTCCCGCGCCGAATACCGGCTGTTGCTGCGCGAGGACAACGCCGACATGCGTCTGACCGAACATGGTCGCGCACTGGGGCTGGTGGACGATGAGCGCTGGGCGCGGTTCAGCGACAAGCGTGAAGCGGTCGAGCGCGAGAGCGCCCGGCTCAAGGCCACCTGGGTGCAGCCCGGGACCGATGCCGCCGCCGACATCGAACGAATCACCGGCAAGCCGCTGGCCCGCGAATACAGCCTGATGGACCTGCTCAAGCGCCCGGAACTCGGCTATGCCGACGTGGCCGCGGCCAAGGGTGAGCCGGTCAGCGACGAGACCGTCGCCGAACAGGTCCAGATCCAGGCCAAGTACCAGGGTTACATCGATCGTCAGCAGGACGAGATCGACAAGCTCAAGCGTCACGAGTCCATGGCCCTGCCGACCGATCTCGACTACAGCCGAGTCGAGGGGCTGTCCCACGAGATTCGCCAGAAGCTCGCCGAGGCGCGTCCCGAGACCCTGGCCCAGGCCGGGCGGATCAGCGGGGTGACCCCGGCAGCGGTATCGATCCTGCTGATTCACCTCAAGAAACGTCGTTTACTCGATGATCGCGAGGTAGCCAGCGGATGAGTCAGGCGATGTCCCCGGCCCTGCAGCAGCGCCTGCACGAGCGCTTGAGCGAGGGCCTTGCCGCCCTCGAGATTGCGGTCACCTCCGCCCAGCTCGACCAGCTGCTGGCCCTGGTGGGTCTGTTGCACAAGTGGAACCGGGCCTATAACCTCACGGCGGTACGCGACCCGCTGGACATGGTCTCTCGCCACGTGCTCGACAGCGCCGCGGTGCTGCCCTGGGTCAAGGGCCCGCGGGTGCTCGACGTGGGCGCGGGGCCTGGCCTGCCAGGTCTGGTGCTGGCGATCCTCAACCCCGAACTCGACGTCAGCCTGCTCGACAGCAACGGCAAGAAGGTACGCTTTCAGCGTCAGGCGGTGATGGAGCTCGGGCTTGCCCGGGTGACCCCGATCCAGGCGCGAGTGGAAGCCTATACCCCGGCCGACGGCGGGTTCGATCAACTGATCTCGCGGGCTTTTGCCAGCCTCGAGGACTTCGTCGAGCTGACACGGCCGCTGCTGGCGCCCGGTGGCCAGTGGCTGGCGATGAAGGGGCCGGCGGTGGACGGCGAGCTCGAACGCCTGGAGGACGACGTGCGCTGTGTCTCGCGCCATGCGTTGAGGGTACCGTTCGAGTCGGCGGGTCGAGAACTGGTTATGCTGGAACCCGAGGCCGGGGGCCGCTAGGCTCGGGCTTGGGGTTCGGTTTTCACGATTTTGCCGCCACCAGCCACCCGAGAATTTCCACGCAAGGATGACGTCGTGACCAAAATCATCGCCTTGACCAACCAGAAGGGTGGGGTCGGCAAGACCACCTCTGCCGTCAACCTGGCCGCCAGTCTGGCGTCGCTGGATCGCCGTGTACTGCTGGTCGATCTCGATCCTCAGGGCCACGCCACCATGGGCAGTGGCGTCGACAAGCACAGCCTCGAGGGCAGCGTGCTCGACGTCATCCTGGGCGACAAGCGTCCGGTTGAGGTCATCCTCGACTGTCCCGAGGCCGGCTACGCCCTGCTGCCCGGCAACGGCGACCTGACCGCCGCCGAGGTCGAGCTGCTCGATCGTGGTGAAGGCCGCGAGCGGGCGCTGGCCAAGGCGCTGGACGAGGTCGCCGGCGAGTACGACGTGGTGATGATCGACTGCCCACCGTCGCTGAACATGCTCACCGTCAATGCGCTGACCGCTGCCGATGGGGTACTGATACCGCTGCAGTGCGAGTTCTATGCCCTGGAAGGCCTGTCGGCGCTGCTCGATACCGTCGAGCAGATCAAGGACAGCGTGAACCCCGGCCTCGAGATCTTCGGGATCCTGCGCACCATGTTCGACGCCCGCAACAGCCTGACCCGGGACGTCAGCAAGCAGCTGCGGGACTACTTCGGCGACGCCCTGCTCAAGACCACCATTCCACGCAACGTGCGGGTTGCCGAGGCGCCGAGTCACGGCCTGCCGGTGACCAAGTACGCACGCTTCTCGCGGGGCAGCCAGGCCCACCGGGTGCTGGCCAAGGAACTGATTCGTCGGCTGTCGCTGTAGCCCCGGCCACAGCGGCACGGGCCAGAAATGTCGAATTTTTGAGCGTGCTGTGATGAGGATGAATCGATGACGCGCAAACGCGCCCTGGGACGGGGATTGGACGCGCTGATCGGGGCCGGTGCCCGCCGCCGCGAGAGCCTCGATCTGCCCGAGGTGGATGCCGAGCTGACGACCGATGGCGACGAAGACGCCACGGTGGTGCCGCCTCCCGCGCCGGAGGAACGCCTGGAGCGCCTGCCGCTGGGGCAGCTCAGCCGCGGTCGCTACCAGCCGAGGCGCGATATCCAGCCCGAGGCGCTGGAGGAGCTGGCCGACTCGATCCGCGCCCAGGGCGTGATGCAGCCCATCGTGGTGCGTCCGATCGGTCCCGACCGCTATGAAATCATCGCCGGTGAACGCCGCTGGCGGGCCTCCCAGCTGGCCGAGCTGGACGTCATCCCGGCGGTGATCCGCGAGGTGACCGACGAGGTGGCCCTGGCGCTGGCGCTGATCGAGAACATCCAGCGCGAGAACCTCAACCCGGTGGAGGAGGCGCTGGCCCTCAAGCGTCTGCTCGACGAATTCGAACTGACCCAGCAGCAGGTCGCCGACGCCGTGGGCCGCTCGCGTACCCAGGTGACCAACCTGCTACGCCTGCTGGCGCTGGACCCCGAGGTGCAGACGCTGCTCGAACGCGGTGACCTGGACATGGGCCATGCCCGCGCCCTGTTGACCCTGCCGGCGGCCAAGCAGCGCAAGGCAGCCCACGAGGTGGTCAACAAGGACCTGACCGTGCGCGCCACCGAGGCGCTGGTCAAGCAGCTGGCCAATGGCAAGCCAAAGGCCGCCAAGACGGCGCCGAATCAGGATGTGGCCCGGCTGGAGACCCGCCTGGCGGATCTGCTCGGCGCACCGGTCAAGATCAGCCACGGCAAGGCCGGCAAGGGCAAGGTCACCATCCAGTACTCGAGCCTCGACGAACTCGACGGCATCCTGGGCCACATCCGCTGAGCGGCGACGACCAGAAACAGCGACCGGGTTGCTCGGATCAGCGTAGTAAACCACTTAGGTCGCTAATCACTTTAGCGGCCTTTTCTCCGCATTTGGTCGTAAGCCAGCGCGAAGTGACGACAAATCGTCACGTCTTTGGTTGAAGCCGTTAGGGGGCTTCCCTATAATCGCGCCGGAGTCTGCCGGTGGTCTGTTGCCGGCGATCACGATGGATGACGAGTTCGCGCCAAGAGGCGCGTCGGGAGAGACACTTGGCGGCCAGGATCCAACGACCCCAGGTGCAGCGCCTGCTGATGGCACAGCTCGCTGTGCTGGCGCTGACCAGCGTGGTGGCGGCTGGCATCGACGGAATCCCCGGCGCATCCTCGGCGGCCCTGGGCGGGCTGGTGGCCTTTTTGCCCAATGTCTTCTTTGCCTGGTGTGTGTTCCGGGCGCAGGGCGCACGCTACTCCAAGGCCATCGTCAACAATTTCTATCGTGCGGAAGCCGGCAAGTTCGGTTTGACGGCGGCGCTGTTCACCCTGGTGTTCATCGCAGTGCCTCCCTCAAACCCGACTTTTTTCTTTGGCGCTTATGTGGTGACGCTGTTCGTTCATTGGCTGGGGCCCTGGCTGGTGAAACGACCGTCGCACACCTGACAACGAGGCAGACATGGCAGGCACGAATCCGACTCCTACGGAATATATCCAGCACCACCTGCAGAACCTGACCTTCGGGCTGCACCCGGACAATGGCTGGTCGATCGCCCATTCCGCCCAGGAAGCTTCCGATATGGGCTTCTGGGCCGTTCACCTCGATACCCTCGGCTGGTCCGTCGGTCTCGGCCTGATCTTCCTGTGGCTGTTCAAGAAGGCGGCCAACACCGCTACCACCGGCGTGCCTGGTGCGCTGCAGAACTTTGTCGAGCTGATGGTCGAGTTCGTCGACAACTCGGTCAAGGACACCTTCCACGGCAAGAGCAAGCTGATCGCGCCGCTGGCGCTGACCATCTTCTGCTGGGTCTTCCTGATGAACCTGATGGACCTGGTGCCGGTGGACTTCCTGCCGCTGCTGGCGGCCAAGATCGGCGCCCTGTTCGGCGCGGACCCGGCCCACGTCTACTTCAAGGTGGTACCGACCACCGACGTCAATGCCACCCTCGGCATGGCGCTGTCCGTGTTCGGCCTGATCATCTTCTACACCATTCGTGCCAAGGGCTTCTCCGGCTTCATCGGTGAGCTGACCCTGCACCCGTTCAACTCACCCAACAAGCTGGTCCAGGCGCTGTTCATCCCGGTCAACTTCCTGCTCGAGACCGTGACCCTGATCGCCAAGCCGATCTCCCTGGCCCTGCGACTGTTCGGCAACCTCTACGCCGGTGAGCTGATCTTCATCCTGATCGCGATGATCGGCCTGTGGCAGCTGCCGCTGCACTTCACCTGGGCGGTGTTCCATATCCTGGTCATCACCCTGCAGGCCTTCATCTTCATGATGCTGACCATCGTCTACATGAGCATGGCGGTGGAG
Organism: Halomonas halophila; assembly: GCA_002433675.1. GTDB lineage: Bacteria > Pseudomonadota > Gammaproteobacteria > Pseudomonadales > Halomonadaceae > Halomonas > Halomonas salina_B. Next base: position 4,789 of record DJIP01000173.1, read on the forward strand.
AAGCACTGACGGTTTCGCTTCAACCCTAAACCCTTAACCCTAACCCACTGATAAACCTTAGTTTCAACTAAAAACTGGAGAGACCACCATGGAAGCACAAGTTCTGGGTATGACCGCCATCGCCGTGTCCCTGCTGATCGGCCTGGGTGCACTCGGCACCGCCATCGGCTTCGGTATCCTCGGCGGCAAGTTCCTGGAAGGCGCTGCACGTCAGCCGGAAATGGTTCCGATGCTGCAGGTCAAGATGTTCATCGTCGCCGGCCTGCTGGACGCCGTGACCATGATCGGTGTTGGTATCGCGCTGTTCTTCACCTTCGCTAACCCGTTTGTCGGTTAATGTCCGACCGCTCGTCCCGAGCCGTCGATCCGTTAACCCCAAACCCGTAACGCGAGAGGTGCTGGCGTGAACCTGAACCTTACCCTAGTCGGCCAGGCTATCGCCTTTGCGTTCTTCGTCTGGTTCTGCATGAAGTTTATATGGCCGCCGGTCATGCAAGCGCTGCAGGAACGCCAGAAGAAGATCGCCGATGGTCTGGATGCTGCCAGCCGTGCGGCGCGTGATCTCGAGGTGGCCGAGAAAGAGGCCGACGAGACCCTGCGCAAGAGCAAGCAAGAGGCGGCCGAGATCCTGGAACAGGCCCAGAAACAGGCCAACCAGAAGCTCGAGCAGGCACGCGAAGACGCCCGCCTTGAAGGCGAGCGCATGATTGCCAAGGCCAAGTCCGAGATCGAGCAGGAAGTGGCACGCGCGAAGGAAGACCTGCGCGCACAGGTGTCCCGTCTGGCGGTCCTGGGCGCTGAGCGAATCCTGGAGTCCTCCATCGACGAGAAGCAGCATGCTGCCATCGTCGACAAACTCGCCAAAGAGCTCTGAGGAGGTGCCCCATGGCGGAAACGTCAACTATCGCTCGCCCGTACGCCAAGGCTGCCTTTGAGCACGCCGTGGCCAAGGACGCGCTCGACGAATGGTCCGGCATGCTGGCCAGGGTCGCGCAGATCGTCGGCGACGACGACATGCGCGCCCAGGTGCTCGGCAATCCCAAGCTGTCCAGCGCACAGAAGGCTGATGTTGTCGTCGACGTCTGTGGTGACGCCGTCAATGACGACCTCAAGAACTTCGTTCGTCTGGTCGGCCAGAAGGGTCGCCTGGCGGCGCTCGGCGGCATCGCCGAGCAGTTCGAGGTGCTCAAGGCCCAGCAGGAAAAGCGGGTAGAGGTGGAAATCGTCTCCGCCTTCCCGCTGGCCGAAGCCCAGGAACAATCGCTCGCGAGTGCACTGGCCAAGCGTCTGAACCGCGAAATCTCCATTACCACTCAGGTGGACAAGACGCTTCTGGGCGGCGTGATCCTGCGTGCCGGCGACACCGTCATCGACGGTTCGGTACGTGGTCGATTGAACCGCCTCCAGGAAGCCCTTTCCGCCTGAGTCTGAGGGACATGGCATGCAGCAACTGAATCCTTCCGAGATCAGCGACATCATCAAGCAGCGTATCGAGAAGCTTGACGTCGCATCTGAAGCCCGTAATCAGGGCACGATCGTCAGCGTATCTGACGGTATCGTGCAGATTCACGGCCTCGCCGACGCAATGTTCGGTGAGATGATCGAATTCCCCGGCGGCATCTTCGGGATGACCCTGAACCTCGAGCGCGACAACGTCGGTGCCGTGGTACTGGGTGATTACCTGCAGCTGGAAGAGGGCATGACTGCCCAGTGTACCGGCCGCATCCTCGAGGTGCCGGTGGGTCCCGAACTGCGCGGCCGTGTGGTCGACGCCCTCGGTAACCCCATCGACGGCAAGGGCGACCTGGGCACCAAGGAAACCGACGCGGTCGAGAAGGTCGCGCCTGGCGTCATCACTCGTCAGTCCGTCGACGAGCCGATCCAGACCGGTTTCAAGTCCATCGATGCCATGGTGCCGATCGGCCGCGGTCAGCGTGAGCTGATCATCGGCGACCGTCAGATCGGTAAGTCGGCGATCGCCATCGACGCGATCATCAACCAGAAGGGCACCGGCGTCACCTGTGTCTACGTGGCCATCGGTCAGAAGCAGTCGACCATCGCCAACGTGGTGCGCAAGCTCGAAGAGCACGGCGCCATGGAGCACACCATCGTGGTCGCCGCCGGCGCCGCCGATCCTGCTCCGATGCAGTTCCTCGCCGCCTACTCCGGCTGCACCATGGGCGAGTACTTCCGCGACCGTGGTGAAGACGCACTGATCGTCTATGACGATCTGTCCAAGCAGGCCGTGGCCTACCGCCAGGTGTCCCTGCTGCTGCGTCGTCCGCCGGGCCGTGAAGCCTTCCCCGGCGACGTCTTCTACCTCCACTCCCGTCTGCTCGAGCGTGCCGCGCGTGTCAACGCCGACTACGTCGAGAAGTTCACCAACGGTGAAGTGAAGGGCAAGACCGGCTCGCTGACCGCACTGCCGATCATCGAGACCCAGGCCGGTGACGTGTCTGCCTTCGTTCCGACCAACGTGATCTCGAT
>DJIP01000262.1 GCA_002433675.1 Halomonas halophila
GTCACGGGATTTCCAGCGCATGGCGGACCAGGTTCAGGCCCATACCGAAGAACTCGAGGAGCGCATCCGTCAGCGCACTGCAGATCTCACTCAGGCCAATCGGCAGATGAGCGAGGCCAAGCGTCAGATCGATGATTCCCTCGACTGCGCTCGGGTCTTGCAGCAGGCGATCCTGCCCAGCCGTGACATGCAACGCTGTGCCGGCCTAAGGCACGGCGTGCTGTGGAGCCCCAAGGATACGGTCGGCGGCGACATCTTCGTGTTCCGGGATTTTGGTCATGACCGTGGCTATCTGCTGGGGGTCATCGACTGCGCGGGACACGGCGTGCCAGGCGCCCTGATGACCATGCTCGCCCGTGCGGCCTTTGATAACTCGGTCAATCAGGTGGGCCCCGAGAATCCGGCAGGTATCCTCGAGGAAATGGATCGGCGGATTCGCCGCACGCTGGAGGCCGACAGCGATGCTCACGGCGTGACGCCGCACATGGATGCGGGGCTGGTGTGGGTCGGTGCGGACAAGCAGCAATTGACCTTCTCTGGCGCCAAGCTGGATCTCTATGCCACCGATGGTCAGCGCCTGGAGGTACTGGCCGGTGGCCGCCGTGCCCTGGCATTCAAGCGTCCCGGCGAGTTCACCAATCAAACGTTGGCACTGGTGCCTGGCTGGTCCTGTACGCTGTGCAGCGATGGCTTCCTGGATCAGGCTGGCGGCGAACACGGGTTCGGCTTCGGCAAGCGGCGCTTCCAGGCCATGTTGCTGGAGCACGCGGGGCTCGACCCCAAGGCGCAGGTTGCGGCCTTCCTGGATTCGCTGGAGCGTTTCCAAGGCAAAGCGCACCAGCGTGACGATATCACCCTGCTGTGCTTCCAGCCGGCGATCGAGGATGAGCAGGACGACACCGCGTCCGCGACCTCCAACATTCACCACGGTCACGATGAGGAAATTCCATGGACCTCTTGACGCTGCGCGACCAATTCGACAAACAGCGCGTGCTGCTAAGCTTCAATGGCCCGATTTCCCATAGCCTGATCGAAGAGATCGGCAAGGCCATTCGCAACTACCTCAACAGCGAATCAGCGGCACCGTCTGCGGCGATGGACGTATTCTCGACCTATATCGAAATGACCCAGAACATCAGCCATTACGCCACCGCCATGGGCTACGACGAACAGCAGGCCACCGCCACTGTCGCGGTGGCGCGGGGCGAGCAGGGCCACTATCTGGTGTCGGCGGGCAACGTGGTCGAGCATGCCGATGGCCAGCGTCTGATGGCGACCGTCGAGGAACTCGGCGAGATGGACGCGGTCGAGCTCAAGCGATGCTACAAGCAGCAACTCAGAAAGCCGCGGGAAGACGGCTCCCGGGGAGCAGGCCTGGGGCTGATCGACATGGCGCGCAAGTCGTGCCAGCCGCTTCAGTCGAACCTGACGCCGCTCTCCGATCAACAGAGCTTTTTCTGCATCACCGCCACTATCTGACGGAAAGTCGAGAAAATGATCAACGACATTGCGATTGACGGGACCCAGTCGACCCCTGACATTCGTTCTGACTGGGACGCCGGGACGCTGTCCATGCGTGGCGACTCCTACCCCGAAAACACCTTCGAGCTCTACAGTGGCGTGCTGAACTGGGTAGACAGCTATCTGCGAGACGGCGAAGGCCCGCTTGCGGTTTGCCTGGAACTGGTCTACCTCAACACCAGCTCGGTCAAGGCGATGATGGACATCTTCGATCTGATGGAAGAGGCTCACCTGGAAGGCAAGGCCTGCAGCGTGGATTGGCGCTACGATGTCAGAAACGAACGCATCGCCGAGCTTGCCGAAGAGTTCAAGGAAGACTGCAGCTTCTCGTTTGCGATCACCCCCGTCGAGGATTCCAGTCCATGAGCGAAAGGGATCGTCAGCTGCTGCGGGACATCGAGGCCCTGCTGGCCTCGTCCGAGCATCACGACAATCCACTGAGGGCGCCGCTCGAAGCGCTCTACCGGCGTCATACCGAGCAGCTTGAGCGGCTGGAGCGCATGGCGGCGATTTCCGATGGCTTTCAGCGCAACGTCAAGAGCGACCTGTCCACCGCGGAGCGCCGTCTGGAGCGACAGCAGCGTCGCCAGCACAAGCTGTCGCGTATCGCCGATGGGTATCAGGAGCTGCTGTTCGAGCGCAAGCAGACGCTGGAAAGCGAGGTCATGCTCGATCCGCTGACCAAGATCCCCAACCGTCGTGGCCTGCACACGGAGCTGCGTCGGCTGATGGCGGCGTCCAGTCGGCAGCAGAAACCCTTCACCCTGGCGATGGTGGACATCGATCACTTCAAGCGCTTCAACGACGAGCATGGGCACGACGTCGGTGACCAGGCGCTGCTGGTGGTGGCCAAGGTCCTCGAGGATACCCTGCGCGGTGGCGATATCGTCGGCCGCTGGGGTGGGGAAGAGTTTCTGATCGCCTTGCCCGGTGCTTCGCTATGGGCGGCTGAACCTCTGTTCGAGCGGCTCCAGTCCAAGCTGCGTAACACCCAGGTGGTGGATGATGGCTCGCTGAGGCTGACCGTCAGTATCGGCGCGGCCGAGCACCGTGATGACGAGACCTACGAGCAGACCATGAATCGTGCCGACCAGGCGTTGTATCAGGCCAAGCGCAATGGCCGCGACCGCTGGGAGGCCGCCGAGTGACGGGCGTCTTGACCCAGGACGATGTGGTGCGTCGGCGCTGTAGGGTGTGCCAGTCCGGACCAGGACGGCTGGAGGTGCTGGCAGCATGCTGAGGGTGACCGAGCGGCTGAGACTTGTATCGATCGGCAAGGAACACAGCGACGATCTGTGGCATGCCATCGATGCGAGCCGGGAATCGTTGAGGCCCTGGCTGCCGTGGGTCGATGCCACCCGCGAGCCGGGGGACTGCGAAGTCTTCGTTACCGCTGCCATGGCCGAGCGGCGCCTGGGCACCGCTCGACACTTTGTCGTAATCGAGGACGACGCACTGATCGGCGTCGTCGGCTTCAACCGCATCGTCGAACGTCACCGCTGGGCGTCGCTGGGCTATTGGCTGCGCAGCGATTGTCAGGGAGGTGGCCGCATGTCGCAGGCCGTGGCGACCTTAGTGCAATGGGGCTTCGCCGAGCTCGAGTTTCACCGGCTCGAGATCCGCTGCGCCGAGGGCAATCTCCGTAGTCGCGCCATCCCTGAGCGACTCGGCTTTCGACAGGAGGGCGTGCTGCGCGAGTGCGAGTGGGTCGGAGGACGGGCGTTGTCCCATGTGGTCTATTCGCGTCTTGCCGGCGATCCCGCGGCGGTCTGACGGCCTTGCGTTCAGGCCCAGCGTTCCTCGGCGGTAAAGGCGACGGTAAACCAGCGGCGCTCGGGGGGAATGCTCAGTCGTGAGGAGATCTCCTCGCGGATCTCGTCCATCTCTACCATGCCGCGTCCGGCAGCGAAGTTCGGGGCGGTGACGATATGGATCTCGATAAAGTGGCCCCGGCCACTCTTGGCCACATGACTGTAGTAGTGGCGAAGTCCCTCTCTTTGCATGATGTCTTTCATGGCCGCGTGCACCTCACGATCGATGGCGCTCGGCGCCATCAGCAGGATGTCCTTGGCCGCCCGCCGAATGATGTTGATGGGCACCGGCATGAACACCAGCGTCAGCACCACCAGCAGCGCCGAATCGACGTAGGGCGTCCAGTGGTCGAGCGCGGTACCCTCGAGCAGCAGGGCGATCACGAAGGCCACCAGCAGCGCGCCGGTGATCAGCGCCGCCATCAGCCAGTTCTTCTGATCGATACGCAGGAACTCGGAGTTGGCCCTGCGGTTGATCTTCTTGAGATACACCGCCATGGCGCTGCAGATTATCAGTACCACGGCGGCGTAGAGGGTGGCCGCGCCGAAGGCCAGGGCGTGGCCACCGCCCAGCAATTCCCGCAGCGCGTTGAGAAAGGCATAAAAGCACAAGAGCAGCAAAATGCCACCGTTGAGTGCCGCCACCATCGGCTCGAAGTGCCAGAAACCATGCTGGAAGCGCGAAGTCGCCTCGCGCACGACCAGCCGCGATACCGCCAGGGCAAGTCCTGACATGGCGGCGTCGATGGTAGAAAAGACGCCGTCGAAGAGGATCGACTGGGAACTGGCCAGCAGGCCGAAGCTGACCCCGAGCAGGGCGACGCCCAGGGTGGTGATGATCGATAGCGACAGGGCCCGTTGTTCGAGTCGTGAATCCATGATCCGATGCTGTGTCGAGGAAAGCTCGACTATAGGGTCTGGCGTCGTTTGTCGCCAGCCGGGCATTCGCGCCGGCTATCACAGGGCGCGGATCAACAGGGAGAACACCATGAGCAACAATCTCTACGCCAGGGCAGAGTGTGGCTGTGGCGCCGTTGCGCTGCTGGTCGCCGGAGAACCCGAGGCCATCGATACGCGGCTGGGGCTGGCCTGGTGGCCCGAGACAGCACTGCAGTTGACGCAAGGGGCGGACTGGCTTGAGCTCACGGATGAATGGCGCGGGGAGCATCGCTTGCGGGTGGAGAGCTGCCGCCGCTGTGGTGACCGGCTCATGGTCTCTCGGGACGGCTGGGTCGAGACGACGCTTGAATGGGTGGAGAGGCTGGGGCTGGAGGTATCGTCGCTCAGCACCAGTCAGGCACTCCGAGAGGACTTCGGGCATGAGCGCCCCGGTGACTGAATCGTCGTGCTATCCGGGCACTCGCTGCCTGCGCGGTAAAGCGTTCAAGCGTGTGCGTTGTCGGGGGAGGGGTAGCCCAGCAACTGGCCCAGCCGCTCGGCGTGGCGCGACAGCCAGTCCGGGTCGATCGGCCCCCAGTCCTCGATGCGATAGTGACCGATATTGTGAGGCTTGCCCGGCTGGTGCTCGAAGCGACAGCGGATATCTAGTTCCTCGAGGGCGGCGAGGGTGTCCTGGGCGGTACGTCTCGGCATGCCGGTAGCGGCGGTGATGGCCGGCACGCTATCGATACCGGAAGCCACCAGATGGGCCAGGTAGAGGCGTCGATAGAAGCTGGTGCGGGTCTTGCTGAGGCTGGTCATGGGCTTTCGCTATCTCGTCAGGGGCCTTGGGTGCCGATGCTCCAGCGTCACGTAAAAGTGTGGCCAGTGCAACAGAGGTTCGAGACTTTGATGCACGTCACAGGCGTGCCTTCCGGTAGCGGCTAGAGTGTGGCGACACCGAGTGGTGCTTCATGAACTTCGTCATGGAAATGATTCTTGAAGCGCGAACGGTTCTCGCCATTTTCTTCCCCGAGGTTTTCGCATGTCAGCATCGCCGATCTTTGACCGCTCCTTCCTGGCCACCCTGGCCACCACCGTCTGTCTTGGTGTCTTTTCCAGCAGTGCCTCGGCGCTGGAGTATCCGATCGGCGAGCCCGAACTGGTCAACGGCATGGAAGTCGCCGCGGTCTACCTGCAGCCGGTGGTCATGGAGCCTGCCGGCGACCTGGCCGCGGCCGAGGCCGATATTCATCTCGAGGCGGACATTCACGCCCTCGAGGACAACGACAACGGCTTTCCTCCCGGCGCCTGGATTCCCTTTCTGCACATTGACTATCGGTTGCAGAAGGAAGGCAGCGACAGTGTGATCGAAGGCAGCCTGATGCCGATGATCGCCAGTGACGGCACCCACTACGGGATCAATCTGGCGCTCGAGGGCATGGGCCGCTATCACCTGACCTTCCACATCGAAGCGCCGCACCTGATGCGTCACATCGACAAGGAAACCGGCGTGGCGCCCTGGTATGCGCCCTTCGACGTCGAGTATGACTTTGTCTACGCCGGCGTGGGCAAGAAGGGCGGCTACTGAGAGGAGGCGGTCATGTTGCTGCTACGTCGTTCACACCGCCCCGGGCGCCTGATCAAGGCGCCACTGGTCGCTCTGTCGTTGATGACGCTTTGCGCCACCGCTGTACCGGTCGACGCCGGAGCGTTGCCGACCTACCGGCTGACCCTTGCCGATGGCAGGCTCGAACCCGTCGAGCTCGAGGTCGTCGCCGGACAGCGGTTCAAGATCGAACTGCACAATGCCGGAAGCACGCCGGTGGAATTCGAGAGTCGCCGGCTGCGGCAGGAAAAGGTGATGGGCCCAGGCGTCCACTCCTTCGTGGTGGTCCACCCGCTGAAGCCGGGGCGCTACGACTATTTTGACGAGTTCCATCTGCCCGAAGCCCAGGGAGTGATCATCGCCCGGGAAGCCTCGGAGGTGGCACAACCATGAATGAGGCGGCCTTTATCGTAGTCCTGCGCGAGAGCCTGGAGGCCATCCTGGTGGTCGGCCTGGTCTATGCCTGGCTCGTCCGAGAGGGGCGTCGTGATGCCTTGAATTGGTTGTGGGGCGGCGTCGCTGCAGGTATCGCCCTGGCCGCCGCGCTGGGTGCTGTGCTGATGGGAGTGGGGCGCTGGTTGACCGGCGACGCCCAGACCCAGTTTCAGGCCGCCATGTCGGCGCTGGCTGCCGTGTTGATCGTGCAGATGGTGGGTTGGATGCGCCGTCGCGGTGCGTCGTTGAAACGCTCCATGGAGTGCGATGCCATGCTGTGTCTGTCGCGCTCACGGCTGTGGGGCATCGCCACTCTCGTCGCCCTGGCGGTGGCCCGAGAAGGCGCCGAGACCCTGGTGTTTCTCTATGGCCTGGGGCTGGCCCAGTGGCGAGGTGGACAACTGACGTCCTTTGCGATGGCCGCAGGTCTTGGTCTTGTCACGGCGGGAGCCTGCTTCGTGCTGTTGCAGTGGTCCTCGCGGCGGCTGGCCTGGCGCGGTTTCTTTCGGGCCAGCGAAATCCTGCTGCTGCTGGTGGCGGCGGGGCTGTGGGTGGCGGCGCTCGAGCGGCTGATGAATCTGGGCTGGCTGCCGGTCGGCATCGATCCGCTGTGGGACTCCAGTGGCTGGCTAGATGATGGCCAGGGAGTCGGAGGCCTGTTGGCGAGTATCGCCGGTTACCGTGCCTGGCCCTCCTCGACGCTGGTGCTCGGCTATGTGTGCTATTGGGGCCTCGTCTACTGGTGGGTAGGCGGACAGCGCCAGGCCCACGGCGTCGTCGAGGGAGCGGTGTCGTGAACGAGGCGGCGGCAGTGACGGCAACAGCGACGGAAACAGTGACGCCAGCAGTGACGCGAAAAGCCAGCGAGCGCCACTGCGGGCCTGGCAAGGTCATTCGGCCAAGCCTGGTTGAGAATCGCCATATGGGGGCCCGCAAGACCCGGCGCTGGGCACGTCTGGGAGCCTGGCTGAAGCATCATCGGCGCTGGATTCTGACGCTGCAGTGGGCCGTGGTGGCGTTCTACGCCGTGCTGCTGCTGGTGCCGCCATTGCTGCCACTGCCGGACCATGAGGCACGCATCCTTGGCAATCTCACGCTGTTCGCGGAGTTCGTGTTCTGGGGCGTCTGGTGGCCCTTTGTCATGGTCAGCATGGTGGTGGCGGGGCGGCTATGGTGCGGCACGATGTGTCCTGAGGGTGCCATCACCGAAGCCGCCAGTCGCGTCGGCCTGGGCCGGGCGATACCGCGCTGGATGCGTTGGGGTGGCTGGCCCTTCGTGGGCTTCGCCATGACCACGATCTATGGACAACTGGTCAGCGTCTACCAGTATCCCAAGGCCGCACTGCTGGTGCTGGGGGGCTCGACCCTGGCGGCGGCCGTGATCGGTCTGGTCTACGGCAAGGGCAAGCGCGTCTGGTGTCGCCATCTGTGTCCGGTCAGTGGCGTCTTTGCGCTGCTGGCCAAGCTGGCGCCGCTGCACTACCGCGCCGACCCCGAGGTATGGGCCGAACACGGGCGGCGCCAGCGCCGGCGAGAGGTGTCAAGAAGCCGGGCTCCGGACTGCCCGGTGCTGATCCCGCTGAAGCAGCTGGACAGCGCCAGTGACTGCCATCTGTGCTCGCGTTGCTCAGGCTACAAGGACGCCATCCATCTCGAGCTCAGGACTCCCGGTATCGAGGTGGTGTCGCCACCGCCCCAGCGGCCCGCCACCCTGTGGGAGTTCATGCTGGTGGTGTTCGGCCTGCTGGGCATCGCGGTGGGGGCATTTCACTGGTCGGCGAGCCCCTGGTTCGTGGCGGCCAAGCAGCAGGCGGCCGTGTGGCTCTATCAGCACGGTTGGGGATGGCCGCTGGAAACCAGCGCACCCTGGTGGCTGTTGACCCACTATCCCGAACACAACGACGTCTTCACCCTGCTCGATGGTGCCCTGCTGCTGGGCTACATCGGCGTGACTGCCCTGGTACTGGGGGGACTGGTGTCGCTTTCGCTGTCGCTGACCAATCGACTGCTCGGCCCCTGGCATTGGCAGCGTCTGTGGCACCTGTCCTACGCCCTGATACCCCTGGCCGCGGTGGGGGTCTTCCTGGGGCTGTCGATGACCACTCTGACCCTGCTGCGAGGCGATGGCCTGCTGGTTCACTGGGCCAATGACGCCAGGGCACTGTTGCTGGGCCTTGGCGTGCTGGCTGGCGCGGGGCTCGGCTTTGGCATTCTCGGGCGCTACGCCAGTGGCCCGCGTCGACTTCTGGCCATGCTGCCCATGCTCGCCGCCCAGGCGCCCGTGGTCGGCGCCTGGTGGCTGTTGTTCTGGGGCTGGTAGAGAGCCAGTCAGCGCCGCCCCTGACTATGCTGAAAGAAACGGCGCCTTCATGGCGGTAATGATCTGGCGCATTTCGTCATCCGAGGTGATATAGGCGGGCATGGTGTACAACCATTTGCCGAAGGATCTCAGCCACACGCCCTGTTCACGGGCGAGGGCGGCGGCACCCTTCAGCGCTGTACTGTCGTGCACCTCGATCACGCCGGTGGCGCCGAGTACACGGACGTCGGCCACCGCGGGGTGGGCGCGCAGGTCACTGTCGCCGGCGAGTTCCTGCACAAGGATGGCGTTGAGCCGAGCGATACGGCCCAGATAGTCGTCCTCTTCGAAGACCCTGAGGCTTTCCAGTGCCACGCGGCAGGCCAGCGGATTGCCCATGAAGGTCGGGCCGTGCATAAAGGCGTGAAGCTCACTGTCACCGATAAAGGTGTCATGGACACGGTCATTGGCCAGGGTCGCCGCGTGGCCGAGATAGCCGCCGGTCAGCCCCTTGGACAGCACCATGATGTCCGGGCTGACACCGGCATGGTCGGCGGCGAACATGCGTCCGGTGCGTCCAAAGCCGGTGGCCACCTCGTCGAATACCAGCAGCACGTCGAACTCGTCGCACAGGGCGCGAGCCCCTTTCAGGTAGTCCGGTGAGGTCATGTTGAGGCCACCGGCGGCCTGCAGCAGGGGCTCCATCAACAGTGCGGCGATCTCGTGGTGGTGGGCTTGGAGCACCCCTCGCAAGGCGTCGAGATCGGCCTCGACCTGCTCCGGTGTGGCCGCATAGGGCGCGGTCGGCGCCGGGGCGAAATGGTGTTTCGGAAGGAAGCCGGAAAACAGCGAATGCATGCCCTCTTCGGGGTCACATACCGCCATGCAGCCGGCGGTATCACCGTGGTAGGCCTTCAACAGCGACAGCATGCGGTGCTTGTGGGGGCGGTCGCGCAGATGGTGGTACTGCACCGCCATCTTCATCGCCACCTCCATGCCCACCGAACCGCTGTCGGAGAAGAACACGTGGTTGAGGCCCTCTGGCGTGACGCGCACCAGCTCCCGGGCGAGCTGGTCGGCGGGGTCGTGGGTCAGGCCTCCAAGCATCACATGACACAGCGTGGCCGCCTGCTCCTGGATCGCCTTGACCAGCCGTGGATGTCCATAGCCGTGGATCATGCACCACCAGGAGCAGGTGGCGTCGAGCAGGGATTCGCCGCTATCCAGGGCAAAGCGCGTGCCCTGGCCTCCGACCACCCGGGGGGCGGGGGGCTGGGTCTTGAGATGGGCGTAGGGGTGCCACACCGGAGAGGTCATGTCGGCTCCTGAAAGACGCTTGGTGGTAAACTAGGTGTTGATCTAAAAGTTTACCACTGCCACTGCGGCTATCGCCAATGCCAGCGCTCCCCCCCACACACTCGGAGAACTGAGTCAGACAGGGGGAGGCGAGGGCACAAGGGGGTAGGAGGAGCCGCGAGCGCCGTGAAAGGCGCAGGACGAGAGAAGGAGCCGCGGCGGCCTCATGATGAGCAAGCAAGGGAGCAGGGCGGGGGTAGCAACCTTTCTTCAGGGATGCTGGGCGTCGACACGTTCGAGAAAGCGCTCGAACAGAAACGCCTCGTCGTTTTTCAGCGAGCGGCTCAGGCAGTCGATGAACTCTCGGCGGGGATAGGTAAAGATGCGCGGCGCCTTGTAGGCGTCCAGATCGATGGCGATCACCTCGCCGTCGGCCACCAGGAAGTTCTCGGTATGCAGGCCACGACAGTGGATACGGTCACGGTACAGCGATTCGAGAATGTCCAGATAGCGCTCCTGCAGTTCCGGGGCGTCGAGGACGAGCCGTTTGAGCGCGATGCCGTGCACATTGGCGGTGACCAGACGATAGCGCTCTGCCGACAGGATTTTCGGTGTGGCGATGCCCAGTCGATCCAGTCGGCCGGCGACATAGCGGAAGTTGTGGCCGGGGTAGCGCCGAATGCCCAGCCGATAGCGCCAGCGATCGCTGGCCTTGGGCGTGAAGGTCTTGATGAAGGCGTCCTGGTCCGGATCGTAGTGGACCTCGGTGTACTTGCCGGTCTGGATCAGTTGCATGGCATCCTTGGCGGGCTGGGGTGGCGGTCGAAGCAGAGAGAGGAACAGCGTCAGGCGTCTTCGTCGAAGCGTGCGTCGAACAGTGCCTCCAGGGCGTCCAGCACGGCGTCCGCATCCTTGCCTTCGGCCTCCAGGGTCAGTTCCGTTCCGCAGGGGGCGGCCAGCATCAGTAGTGACATGATATTGGCGGCGTCACCCGAGCGGCTGCCATGGTGGACGGTGACGGTGGCATCGAAGGGCTGGCAGCAGGTGACCAGGCGTGTCGCGGCGCGTGCATGCAGGCCACGCCGATTGGTCAGGGTCAGGGTGCGTCGGGCCACGCCTAGAGTCCTCCGCTGTCCAGTCGGCGTTGCTGGCCGAGTTCGCGGTGGCGCAGACGGACGCGGGGATGCTGGTCGGCCAGGGCCGAGGCGATGCCTTCGGCCAGATAGACTGAACGATGCTGTCCACCGGTGCAGCCCACCGCCACGGTGAGGTAGCTGCGCTGGCTTTGCTGATAGCGCGGCAGCCAGGTGCGCACCCAGGCGAGAATGTCGCGCTTCATGTCGGCCACGTCCTGATAGCGTTCGAGGAACTCGATGACGCTGGGGTCGCAGCCATTGGCATCACGCAGCGAAGGTTCCCAGTAGGGGTTGGGCAGACAGCGGGCGTCGAACACGATATCTGCGTCCGGAGGCACGCCACGCTTGAAGCCGAAGGACTCCACGGTCAGGCTCAACTGGCCGCTGCGGTGGTCGGCGACCTGCTCGGCGATACGCGAACGCAGTTCGTGCACCGACAGGCGAGAGCTGTCGATGACCAGATCGGCCAGATCGCGAATACCCGAAAGGGCCTTCTGCTCCGACTCGATGGCCTCCGCCAGGGTCATGTCGCTATCACGGGTCAGGGGATGGCGGCGCCGGGTGTGGGAATAGCGCTCGAGCAGAATCCGTGCATCACTGGTCAGGTAGACCACCTGGCAGTCGATCGGACTCTGCTTGAGGGTTGCCAGCTGGGCGGGGAAGCGCTCCAGCGCCTCAGGCAGGTTGCGGGCGTCGACGCTGACGGCGATGCGTCGGGAATGACCGTTTTCCAGCTCGTCCACCAGAGCGCCCAGCAAGGTCGCGGGAAGGTTGTCGATGGCGTAGAACCCCAGGTCTTCCAGGGCTTGAAGGGCCACGGACTTTCCCGAGCCAGAGCGACCACTGATGATCACGAGCTGCATGTCCTGTCTCCTTGGGCAGGCGTCCATTGCGGTTGGCCTATGAGCAAGGCCGCGGTCAGGAGGGCGTGTCGTCCCCTGGTGCCTGTTGGCGGATAGCTTCCTGCAGGCGCTCGTGAAGCTCACGCTGGGAGCTGGCGTGGCGCAGACGATGGCGTGTGTTGGCGTCATTCATGACCCCGGCGACCTGGCCGAGCAGGGCAAGATGGGCGTCGTCGGCTTCCTCCGGCACCAGCAGCACGAACACCAGATCGACGGGCTCGCCATCGATGGCATCGAAGTCGACGGGTTCCGCGAGTTTGAGGAAGCCGGAGATGGGCGCCTTGCAGTGGGGATTGCGGGCATGGGGAATGGCGACGCCATTGCCGATGCCGGTACTGCCCAGGCGCTCACGTCCGATCAGCCGACTGAAGACCTCCTGGCTGTCCAGGCTCGGGGTGTTCTGCGCAATGAAGGTGCTGAAAAACTCCAGCACCCTCTTCTTGCTGCCTCCCGGGACATCGAACAATGTGCGCTCGGGAGGGAGAATGGCTTCCAATGTCATGAGAGTCAGCGAATTCCGGCGCCTTGGGCGCGGGCTTGGGATTTTTCCTTGTGCTTGACCAGCTGGCGGTCCAGCTTGTCGGCAAGGGCGTCGATAGCGGCATACATATCGCCGTCCTGCGCTTCGGCATGCAGGTCGGCACCGGCAGCGTGAAGGGTGCAGGCGGCCAGTTGGCGTTCCTTTTCCACCGAGAGGGTCACCTGGACGTTGGTGATGTTGTCGTAGTGGCGCTCCACACGGGCGAGCTTCTCTTGTACATAGTCACGCAGGGGATCGGTCAATTCGACGTGGTGGCCGGTGATGTTGACTTGCATGACAGGCTCCTTGCTCTTGCGGGTGGTGGCTTGATTGTAACCCTTTTTCCGATCCTGCAAACCCCCTCGACACTACGCAGAAAGACGCAGATGTCATGCGAAATTTCAAGTGCTTGCGCTTTCCTTATAACTAGGCTAGCGACGCCTCAGCGCAGCCGCTTGCGCTCGCTGGAAGACGGAATATTCATGGCTTCCCGGTACTTTGCCACGGTGCGTCTGGCGACATTGACGCCGTCTTCTGCCAGCAGTTCCACCAGTTTGCTGTCCGACAGAGGTTTGCGGGCAGGCTCCTTTTGAATCAACGACTTGATCATGGCGCGGATGGCGGTACTGGAGTGGGCGTCGCCATCCTGGCCGACCTGGCTCGAGAAAAAATACTTCAACTCGAACACGCCGCGAGGGGTGTGCACAAACTTCTGGGTGGTCACGCGGGAGATGGTGGACTCGTGCATCTCCACCTTGTCTGCGATATCGGCCAGTACCAACGGTTTCATGGCCGCTTCTCCCTGCTCGAGGAAGTCGATCTGCCGCACCATGATTTCTCGACCTACCTTCAACAGGGTGTCGTTGCGGCTGGACAGGCTCTTGATCAGCCAGCGTGCCTCCTGCAGGTGGTCCTTGAGGAACTGGTTGTCCTGGCTCTTGTCCGCGCGTCGAATCAACGCAGCATAGTCGGGCTGGATGCGCAGTCGAGGCATCGCATCCGGATTGAGTTCAACGCGCCAGCCCTCTTCGGTGTGGCGTACCACCAGGTCGGG
>DJIP01000200.1 GCA_002433675.1 Halomonas halophila
TTGCCCATCACCATGCCGAAGCAGTGGTAGAGCGGTACCGGAATGACCATGCGATCCTGATCGGTCAGGTTCATCGCTCGGGCCACGAACATGCCGTTATTGAGGATGTTGTGGTGAGACAGGGTGGCGCCCTTGGGCGCGCCGGTGGTGCCGGAGGTGTACTGGATGTTGATCGGCTCGTCGAACTGCAGTCCTGACTGCACCTCGGCCAATTCCTCGGCGCTGACTTCCTCGCTGCGCTCGAAGATGCGCTCCCAGGCGAGCATGCCCGGCAGGGTCTTGGTCGAGTCGAGGCAGATGACACGCTTGAGTTCGGGCAGCCTGGCCAGTTTGAGCGGGCCGGCCCCCTGGACGTCATTGAGCTCCGGGGCCAGCTCGGCCAGGGTGGCCACGTAGTCCGAGGTCTTGAAGCTGCCCTGGAGGATCAGCGTCGAGGTGCCCGACTGCTTGAGCGCGTAGTCGAGCTCATGGGTGCGGTAACTCGGATTGATGTTGACCAGGATGGCGCCGATCTTGGCGGTGGCGAACTGGGTGATCGTCCACTCGGCGCAGTTGGGCGACCAGATGCCTACCCGGTCGCCTTTCTTGACGCCCATGGCCAGCAGCGCACGGGCCGCCTGATTCACCTCGTCCTGAAGCTCCCGCCAGCGATAGCGTAACCCTTGGTGGCGGCTGATCAAGGCGTCCTGATCGGGGAAGCGGGATACCGTTTCGTCGAAGCAGTCACCGATGGTCTGGCCCTTGAGGGGCAGGTCACTGATGCCGCTGACGTAGCTCACGCTCGAGGGTGAGGGTGCGGTCGAGGGAGCGAGATCGGGAGAGGAAGCAGACTGGCGTGTCATCGTGGCTCTCGTCTTGTCGTCTGGTGATTGCCGTGGGGCAGGGTGTTGTCATTGTTCGGGGGCAGAGCATTGGCCGTCGGGGTGTCGCAGCAGGCGATGGACCAGGAGCCAGTCGTTGAGGACCAGGCCTAGCCCTTCTCGCCGAGCTGACCCAGGGCGTCACGGGCTCGCCGGTCGACGTCGTCCATCTCGAGGCGCATCAGGCGGATATCCTCGAGCTGGCGGTCGAGCTCGGCACGCTTCTCGGCGATGATCTCGAGTAGACGCTTGAGCTGGCGGGCATTTCCGTCCGGCATGGCGTCATACATCATCACCACCTCGCGAATCTCGGCCAGCGAGAAGCCGAGCCGCTTGCCCCTGAGCGTCAGCTTGAGGCGCACCCGATCCTTTTCGCGATAGATGCGCTTCTGGCCCTGGCGTCGCGGCGCCAACAGCCCTTCCTGTTCATAGAAGCGGATGGTCCGAGGCGTCACCTCGAACATCTTGGCCAGCTCTCCGATACTGTAGGTGCGGGAGATGGGCGTGGGCTGGCGAGCTTCGCTGGAGGAGCCTGCGGCGCGGCTGGCGCTGGCGGTTTTGCTCATGATGCTCTGTCCTGTTGGGAGGACCCGACGCAGCGGGGTCCTTGGAAAAGACACTAGTCAAAGTTTACGTTAACGTAAAGTGTATGTGGCGAAATTGCCCCTCGCCTGGGCAAGGGGCGCCGGTGTCCGGGGCCGCAGCGCCGTGTACGACTATGGGTTGATAGGTCGAAAACCGAGCAAGTGCTAGGTTGGGTCCCATTGCATGGCGGGGAAGCCGCCCGGTCGGCTGAATGGCTAGCCGAACGGTTCGCTGTCCGACTCGCTGTCTGGCTCGCCATCGACGCCTTGAACATGAGGATGCCACCATGGACTTTTCCCTTACCGACGATCAGAAGGCCCTGGTCGACGCCGCCGCCGACTTTGCGCGAGTCGAACTCAAGGATCACGCCGCCGAGTGGGACGCCAACTCGCACTTTCCGCTGGACGTCATTCGGCGTGCCGGCGAAGCGGGCTTTCTGGGGATCTATACCCCGGAAGAACACGGCGGCCTGGGACTCTCGCGCCTGGATGCGTCGCTGATCTTCGAGCAGCTGTCCCAAGGCTGTATCGCCACCACCGCCTACCTGACCATCCACAACATGGTCACCTGGATGATTGCCAACTGGGCCACCGACAGTGTCCGTGATCGCTACGTCGAGGCCATGGTCAGCGGTGAGTGGCTCGGTTCCTATTGCCTGACCGAACCCGGCGCTGGCTCGGATGCCGCCAATCTGCGCACCAAGGCCGTGCGGGACGGTAACGATTATGTCATCGATGGGGCCAAGATGTTCATCTCCGGTGCCGGTTCCACCGAGGTGCTGGTGGTGATGGCGCGTACCGGTGAGCCGGACAGCGGCGCCCGTGGCGTCTCGGCCTTCGTGGTGCCGGCCGATGCCGAGGGCGTCAGCTATGGCAAGAACGAGGACAAGATGGGCTGGAAGAGCCAGCCAACCCGACTGGTCAGCTTCGATGGGGTGCGGGTGAGCGCCGACCATCGGCTGGGTGACGAGGGTGAAGGTTTCCGGTTTGCCATGAAGGGGCTGGATGGCGGCCGTCTCAATATCGCCAGCTGTTCGCTGGGGGCGGCCCAGCACGCGCTGACGCTGGCGCGGGACTACCTGGGTGAGCGCAAGCAGTTCGGTCGCGAGCTGTCATCCTTCCAGGCGCTGCAGTTCCGTCTCGCCGACATGGCCACGGAATTGATGGCGGCCCGTCTGATGGTACGTCAGGCCGCCTGGCGGCTGGATCAGGGCGATCCCGAGGCGACCGCCCACTGCGCCATGGCCAAGCGCTTTGCGACCGATATCGGCTTCAAGGTCTGCAACGAGGCACTGCAACTCCACGGGGGCTACGGTTACATTCGTGAGTACCCGCTGGAGCGCCTGGTCCGCGATACCCGGGTGCACCAGATTCTCGAGGGGACCAACGAGATCATGCGCCTGATCGTCGGTCGTCGCCTGCTCGCCGATGGCGTGGTCGAATCGCTGCAGTGACGGCGGAGTGAACAGACAGCGCATGGAAAAGAGTGCAAGGAGCCAAACAATGAGACACGACCTGGTCAGATTCGAACGCCGCCCGGCGGCCGGCGGCGGCTGCATCGGCATCGCCACCCTGAACGCGCCCAAGGCCTTGAACGCCTTGTCGCTCGAGATGATCGAGCTGCTTGACGAGAAACTCGAGGAGTGGGCTCAGGACCCCGATGTTCACGCGGTATGGCTGGATGGTGAGGGCGACAAGGCCTTCTGCGCCGGTGGCGATGTGGTGGCGCTGGTGCGAGAGCTCAAGCGCGAGCAGGAGGCCGGGCGCGATGTCGGCAGCTATGCCAGCCACTACTTCTCCGCCGAGTATCGCCTCGACTATCGGCTGCATACCTATCCCAAGCCACTGCTGGTGTGGGCGGACGGCATTGTCATGGGCGGTGGGCTTGGCCTGACCGCCGGTGGCCGGCATCGCCTGGTGACCGAGACCACTCGGATCGCCATGCCGGAGATCACCATCGGTCTATATCCGGATATCGGTGCCAGCTGGTTTCTCAACAAGATGCCGCCTGGCGTCGGGCTCTACCTGGGGCTGACCGGTGCCAGCATCAACGCCCGGGACGCCCTTGACCTGGGCATGGCGGATCGTTTTATCCCGCGTGAGCGGCGTGACGCGTTGCTCGCGCGACTCTGCGACTGCCACTTCGCCGCGGGCCACGTGGCCGACGCCGAGGCGCTGGTGTGCGATGTGCTCGGTGAATTCGAGGCGCCTGAGAAGGCCCCCGGGGCGCAGGTATGGCCTCAACTGGATCACATCACCTCGCTGACCTTGAAGGGCCGCGTGGAGGACGCCGTGGCCGCCATCCTGGGTGATGATCGCGAGGGTGACTGGCTTTCGGCCAATCGCGCTCGACTCGAGAATGGCTGTCCGCTGACCGCTCACCTGGCCTGGCGGATGCTCGAGCGCCATCGCCACTCCTCGCTGGCCGACGCCTTCCGTGACGAGCTGGTGGTGTCGATCCAGTGCAACGTGCTGGGCGACTTTGCCGAGGGGGTGCGCGCGCTATTGATCGACAAGGACAAGTCTCCGCAGTGGCGGCATCGAGACGTGGCAAGCGTGGGCAGTGCCGATCTGGCGGCGATGTTCGGTGCTCCCTGGGGCAACGGGCCTGGGCCACTGGACGACCTTTGATCGCTGCTCGGCGAGCCAGGACAACAATCACAATTCGTTAGATAGCCAGGAGACATCTTATGCAAATCGCCTTTATCGGCCTTGGCAACATGGGCGCGCCGATGGCCGCCAATCTGGTCGGCGCGGGCCATCAGGTGCGGGTCTTCGACCTGGTCGAATCGGCCATGGCGACGCTTGAAGAGCAGGGCGCGAGTCGCGCGAGTTCCGCCCTGGAGGCCGCCGAAGGCGCCGAGGTGGTGGTGTCGATGCTACCGGCGGGGGCGCACGTCAAGGCGCTGTACCTCGGCCGTGACGGCGCCGCGGGGCTGCTTGACCAGCTCTCGTCGCGGCCCTTGCTGCTTGATGCCTCCACCATCTCGCCGGACGATGCCCGGCTGGTGGCAGGCGAGGCCGCCAAGCGCGGCCTGGCCTACCTCGATGCGCCGGTGTCTGGCGGCATCGGTGGCGCCAAGGCCGGCACCCTGACCTTTATCGTCGGCGGCGACGCCGATGCCTACGAGCAGGCCCGTCCGGTACTCGAGGCCATGGGCAAGAACCTGTTCCACGCAGGCCCCAGTGGCAGCGGCCAGGTGGCCAAGATCTGCAACAACATGCTGCTTGGCATCCTGATGAGCGGCACCGCCGAGGCGCTGTCTCTCGGGGTCAAGAATGGCATGGATCCGGCCGTGCTGTCGGAGATCATGAAGCAGAGCAGCGGCGGCAACTGGGCGTTGAACGTCTACAACCCCTGGCCCGGTGTGATGGAGGGTTCCGCCGCCTCACGTGACTATCAGGGCGGTTTCCTGACCGACCTGATGGCCAAGGACCTGGGGCTTGCCTGGGAGCTGGCGCTTGAGTCCCGCGCCAGCGTGCCGATGGGGTCCCAGGCGCGCAACCTGTTCGCGCTGCACAGCGCCCAGGGCAACGGTGGTCTGGATTTCTCGAGCATCCAGGCGCTGTACCGGGCCGGCGAGGCGTCCGGCGAATAAGGTGGCAGACGACATCCGGGCCTCGTCGTTCGACGTCAAGGCTCGCGACACGTCGTCGATCGACCAAGGTGGGGGTTGGCAAGACCGACCATTAGGTCTACATTTGATGAAAATGTAGAAATTCTGGAGCCCCCACCATGACCAGCATCACCCCCGTTACCTGGGAAGATCCCTTCCGCCTCGTCGATCAACTCGACGAGGAAGAGCGTATGGTCCAGCAGACCGCCCACGACTACTGCCAGGAAAAGCTGCTTCCCCGGGTGCTCGAGGCCAACCGTCACGAGCGCTTCGATCGCGAGATCATGAACGAGATGGGGGAGCTTGGACTGCTCGGCGCCACCATCGATGGCTACGGCTGCGCCGGCATGAACTACGTCAGCTACGGCCTGATCGCCCGT
>DJIP01000382.1:0-1984 GCA_002433675.1 Halomonas halophila
ATACTGGGCGTCGGGCTGTTCCTCAGCCTTGGCCTCAAGCTGATGCCGGTACTGAAACTGGGCGCCGGCTTCCGGCTGATGTGGAAAGGTCGTACTGCCGCCGGTGCAGAATCCGAGGGTGAAATCCCGCCGTTCCAGGCATTGATGACAGCCCTTTCCGCCACCGTTGGCACAGGTAACATTGCCGGCGTTGCAACGGCGGTGTTCCTGGGTGGCCCCGGAGCCCTCTTCTGGATGTGGCTCACCGCCCTGGTGGGCATGGCCACCAAGTTTGCCGAGGCGGTGCTGGCGGTGCGCTATCGCGAGACCGACGACACCGGTTTCCATATCGGCGGGCCGATGTACTACATCAAGAACGGACTCGGCCGCAAATGGCTGTGGCTGGGCGGTGCCTTCGCCTTCTTCGGCGCCGTGGCCGCCTTCGGTATCGGTAACACGGTGCAGTCCAACTCGGTGGCCGACGCCCTCGAGTCCAGCTTCGGCATCGAGCCCTGGATCACCGGTGTGGTGATCATGGTGCTGGCCGGTGCGGTGATCCTCGGCGGCATCAAGCGTATCGCCAAGGTGGCTGGCAAGTTGGTGCCGGTCATGGGCATCGCCTACATCATTGCCGGCGTCAGTGCTCTGGCGGTGAACGCCGACCAGATCGGTGGGGCGTTGAGCAACATCTTCTACTACGCCTTCAACCCCCATGCCGCCATGGGTGGTTTCGCCGGCGCAGCCGTGATGGCGGCCATCCGGTTCGGTGTCGCTCGGGGTATCTTCTCCAACGAGGCCGGTCTTGGCAGCGCGCCGATCGCCCACGCCGCGGCCCAGACCAAGAACCCGGTTCGCCAGGGTCTGATCGCCATGCTCGGTACCTTTATCGATACCATCATGGTGTGCACCATCACCGCCCTGGTGATCCTGACCGCGCCGATCTGGGAGACCGGTGAGGCCGGCGCCTCGCTGACCGCGCTGTCGTTCGACAATGCCCTGCCCAATGGCTGGGGTGAGGCCATCGTGTCGATCGCCCTGGCGATCTTCGCCTTCACCACCATCCTTGGCTGGTCCTTCTATGGCGAGAAGTGCTTCCAGTTCCTGTTCGGTACCCGCTCGATCATGCTCTACCGGGTGCTGTTCGTGCTGGCCATCCCGGTGGGTGCGCTGGCCCAGCTTGGCTTCATCTGGCTGATGGCCGACACCTTCAACGCCATGATGGCGATTCCCAACCTGATCGCCCTGGCGCTGCTGTCGCCGGTGGTGTTCAAGTTGACCAAGGACTACTTCGACGGCAAGGACATCCTGCCGGGCGAGGCCCTTGATCACGACAAGTCCTGAGCCTGAGCCGACCACGGGAGGTGCCCCCAGGGGCACCTCCCGTCGTTGCAAGGGTTCTTTCACGAACCACGAGACGAGACGCCATGAGTGAACTCAAGACGACACCGCTGAATGCCCTGCATCGAGAGCTGGGGGCCAAGATGGTCCCGTTCGCGGGCTATGACATGCCCGTTCAGTATCCGCTGGGGGTCAAGAAAGAGCATGAGCATACCCGCGCGGCCTGCGGCCTGTTCGACGTCTCGCACATGGCGCAGATCCTGATTCGTGGCGACAACGCGCTGGCCGCGCTGGAGACCCTGGTGCCGGCGGATCTGGTCGGCCTGCCCGAAGGCATGCAGCGCTATGGCCTGTTTACCAGCGAAGACGGCGGTATCCTCGATGACCTGATGACGGTCAACGCCGGTGACCACCTTTATCTGGTGGTCAACGCGGCCTGTCGTGATCAGGATATCGCCCATCTGCGTCGCGGCCTGCCCGACCACGAAGTCGAGGTGGTGGATCGCGGCCTGCTGGCGCTGCAGGGGCCGAAGACCGCCGACGTCATGGCGCGCCTGTGTCCGGCAGCCTGCGAGATGGTGTTCATGCAGCATGGTCGCTTCGACATCGACGGTATCCCGGTGTGGATCAGCCGCAGCGGCTATACCGGCGAGGATGGCTTCGAGAT
>DJIP01000382.1:2265-2486 GCA_002433675.1 Halomonas halophila
CAGCGGCTATACCGGCGAAGACGGCTTCGAGATCTCGGTACCGGCAGAGCAGACCGACGCCCTGGCGCGCAAGCTGCTGGCCGAGGAAGAGGTCGAGGCCATCGGCCTGGGGGCGCGGGATTCACTGCGCCTGGAGGCCGGACTGTGTCTCTATGGTCACGATATCGACACCACCACCACGCCGGTGGAAGCGGGACTGATCTGGGCCATTGGCAAGCCGC
>DJIP01000382.1:2788-3225 GCA_002433675.1 Halomonas halophila
CTGGGCCATTGGCAAGCCGCGTCGTCGTGGCGGCGAGCGTGCCGGTGGCTTCCCGGGGGCAGATCTGGTGCTTCACCAGGTGGAAGCCAAGGATCACCAGCGCAAGCGAGTCGGCCTGCTGGGCGAGGGGCGTGCTCCGGTGCGCGAAGGTGCCGAGCTCTACAGCGAGGACGATCGTCTGCTCGGACAGGTGACCTCCGGTGGCTTTGGCCCCAGCGTCGGCAAGCCGGTGGCCATGGGCTACGTCAGCCTCGATCACGCCGAGATCGGTACCACCGTTTACGCCGAGGTGCGTGGCAAGCGTCTGCCGATGACGGTGACGCGTATGCCGGTCATCACGCCGGGTTACTATCGCGGCTGACATCGCGGCAGATATCACGATAGATAACGCCTTATACCGTTATCTTTGGTGAGGAACAGTTGCCATTGAGTGGCGG
>DJIP01000138.1 GCA_002433675.1 Halomonas halophila
CATCGCCGGCATCATCGGCACCGCTTCCATGCCCTGGCTGATCCTCAACAATCTGTTCACCTTCCTGAGCTACTACGGCGCCGTGCTGTCGGCGGTGGGTGGCATCATGGTGGCCGACTACTACCTGCTGCGCAGGCGCCGCCTCAACGTTCCGGCGCTGTACGATCCCAACGGCCAGTTCCGCTTCAGCGGCGGCTTTAACCCGGCCGGTCTCATCGCCTGGATCATCGGCGGTGGCCTGGCACTGATCTTCCTCGAGTACGCCTACGCGGTAGGCTTCGGCTCGGCCCTGGTGGTTTACATAATACTGATGAAAGCCTGGGTGCTGCGGCGCTATCCTCAGGAGGAGATCACCTCTGGCTACGACGACCGTTTCCTGGCCACCTCGGTGGGCCGCAACTGGGTCTACACCGAGCAGGGACGCTTCGAACGCCTGGAAACAGGTGATATCCCCGAGTCCGCACTCAAGCGCGAGGATCGCTGAGTCGTCGTCTGGCGCCGCCCACGGCGGCGCCCACCACCCGCTACAGGAGACGTGCATGTCTGCACAACCCTTCACCGCCCTGGCCATCGGCGAGGCCATCCGACGCGGCGAACTCGATCCGGTCGCGTTGACCCGCCAATGCCTGACCCGGGCCGCCGACAGTGACGGCGTCTTTATCTCGCTGACCGAACAACGCGCCCTGGTAGAGGCCGAGGCCTGCGCCCAGCGTCAGCGCTCGGGCACCCTACGCGGGCCGCTGGACGGCGTACCGCTGGCCTGGAAGGATCTGTTCGATATTGCCGGTACCGCCACCACCGCCGGCGGCAAGGTGCTGGGCAAGACGCCGGCCGAGCGCGACGCCGACGCGGTACGCCATGCCGCCGGCGCGGGCATGGTCTGCATCGGCAAGACCAACCTCACCGAGATCGCCTACTCGGGGCTTGGCCTCAACCCCCACTACGGCACGCCGCACCATACTCCCCACCCCACCTCGGGCGAGAACGGAAGCGAGCGCGAACACGAAAGCAGAAACGAGAACGAGCCGAGGGCCCCCGGCGGGTCCAGCTCCGGCTCCGCGGTGGCGGTCGCCCAAGGCATCGTGCCGGCCGCCATCGGCACCGACACCGCCGGCTCGCTGCGCGTTCCCGCGGCCTTCAATGGGCTGGTGTCCTATCGTCCTTCCCAGGCCCGCCACTCGCGCCAGGGAGTGACACCGCTGGCCGACAGCCTGGACACCATCGGCGTCATCGCCAGCACCCTCGACGACTGTCTGGCCATCGACGACACGATGCGCGGCAGCGCGCCGCTGGCGCGCACCGCCGCCGTGCCCGAACAGTCGGTGATCGTGCTCGACGCAGGCTGCCTCGACGACCCGAGGGTGTCCAGCGCCGTGGGCGACAACCTGGAGGCCTGCGCCAGCCGACTCGAGGATGCCGGCTTCCACATCGTCCGTCGCCGCGTGGCGAGCGTCGCCGACACCCTGGAGGCCATCGCCCGCCACGGCTGGCTGGGCGCAGCCGAGGCCTACACCGAGTATCGCGCCCTGCTGGAGGGCCCCGACGCCGAGGCCATGGACCCCAGGGTGCGCAAGCGCCTGGAAGCCGCTCGTCAGATGACGCCGGACAGCGTGGTCAGCCTGTATCGTCTGCGCCAGGCGCTCAAGACCCGACTGCGCGAGGAGCTTGCAGGCGCGACCCTGCTGACACCCACGGTGGCGCATGTGGCGCCCTTGCTCGCGCCGCTGGAAGCCGACCCCGAGCACTTCGCCGAGGTCAATCTGGCAACGCTGCGCCTGAGCATGGTGGCGAGCCTGCTCGACTCACCGGCGGTGGCGCTGCCCAGCGGGCGCGACGACGACCGCCAGCACACCAGCCTGCAACTGAGCGGCCCCTGCGGCGAGGACGAAGCGCTGCTGCGGGTGGCCCTTGGCGCCAGCTCGGCGCTGACGGCGTAACTCACATCTATTCGGCGCCGATGGCGCCATCGGAGGTTGGCATGTGCGGACTGTGCGGTGCGCTCGGCGGCGAAAGCCACTGGAGTACCAACATCGAGGACCCCGAGCAGGCTCACTTTGCGCGCAGGCGTGCCCGCGCCTACCGGGTCACCCTGATCAACCGCGTGCTCGCTCCCCGCCGGATCACCATCGAGGACTTCCAGGCGGCAAGCTTCGTGCTCGCCACCGCCACCGGCAAGCGCGAGATCGTACAGGATCTGGGCGGCGTATGGCTGCAGGCAGAACGCATGGGCGGTCATGAACTCGACCCGCTCGATCCCGCCTTCCTGGCCTCGCTGGGATGACGCCAGACCGCCACGACGAGGACACCACCATGAACGAGACGACACCCCTGGTGCCGGTGCACGTGATCTCGGGCTTTCTGGGCGCCGGCAAGACCACCCTGCTCAAGTCGGTGCTGGCCAGCGAAGCCTTCGGCGACAGTGCAGTACTGATCAACGAGTTCGGTGACGTCGGCCTCGACGACCGGCTGCTCGGCGAGATCGCCGAGGATGCGGTGCTGCTGTCCAGCGGTTGCGTCTGCTGCACCATCCGCGGCGAACTGTCAGAGGCGCTCAGGCGCCTGCTGTCCCGACGCCAGGACGGCGAGATCCCGGCGTTCAAGCGCATCGTGCTGGAGACCACCGGGCTCGCCGATCCGGGCCCGATCGCCTCGACCATCACCGCCGACCCGGTACTGCGCCACCACCTGCGCCCCGGCACCAACCTGACCCTGGTCGACGCGCTCAACGCCGTCGACAGTCGCGCCCAGCACCCCGTCTGGGAGGCCCAGGTGGCGGTGGCCGACAAGCTGGTGATCAGCAAGGCCGACCTGGTCGAGGAAGACACCCTGGCAGGGCTCGAGGCCATGCTCGATACGATCAACCCGGCGGCCCAGCGGCTGGGCGCCGAGGCGCTACGCCAGCCCAGTGATGAGCTGTTCGCCAGCGGACCGCACCTGCAGCGCTTCACCCCCGGCCAGGTGAAGTCCTGGCTCGGCCCTTGGCGCAAGCCGCCTCAGCATGATCCGGACCATCTCGGCGACATTCGCTCCTTCCGCCTCGGCCTCGAAGGCGAGGTCGACTGGACCTGCCTCGGCATCTGGCTGTCGATGCTGCTCAACCGCCATGGCAGCGACATCCTCAGGGTCAAGGGCGTGCTCCACGTCCAGGGCGACGATCGACCGGTGGTACTCCACGGCGTCCAGCACACCATCCACCCGCCGGAGCACGTGGAGGCCTGGCCTTCCGACGACCGCCGCTCGGAGCTGATCTTCATCACCCGGGACATCGACGCCGAGCGCGTGACACAATCGCTTGCGACCTTCATGGACAAGGTCAGCGACCATCCCAGCCCAAGGATCCTGCATGCCTGACACCGCCAAGCCCAGCGCCCCCTTTGTCCAGCGCAGCCCGGTCACCCTGCGCGTGCTGGGCACCTCGGTGACACTGCTGGAGAGCATTCGCCAGCGCGCTCGCGAGGACCTGGGCCTGCGCCTGGAGTTCAGCGTCATGGACGGGGTGGCGGCACAGCGTGCGGGAGTGCTGGCGCCGGACAGCTTCGACATCTACGACCAGTGGTTTCACAACGTCGACTTCGTGTGGCCGGCCGGGGCCATCCAGCCCATCGAGCTTTCACGCATCCACCACTGGGAGGCGATCAATGACCTGCCGAAGACCGGTCGGCTGACGCCCCACGCGCCGCTCGGTGCCGG
>DJIP01000118.1 GCA_002433675.1 Halomonas halophila
CCAGTGGGAGGTCATTCGCACCATTCAGGCCTCCAACGGCGTGAGCTACACCGCCGACAATCTGGAGTGACGACAGGGCAGCCCAGGGACAGGAGGGCCGGCGCATAAGCTGGCGGCCCTCCCGGGGGAGCGAGGATGTGCAATGCTCGAGATTAGCCAGCTGGTCAAGCGCTATGGCCACGATGACCCCGTACTCAAGGGGCTGGATCTGTGCGTGGAAGGCAACTCCGTGGTGTCCATCGTGGGGGCATCCGGAGCGGGCAAGAGCACCTTGCTCCGCTGCATCAATCGCCTGATCGAACCCACCTCGGGGTCGATCAGGCTCAATGGCCAGGAGTTGTCCAGCCTCAAGGGCGCGCCACTGCGCCAGGCCAGGCGGCGCATCGGCATGGTCTTTCAGGGCTTCAATCTGATCGACCGGTTGACGGTGATGGAGAACGTGCTGGCCGGGCGGCTGGGCTACGTCGGCTTCTTTCAGGCGTGGCGGCGGCGCTTTCCGCCGGAGGACATCGAGCGTGCCTTCCACCTGATGGAGCGAGTGGGTATCGCCCAGTACGCCAACAAGCGCGCGGACGAGCTGTCCGGTGGCGAACGCCAGCGGGTCGGGGTCGTCCGAGCCTTGATGCAGGAGCCGGACATTCTGCTGGCCGATGAGCCGACCGCCTCGCTGGACCCCGTCACCAGCGAGCAGATCATGAAGCTGATGCGGGCCCTGGCCAGTGAGCTGTCACTGCCGGTGTTGATCAACATTCACAACGTGGCCCAGGCCAGGGCCTACACCGAGCGTATCGTCGGCTTGCGCCATGGCCGCATGATCTTCGATGGCACGCCAGAGCGCTTCGATGCCGCAGCGCTGGAAGAGATCTACGGCGGTATCGAGGCCCCGGACGAGACCGCTGTACCGAGCGTCGCGGAAGGGGGGCGCTGATGGTGGACGACAAGGCTCGGACCTGGCGCAAGCCGCCCTTTATCGCCAGCCCTGTGGTGCGCTTGCTGCTGGCGCTGGGCGTGCTGGGGTACCTGGGCTTGGCGCTGGCCACCCTGCCGTTCGACTGGGAGCGGATCAGCGACGGTCTGCCGCGTGCCGCGCGCATCTTCGGCGGCGGCTTTCCGCCGAGCTTCGAGCGCTTTGAACTGCTGCTGACCGGCTTCAAGGAAAGCTTCCAGATTGCTCTGCTGGCGACCCTGCTGGGGGTGGCGCTGTCGATCCCCTTTGCGGTGATGGCGGCGCGCAATATCGCACCGCGCCCGGTCTATCTGGTGGGGCGAGCCGTCATCATCGTGTCGCGCAGTTTCCACCCGGTCATCGTGGCGATTCTGTTCGTCAAGGCGGTCGGGTTTGGCCCCCTGGCCGGGATCCTGACCCTGACGCTCTACTCCATCGGCTTTGTCGGCAAGCTGCTGGCCGAAGAGATCGAGGAGATCGACTGGGGACAGGTGGAAGCCATGCGGTCGGTCGGTGCAGGGTTCATGGCAACGTTGCTGTATGCCGTCTTCCCCCAGATCCTGCCACGCCAGCTGGGGCTTTCCATGTACCAGCTGGATAGCAATCTGCGCGCCTCGGCGGTGGTCGGCATCGTCGGCGCCGGTGGCATCGGTGGCACCTTGATGAACGCCTTCGGGCGCTACGACTACGACTTTGCGTTCGCCATTCTGCTGGTGATCATCGCGGTGATTCTGGTCAGTGAAGGCATCAGCGGCTGGGTCAGGAGACGACTATGGTAGCGACGCCGACGGAAAGACGGGTGTGGCAGCGTTACAGCCGACGGGAGCGCTGGACGCGCTTCGTGCTGCTGTTGCTGGTCGTGGCGGTGTTGAGCTGGGCGGCCAGAGACGTCGACATCTTCTGGCCCTGGGTGTGGGATGCGCCGGCACAGATCTACAGTCTCGCGGATCGCATGTGGCCACCCGATCCGCGGCGTCTCGGCGAGATTGTCGAGGCGTTGGTCGAGACGGTCCATATTGCCACCCTGGCCACATTCTCGACGATCTTCGTGGCCCTTCCCATCGCCTACTTGGCGGCCCAGAACACCACACCCAATCGTGCCTGCCTGTGGTTTGCCCGTTTCGTGCTGGTGGCCAGTCGTTCGGTCAACACCATTATCTGGGCATTGCTGTTCGTGGCGATCTTCGGCCCCGGCGTGCTGGCGGGTATCCTTGCGATCATGTGCCGCTCCATCGGCTTCGTCGGCAAGCTGATGGGTGAGGCCATCGAGGAAATCGATCGACGGCCGGTCGAGGCGATGGAAGCGGTGGGGGCCAGCCGGCCGAAGGTCATCCTCTATGCGGTGGTGCCCCAGGTGGTCCCGGCCTTCTTTGCCGTGATCATCCTGCGCTGGGATATCAATATTCGCGAGTCCACCGTGCTGGGTCTGGTGGGGGCCGGCGGTATCGGGGTCATCCTTCAGGGGGCCATCGATACCTTTGCCTGGCCGACGGTGGCCACCATCCTGTGTGGCATCGTGATCCTGGTGTTGCTGGGAGAGGTGTTGACCGGATGGTTGCGAAGCCGAGTGCTTTAGGTTTCTGCGACGAAAGGCTGTAATAGTTTGTGCGAAATCCAGCATGACGCGTTGATGCTTGCGACTTAACATTAACTCCTTGTTTTTCAGGCTGATCATCTTGGTGTTGCGGCTATTTCATGGGGCCGGGTGATGGCCGGTCTTGGGAGAAACGGCACAGAATGCTAAGGCGAGGCGGCGAGGTGCCTCGAAGTTAAGCTATCCTCGATACCATTGATTACCTTGTTCAGTGGATCGTCGCCTGGCCTATGAAGATGGATGCCCGCAGAGCCTTTCAGAGCCTAGCCGACAGCCTGTCGCGGGACATCGGTGATAACTTCTTCGCGAACCTGGCTGAACGACTGGCGGTGATCCTCGACGCCGACGCCATGATGATAGCGACCCCTGTCGCGGATGGCTCGCGCCTGCGATCCCTGGTGCTGATGGCCGATGGCAAGCGCCATCCAGATGTCGAGTACGAGACTGCCGGCACCCCCTGTCGCGATGCCCTGGACGGCGGAGCCTGCATCTATCCGGAGAACGTCTGCAGTGCCTTTCCGGACGACGTCCTGCTGCAAGAGTTTGGAGCAGAGGCCTACGCCGGTGTGGCGATGCGAGGGCCCGAAGGCGAGCTGCATGGTGTTCTGGTTGCCTTGCATCGCCATCGACTGCACCAGCGGCGCCTGGTCGAGGAGGTACTGAGAATTGCTGCGGCGCGTTGTGGCGCCGAGCTGTCCAACCTGCGCACCGAGCAGGCGCTGGAGAAGACCGCTACCCAGCTGGACACGACCAACCGACAGCTCAAGCGGGCCCACCGAGCCTTGACCCTGCTGCGGCTGGTCAACCGTGCGGTGATTCGCCTGTCCGACGAGATGGCGATCTTTCAGGAGGCCTGTCGGCTGGCCGTGGAGCAGGGCGGCTACCGCTACGCCTGGGCGGGCTTGGCCCAGGATGATCCCGAGTGCAGCATTCTACCCTTGGTCAGTGCCGGCGGCGCCGACGAGCTACTGCGGCATGCACGCTTCAGTTGGGACGTGGCCAGGCCCGAAGGTCAGGGCCCGAGTGGTCTCGCGGTGTCTGAAGGCAAGGCGCAGCGGGTAGCCGACTACACGGCAGGTACGATACCGCCTCCGTCCTGGGCCGAGCGTTTCGGGGTCGTGGCGGAGGTGGCCCTGCCGCTGAGCCTGGGCAGCGAGCGACGGGGCGTGCTGGTGCTGTTGATGGATCAGCCCCACCACGCCGGCGCCGATGAACTGGCGCTGCTGCGGGAGCTTGCGGACAACCTGTCCTTTGGCTTGCAGGCCATGCGCGCCCACCAGCACCAGCAGAACACCCAGCAGGCGGTGCTGGACATGGCCGAACTGGTGACGGCGCGCAGCGATGACGCCTTCTTTACCCTGCTGGTGCGACGTTTGACCGACGCACTCGGCGCGGACGCGGTGTTCGTGTCACGCGTCGAGGAAAGCGTCCCGTTGCAGGCGACGCTGATCGCCGGTCTGGTTTCGGGCCAGCCGGTGGAGCCCTTTCACTACTGTTTCGAAGGTCTGCCCTGCGAGACGTCCTTTCGTGACAGCGAGCATGTAGTGGCTCGCGGCATGAGCCAACGCTATCCCCGCGCCGAAGAGATGGTCGGCTTCGCCGTGGAAGCCTACGTCGGCCGACGTCTGGAAGACGCCAACGGCGATGCCATCGGTATCCTGTTTGCGCTGTATCGCCAGCCACTGCATGATCCTGAACCCATTTGCCACCTGCTACGGATCTTTGCCGCAGGCGCCTCGGCGGAACTCGAACGGCGCCGCAGCGACGCCCACATACGGCACCTGGCCTTCTTTGATCCGGGGACCGGACTACCCAACCGGGTCCACTTCATGGAGCGTCTGCAGGCGGCGATTGCTCGGGCTCGCACCGAGCAGTATCGAGTGGCGCTGATGTTCCTCGACCTCAACCGCTTCAAGGAGATCAATGACGGTCAGGGCCACGACGTCGGTGACCAAGTGCTCAAGGAGGTGGCCGCTCGCTTCAGCGGTTGTCTTGGCAGGCTCGAAAGCCTGGCGCGGATGGGCGGCGACGAATTCGTGGTGATGGTGGAGCAGACCGACGAGATCGGCGCCGCCCAGGTCGTGGGGCGTCTGCTCAGCGCCTTGAATGAGCCGGTGGTGCATGAGGGGCATCGCTTCAACGTCGACGTCAGCATCGGCGTCGCCTTCTTTCCCGGCGATGGCGACAGCTCCCGGGAGCTGCTCAAGCACACCGATATCGCCATGTACCATGCCAAGGAAAGCCGCAGCGGCTATCGCTTCTACGCCCCTGAGATGGGGCGTGATCTGCGGCGTCGGCTGGTGCTTGCTTCACGTCTTGGTGAGGCGCTGGACGCGCAACGCCTCGAACTCTGCTTTCAACCTTGTGTCGACCTCAAGAGCGGTGAGCTGATCGGTGCCGAGGTACTGTGTCGCTGGCACGACGCCGAACTGGGGTGGATCAGCCCGATGGAGTTCGTCGCCGTGGCCGAGGAGCAGGGCATGATCGAGGCCCTCGGCAGCTGGGTGATGGAGCAGACCTGTCGCCAGCTGAAACAGTGGCAGCAGGCATCGCTGGACCGGCTGCCCGAGCGTCTCTACGTCAATCTGGCGGCGGCCCAGTTCGAGGACCCCGAGCTGGCCATCAAGCTTTGCGAGATTGCCGCCCGGGCCGGCGTTTCCCCCTCGCTGCTGGGGCTGGAAATTACCGAAAGCGGCTTCATGAAGGATCCGGAGCAGGCGATACGCATCACCGATACCCTGCGTCAGCAGGGATTCGCCCTGGCCATCGACGATTTCGGGACCGGCTATTCGTCGCTGGCCTACCTCAAGCGGTTTTCCGTACAGGCGGTCAAGATCGACATGTCCTTCGTCAGCGACATGCTGACAGACAGCAACGATCACGCCATCGTCGCCACCATCATCGCCATGGCCGATCGTCTGGGGCTGACGGTGGTGGCGGAGGGCATCGAGACGCCGGCGCAGTTCGAGGCATTGCGTGCCCTGGGCTGCGATCTTGGCCAGGGGTATCTGCTGTCACGCCCCTTGAGGGGGGATGAGTTCGCGAGGCGCTGGTTGGGCCGTGATGGGCAGCGGCACAATGGCCTGGAAGCTGCCTTGCAGACGACGGATCCTCCCGCCTGAGCGGCGAGTATATCCGCTGACATTGCCTATGGAGATGTTGGCGGGTCAGGACGTCCTGCACAGGGTCTGCATCCGCTGCCATGCCGCAAAGGCGCCCTTCAGTGAGAAGCTCATGAACCAGTAGTCGCTGGTATCGGGCGTCATGCGCAGGCGCAAATGCAACTGTTCCCCGGTGGCTAGCCGCGATGCCAGCAGGTCCATGTCGATGCCTTCTACGCGCACGTAGAGACCGTCGTCACCGCGCTGGGTGGACAGCACCGCCGTGCCGGTCTGGGCGCGTTGCTCGTCCACCAGCAGGTCGATGGGAACACGGTTGACCACTTCGCTCTCGGCCTGGCGCTGCCCCAGGGCGCTTCTGACCTCGATCCAGGGCGTGCGGCATTGCCCTGGGGTGACGTTGAGGCTGAGCATGGCGTCGCTGTAGCTGGTCCTTTGTACCGCTCGCACATGGGACTCGTCGCCGAGGGTCGCGATCAACGTCTGCCAATCCTGGTGTGCCTGGTGGGAGGAGGTATCGAAGTTTACCGCCATGGCCTGGGGGCCGATACCTGCCAGTCCGAGCAGGATGACCAGCGCGGCGGCGACCTGGAGACGCCGCGGGTGGGCGCGGCGGGAAGAAGGTGATGGCGGAATCGGCATGCTGGCTCCTGACGACCGAGAGAACTCAGAGGTCAGGAGGCTAGCATTCTCGGGGATCGCTGTCGTGGCGCCGCGCCGTTTCGCCTGTCGGGTCAGGCGGGCTCGGCTTCGGGCTGGAGTTCGATCAGCTTGAGGGTGTGCAGGCGCTGGCGGCACTCGGGGGTCATCAGGTCATCCAGGGTGTAGCGATCCAGCACCTCCAGAAATGCCGTCAGCCCCTCGTTGGCGATCTGCTTGAAGCGGCAGATGGGCGCGATGTAGCAGGCGCTGTCGTCGCCGTCACACTCCACCAGGGCGAGGCTATGTTCGGTATCCCGGACCAGGGCACCGAGGTGGATGCTGCCTGGCGCCTGCTTGAGCGACAGGCCCCCGTGCTTGCCACGGACGGCAGAGACATAGCCAAGGCGGCTGAGCTCCTGAACCACCTTCATCAGATGGTTACGTGAGACCTCGAAGCGTGAGGCGATCTCGGCGATCGTGGTGCGCTCGTTGCCGGATTCGGCAAGGTACATCAGAACGCGCAGTGAGTAGTCGGTAAATCGTGTCAGATGCATTGGTCGTGCCCCGGCGCCCCTTGGGCGGCTTGGTAAAGAAAAGGGAGGCTTTCGCTCATGCTTTCGACTTTAGCAAGGGACGATAAATCTCACGCAGGCGTGGCGCATTAAAGCGTAGTGATGTGCGAATATTCCTACGTCATCTGACCTGTATCAATGAGACGTCATGCGCGATTTAACCTCTTGTCATGGATGCCTTATCCATCTTATTGTTTCTTGAATGTAGCATGGCAAATCCATAAATTTAGCAATTTTTTTGGTCGGATTTTGTCAGAGCATATTTGCGGGGTTTTCTATACCCATTCAAGGGTGATTTGTATGACTCATACGAGTTAGTTGGTCGAGTTCAAGCTCGTCGAAGCGCTCGATAATGCCACCGTGGTCGCGCTTGAAAGCTTCCGCATCGCTTCTAGTGGAAAAGGTCGCCAGCGGATGGCCCATGCCGCCCGGCCGCGAATGCCCGGACACGTACCAGGCATCCTGTGCACTGATAAAGGCATCGTTTCCGGGGCGCTCCCAGTCGGTGTGAGCCATGTCATGAACCCAGGCATGGGCAATACGTTCGGCGTTTTCCGGTTGAAGAAGAAAGACCAGCATTTCTGCCGCCGAGCAGAATTTGGTGACCTCGCTGTCACCGGCAAGTGCCAGTTCTCCCTTGGGGCCTGGCATGGCGTCGATCAACATCCCGCACACATGACAGATGTCGTCTTTGCCGATGGGGGCTGGGCCGATATCGGTGTCGGAGGTGCCATCGTTGCAGCCGATCAGCAGCAGTATCAGGCCAGCGATGGCAAATCGTTGCAGCATAGTGGGATGGGGCATGGGAGTTCTCCAGGTGAAGCGTCCTGACAGACGGGGGACAGCCGATAGCCATGGTCGGTAGCGATGTTCGGTAGCAATGTTCGGTAGCAATGTTCGGTAGCGATGTTCGATAGGGCATGCCGGCAAAAATGCCGGCTTTGTGACAGGTTGAACGTGAAGGTCAAAGCGGACGCTGTTCGAATCGTTTGATCGCCAGACCCAGGGGGAGCAGTACCCAGGCGACCTGCAGCAGCATCAGCAGCAAGGGCGACCTGGGGGTGGCACTGGCCAGGGCGGTGATCGCGGAGGCCTGGTGAGGCTCGATCGCCGAGAGCACCAGCAGTCGGAAGCATTCGGCCGGATTGGCCAGCATCAGCCAGGGTAGCCAGGCCCCTCCCTGGCGCACGCCTACCAGCAGGGCGAGCAGGGCCAGGTCCAGCACCAGCACGAACACGAACCAGGTGATCAGGGCCTGACTGGCGGCGGCCTGCTTGCTGCCGGCGCGGGCGCTGATCCAGTACGCCAGGGCCAGAAACGACCAGCCCAGCAGCACGCTGGAGACGATCAGGGTGATGAGGCCCGACACTACCTCGGTCAGCACGGCTTCAGGTGTACCGAAGGCGATGACCACGCCAGCGACCGCAAAGCCGCACACCGTGGCCAGACCCAGTACCCAGGCATGCCCCATGAACTTGCCCAAAAGCCAGGTACGTCGTGACATGGGATAGGTGGCCAGCAGCAGCAGGGTGCCGCCCTCGTCTTCGCCGACGATGGCGTCGTAGGCCAGCATCAGGGCGATCAGCGGGATCAGCAGCATGGACAGTGTCGATAGACTGATCAGTGTGGTGGACAGGCCGGTAAACCCGGTACCGCCGCTGGCGGCGGCACCAAAGGCGGCGATGCCAAGCGCCAGCACCCCCAGCAGCACGGCGATGCCGAGCACCCAGCGGTGGCGCAGGCCGTCACGAAATTCCTTGTGGGCGATGGTCAGCAGCAGGCACATCAGCGCGTCTCCTCGACGGACGGTGGGGCGGTGGAGTGACCGATCTCGTCGCTCACCTGGCAGCGGTCGCTCCCGCTGCTTCCTTCACTGCCGTTGCCTGGTTCACTGCCGCTGCAACCCTGAACACGGCGGTACAGCGCCTCGAGGCCGGGGGGACGAATCTCCAGATCCTTGAGCCCCTGAAAGCCAGCGCACAGCCTCAAGGCGTCCATGCGGTGTTCAGGGGCCACTTCCAATCGCAGGCGACCGGCACTTGCCAGAGAAGAGCGTGCGGGAATGCCTTCACGAACCAGCCGTAGCGCCAGGTCCTGGGGCGCGCCCCGCATCTCGATCACATAGGGCAGCGAAAAGCGCTCGCGCAGGCTTGCCAGATCGCCCAGCGCCAGGCACTTGCCCTCGCCGAGGATCAGCGCACGGTCGATCACCGGCTCGACCCCGGGCAGCAGATGGGAAGATAGCACCACCGTGACGCCACGTGCCTTCAGCGTGTCGATGGTGGCGTAGACCGCTTCGGTGGCGGCGGGGTCGAGTCCGCTGGTGGGCTCGTCGAGCAGCAGCAGCCGAGGCTCACCGAGCAACGCCTGGGCCAGTCCCAGGCGTTGGCGCATGCCCTTGGACCAGGTCGCCAGGCGTCGATCAGCGGCACCTTCAAGCCCCACCTGCACGAGCAGCTCGTCCACCTCGGCCATGGGCCGGCCCTTGAGCCGGACCAGATAGGCGAGGGTCTCTCGCCCACTCAGGTTGGGGTAGAAGCGGACATTTTCGGGTAGATAGCCCAGGTGCTGGCGAAAGGCACTGTCGCCGGCTCGGTCTGGCCTTTGCCCGAGCACGCTGAGACTTCCCTCGGTGGGCGACAGCAGTCCTAGCATCAGTTTCATGCTGGTGGTCTTGCCGGCCCCATTGTGGCCGAGCAGGCCGAGCACTTCGCCACTCTTTACCTCGAGGTTGAGGTGCGACAGGCGGGTCACGCCTGCGTGTTCCAGGCTGACGTCGTCAAAGGCGATAGCGCAGGTCGTGGCGCTGGTCGTGGCGCAGGTCATGGATAGGATGTCCGTGTGGCGGAAC
Source organism: Halomonas halophila (assembly GCA_002433675.1). GTDB lineage: Bacteria > Pseudomonadota > Gammaproteobacteria > Pseudomonadales > Halomonadaceae > Halomonas > Halomonas salina_B. The sequence continues at coordinate 9,725 of DJIP01000118.1, forward strand.
GAGGTCTCGATGGCGTCATCAGGGGGGCGCTGTCGCTGACGCCAGCGGGACGAAAGACCGGAAAGGCACGCTGTACCCAGCGCAATGTCAGCACCGCCGGGCTGGCCATCAGCACCCTGGCCTCCGGGTGCCGCCACAGCAGCTGGTCCATGGCGTCATTGGGCTGGTAGCGGGTGTCGCCGATGCCGTCCTCATCCAGGTCCCAGCCCAGGTAGTCGCTCCAGTAGTTGCCGCGACCGTTCTCGGACCACTCCTGCTGTCGCGTGGCCACGTACTTCACCTGGCGGCGATTGTGGATGAGGGCATTGCCGCTGATGCGGTTGTCCTCGGAGCCTGCGGTCAGATGAAGCCCGATGTCGCTGTCCTCGAGGCGGTTGCCGCGAATCTCGTTGAACTGGGCGTTGTAGACGAAGATGGCCTTGCCATCGCCCCCGCTGACCAGGCCCTGATCATCGGCGTCGCGTGCCTGGCGCACGCCGATGATGTCGTTATCGATGATCCGGCTATCGGTGATGTTGTTCATCAGGATGCCGTAGTTGCGATCCTCGATGGAGCGATTGGCCCTCACCGTCAGCCCTCGGGACTGCATCAGGGCGTAGCCGGTGCGGGTGTGGCGGGTCAGGTTGTTGGTCACGCTGTTGTCGTGGGCGTACATGTAGTGGACGCCGTAGCGAAGGTCTTCGAGCAGATTGCCGTCGATCACGCTGTCGCTGCTGGTATCGATATAGACGCCGTCGCGCACCTGGCGGATATCGTTGCCGGAGACCCGCGCCCGACGCGCATTGAACAGCTGCACGCCGTTGCCGCGATCCTGGGAGCGTACCCGGGTATCGCCGCGAATCTGATTGTGAAGGACCCGGGCGTCCTCGACCCCATCGAGCCAGATGCCGAAGCCGGGACCGGACAGCCGACAACGCTCGATGCTGGCACCACGGGCGGTCTTTTCCACGTGAACGCCCGCATCCATGGCGGTCAGGTCGCCGCCCCAGTGCTGGAGGGTCAATCCGGCCAGGGAAATATCCGGTGAGCGCAAGGTCAGCAGGGTCCCGCTGCCGCCGCCGTCGATCACTACACCGGCGCCATCAGCGACCAGGCTGAGTGGCTTGTCGATGATCACCGGGGCTGTCGCGTAGTGGCCGGGGGCGAGCCGCAGGGTATCGTGGGGTTCGGCCTGCTCGACCCACCGCTTTAGCGGTATGTCCGCGCTCACCTTCAGCTCTTTGGCCAGCACCCTGGTGGAACTCAGTGCCGCCAGCAGCGCCAGTCCGGTAGCCAAGGCCAGTGCCATCGGTGCTGCTCGGCGGGGTGCCGAGCAAGCTGCGAGAAAGGAGAGGACTCGGAACATGGTGATGTCGCCTGGGGCCGTGCCGAGCGCCACCGGCGCTCGGCACGGACTCGCGTCAGGCTTTCTCCACCAGCATGCGACCGAACATTTCCATGTGCATCGCGTGGCAGAACCAGTTGCAGTAGTACCAGTGCACCCCGGCGTGGTCGGCGGTGAAGGTGACGCTGGACGTCTGCTGCGGTCCGATCTCCATGGACACGCCGTGGTTGACCATGCAGAAGCCGTGGGTCAGGTCTTCGACGGTGTCCAGGTTGGTGATCACCACCGTGACCTCGTCGCCCTGCTTCACCTTGAACTCGGTGATGCCATACTGGGGCGCCACCGAGGTCATGTAGACCCGTACCTTGTTGCCGTCGCGGATGACCTTGTTGTCGGTCTCCAAGGTGATACCGTCGGCCTCGGCCATAGCGCGGGTGGGCGCAAAGAACGGGTCCTGGCGGTCCCACACCTGGATTGGGTTGAGCTGGTCGGCGCGCATCATGATGGCGTCATGGGGCTCGGCGTAGGTCGGGCCGTCATGCACCAGCTTCATGGTATCGCCGGAGATGTCGATCAGCTGATCATTTTCCGGGTGCAGCGGTCCCACCGGCAGGAAGCGGTCCTTGGAGAACTTGCACAGCACCACCAGCCACTTGCCGTCGGCATCGCGGGTCTCGCACAGGCTGGCGTGGTTGTGGCCTGGCTGATAGTGCACGTCGAGCTTCTGGTGGATGTAGTTGACGTCCTCGCCGTTGTAGGCGCGGATCGCCTCCTCGATGTTCCACTTGGCCACCTGGCTGTCGATGAACAGGGTGGTGTAGGCGAAGCCGCGTCCGTCGAAGGTGGTGTGCAGCGGCCCCAGACCCAGCTCCGGCTCGGCGACCACGCTGTCGCGCGGTTCGATCTCGTCAGCGAACAGGGCCGGCAGCTTGTCGATGGCGATGATCGAGACCGTCGGCGACAGCTTGCCGTTGGCGATGAAGTACTTGCCGTCGGGTGAGCTATTCAGACCGTGGGGATTCTTGGGCACCGGAATGTAGCGGGTGAGTGGTGAGTCCTTGCGCCCGTCCAGCACCGGCACCGGGGAGTCGCCCAGGGTCTCGAACTGGCCCTTCTCGACGGCGGCCTCGATGGCCTCGACGTCGTATACCACCACCCAGTCACGCTCGGCACGCATGCTGTCGGCCAGGGTCATGCCCTTCTCGGAGTTGTAGCAGGTCGAGGCGACGAAACGGCCGGTGTAGTCGGCATCGGTGTTGTCCAGGTTGCCGTCGACGATCACCTGCCAGGCCACCTCCATGGTCTCGGCGTCGATGGCGTTGAACATGGTGTAGTAGTTCTCGGGATGCTCCAGGTCGCGGCCGTCGTTGATCTGGGGGATCGGGAACTCGGCGTTGGCGAAGACGTACTTGGTGTAGGGCACCTTCTGCAGGCGCAGGCCGTGGATGGCCTGGACATTGGGGATGCTGGTGACCTTGTCGGTCTTCATGATGTCGAGACGGATCCGCGCCACCCGGGTATTGGCCTTGTCGTTGATGAACAGGTACTTGCCGTCATAACGACCGTCGGTGAGCGAGGCGTGGGGGTGGTGGGCGTCGCCGTTATGGAAGCGGGCGGACTCGCCGAGGATATGTCGGGACTCGTTGGTGATGCCCCAGCCGGTGGCGCTATCGATATTGAACACCGGAATGCGCATCAGCTCGCGCATGGAGGGGATGCCCAGCACTCGTACTTCGCCAGAGTGGCCGCCGCTCCAGAAACCGTAGTATTCGTCGAGTTCACCGGGGGCCACCGTCGCGTCGCCTTCGCTGGCGCGGGCATTGCGGCTGCCGAGCAGGGCGCTGGTGCCGACACCGCCGACTACACCGCTGGCAAGGCCGGCGCCGGCGACGCCGGTCACCGCACTGTTGCGTAGAAAGTGGCGCCGGGCCAGATTCTGGATACTGCGGGAATCGTCACTCACTTCAGTTCTCCTCAAGGCAGGGTATACGCCGCGGGTCGCCGTCCTGGCTTGGTCCGCGGGGTTCTGCGTCACCCACGCCGGCGTGCGTCTTCGCCGTATCCCGTTCCTGGCGCTTTCTGCGCTTGACCCGAGGCGGACAGCGACGGTCGTCGTCGTAGGTGATCTGGCAGTCCAGGCAGTAGTGGCATTCCGAGGCCTCGATGCGGCCGTCGGGATGGATGGCCACCAGCTCGCAGTCGTTGGCGCAGATCTGGCAGGGTGTGCCGCACTGTCCGCGATGCCGTCTCAGCCAGTCGAAAAGGCGCAGGCGTCCGGCGATGGCCAGGCTCGCACCCAGCGGGCAGACGTAGCGGCAGTAGGCCTTGTGCATAAAGGCCGAGCTTGCGATCAGTGCCACGGCGTAGAGCACATAGCCCCAGTCGCGCAGGAAGTGCAGGGTAATGGCAGTCTTGAAGGGCTCGACCTCGGCCAGCCGCTCCGCCTGACCCAGGTCGTAAAAGGACACCCCCACCAGGCCAAACAGGATCAGATACTTCACCACCCACAGCCGCTGGTGCACGGCGAAGGGCAGCTTCAGTTGCGGCACCTTCAGATACCGGGCGAGCTGGTTGACCAGATCCTGCAGCGCGCCGAAGGGACACAGCCAGCCACAGAAGATGCTGCGGCCCCACAGCACCAGGGTGACCGCCACGAAGACCCACAGCACGAACATCAGCGGATCGATCAAAAAGGCCGACCAGTTGAAGCCTTGGCTGGTGGAATGGGTGACGGCAGGGATGGCTGCATGGATCAGCGCCAGCACATTGACCACCGACAGCTGGGCGAGCGCAGTCCAGCCAATAAAGCCCAGGGTGTACAGCAGGAAGGCCTTGCGCAGCGGGCGAAGCAGGCGCGGGCGACGCGCCAGGGCATCCTGGAACGCCAGGATCAGCGATAGCGTCACCAGCCCGGCGCCGAGCCCGATCAGCTCGAGCCGGCTCTGCTGCCACATCTCGACCCACAGCGGGGCGGGCTCCACCGGCTCGGGGCGCTCGATAAAGGCCTCGGGCAGCGTCTGATCAAGATGAAAGCGGGTGAACTCCTGGGTCAGCGGCCCCGAGGCCCGACGTACCAGCAGGTTGAGCTGCCACGGTGCGCCCGGGTCGAAATGGGCGTCCTTACGGATCACGAAGATGTCGCGTTCGCTAAGTGCAGGCGCCCCGTCGATGGCCAGGCGCGGCAGGCGGCGCTGGTCGCGGTCGTGGAAACTGATCGAGGCATTGTCCTGGACCAGCTCGATACGATCGAAGATGCCACCACGCACGTAGCCCGACCCCTTGTAGGAAAAACTGCCGTCTGCGAGCAGGGCGACGGCGTGCTCGCCGGGGGCGAGGCTTGCCATCAACTGGTCGTAGCCGCGCTCGCCCAGCAGATTGCGGCCCACGGTCGGGGCATTGAGGTAGCCCAGGTAGAGATCGATGAAGGTGGCGTCGCGGGGCGGCCGCTGGCCGCTGAGGTAGTGTTCTGCCGGGGTGCCGACGAAGGCGTCGTCGACCTCTCCCTGGCTCAGGGTCAGGTGGCCCAGTGCCCCCTGGTCGAGCAGGGACTGCCAGTCGGCGGGGGCGAATACCTCGTCGCGCACACGGGCGATTGGGGCCGATGCCGGGTCCTCGATCAGCCCAAGGGCGGCGGCGACCAGGCGTCCTGCCCGCATGATGGTGTCGTTGACCACGATGACGGTCACGGTGGCGCCGGAGATGGCATCGACGTCTTCTCCCACTTCCAGGCGCGACGTCACCGAGGTACCCAGGTGCTGGCCGGCGAAGTCGTCCAGCCGCTCGGACGGGATACCGACCAGCATGATCGGTTCGGAATGATTGAGCACCTTGGCCAGGCGCAGGCTGGCGGAAGGATCGATGGCGATCAGCAGGTTGACCGGCTTGCCCGAGTAGGCGGGGATCGGCGCGACCTCGGCACTTTCGAAGGCGTAGCCGAGCAGTTCGTCGCCTCGGTAGAGTGCATTGACCGGCCACGGCAGGTCGGCCACCGGCTCGACTCTGTCCGTACCGGGAAAGGCCTCCTGAAACAGCGCGATGTCACCCTTGGCGCTGCCGAGGTCACCGGGATACTGATCGAATTCCAGCGCCAGGGCGGGCAGGCTCAAGCACATCACCAACAGAACGATAAGTAGGCGCAGGGGGGAAGACCTGTGGCGGAGCAAATGGCGGGGGGTTTGGGTCATGGCATGACCTCGAGGCGCGAAGCGCCCCGAGGACGCTTCGCGCACCAGGGTGGGATCAGGGCGTCAGGGACGAGAAGTAGGCGGCGATGTCGGCGATATCCTGATCCGACAGAGCCGCTGCCTGGGGCGCCATGATGGCGGACATGCCACCACCACGCTGGCCCTCGCGATAGGCCTTGAGCGCACTTTCCAGGTACGCGGCGTTCTGCCCCGCCAGGTTGGGATAGATCGGGCCGGTGGCCTTGCCGTCGGTGCCGTGGCAGGCGGCGCAGGCGCCGATCTTGGTTTCACCGGCGGCGGCGTCGCCGGCGGCCTGGGCGTTGAGACTGAACAGACAGGCGGCGCCAAGCGCGGCCAGGGGGATCCATTTCATGATGAGCGCTCCTCGGTCTTGGGGCGTGATGCCTGACGCAAGCGGCGTACTGCTTGGGTCAGGGATCACGGTTTCCGCGGGATGTCCCTTGGAACTCTCGAGTATTGGAGCGCTCAGCGACAATACCCTATGACGTTGGTCAACTTTAGGCGGGGAGAGGTACGTCTTCAGCACTATGCTTGATCGGGATCACTGGCGTGGTAGAGGCATCATTGCGGTCGGCTCGCGGTTGCACTACCTCTGTCGGGCAGGCCCCATAAAGGGCAAGCGCCGCGAGGTCACGGCCGTGATTTGATGCAGATCATGTCTGGCTTCGTCTTGCCGAGACGTGCCGATTCGACGTGCGACAATGCCGACAGATGCCGCCGCTGGGCGGTCGTGTCATGAGGGGCCTTGTCGATGTCATCCGATGTTTTGCCGTTTCAGCGTGCGCTGGTCGAGAAGTACGACCGTCCAGGGCCGCGTTACACCTCCTATCCCACCGCGCCGCACTTCCATGATGGTTTCGGCGTCGCCGACTATCGCCAGGCGGTCGAGCGCAGTCAGCAGGAGGCGCCCAAGCCGCTGTCGGTCTACGTCCACGTGCCCTTCTGCGAAAGCCTCTGCTACTACTGTGCCTGCTCCAAGATCATTACCCACAATCGTGAGCGTGCCGCCGAGTACCTTGCGCTACTCAAGCGCGAGATCGCCCTGCAGGCGGCGCTGTTCGACGAGTCCCGGGAGCTCAACCAGCTGCACCTGGGCGGGGGCACCCCGACCTTTCTGTCCAACGACCAACTCAAGGGGCTGATCGACGCCCTGGCGCGCCACTTCCGCTTCGCCCCTGAGCAGCGCCGGGAATTCTCGCTGGAGGTGGATCCGCGCACGGTGACCCCTGCCCAGATCCACGAACTGCGCGAGATGGGCTTCAACCGTCTGAGTTTTGGCGTCCAGGACTTCGATCCGCTGGTGCAGAAGGCGGTCAACCGCGTGCAGAGCGAGGCCCAGGTGGCGGCGCTGGTGGACGCCGCCCGGGACGCCGGCTTTGCCTCGGTGTCGGTGGATCTGATCTATGGTCTGCCGCTGCAGACCCGCGACAGCTTCGACGCTACCCTGGCCAAGGTGGTGGCGCTGAGACCTGACCGCATCGCCGCCTACAGCTACGCCCACCTGCCGTCGCTGTTCAAGGCCCAGCGATTGATTCGCGACGAGGACATGCCGCCGCCCGGGCGCAAGCTCGAGCTGCTCGAGCTGACCATCGAGCGGCTGACCCAGGCGGGCTACGTCTACATCGGCATGGATCACTTCGCGCTGCCCGAGGACGAGCTCAGTCGCGCCCGTCACGACGGCACCCTGCAGCGTAATTTCCAGGGCTATTCCACCCACGCCCAGTGCGACATGATCGGGCTCGGGGTCACCTCCATCGGCAAGGTCGGCGACGCCTACAGCCAGAACGTCAAGACCACCGCCGAGTACGCCGAGCACCTCGAGGCCGGGCGGCTGCCGGTGTTGCGGGGCTATCGGCTGAGCGACGAAGACCAGCTGCGTGCCGAGCTGATCACCTCGCTGATGTGTCACGGCGAGGTGCGCTTCGCCGAGTTCGAGGCCCGTCACGCTATCGACTTCCCCACGCATTTCGCCAGCGCCCTCGACCAGCTCGACGAGATGCAGGACGACGGCTTGATCGAGATCAAGCAACAAGTGCTCAGGGTGCTGCCGGCGGGACGCCTGATGATGCGCAACGTGGCCATGGCCTTCGACGCCTACCTGATCCCCGGCAGCGGGCGCTTCTCGCGCACCGTCTAGTCCGCTTTATCGCGGCTGCCCCCGGGCGAGACGCCCGGGGTAACCCGCGCTACCTTTCATGCGCCAAAGCCGAATTAACGATCGGGTCTTCCATGGCCCGATTTTTCGTTTATATTGTGCCGCCGGTCGAAAATTTTACTATATCTGGTAGGGTGCCCGAGCTTATCCGGAGCGCGCATCCGACCCTTTACGACCCCGTTTATTTGCCGGTAACTTCATCGGAGACAAGCTTTCATGACCACATCCGCCAAGGCCGCCGCCCTGTCGCAGGAGGTTCCCATGCAGGGCCCCTCGTATGACATCTGGGACGCCAAGTATCGCTTGAAGGACCGCCACGGTGAGCCCGTCGACGCCGACCTTCAGGCCACCTGGGACCGCGTGGCCAAGGCGCTGGCCGCCGTCGAGGGCGACGCCGCCGACAAGTGGCTGCCGAAGTTTCGCTGGGCGCTGGAAAACGGTGCCGTGCCGGCAGGCCGGATCACCTCCAACGCCGGGGCCGAGGGCTACAAGCCTGCGGTCAGCCTGATCAACTGTACGGTGTCGCGGACCATCCGCGACTCCATGCATGACATCCTCGGCAGCGTGGTGGATGCGGGCATGACCCTCAAGGCCGGCTGCGGCATCGGCTACGAGTTCTCCACCCTGCGCCACAAGGGCGCCTTCGTGTTCGGCGCCGGTGCCGGCACCAACGGCCCCCTGGCGTTCATGGATATCTACGACAAGATGTGCTTTACGGTGGCCTCCGCCGGCGGCCGTCGCGGCGCCCAGATGGGCACCTTCGATGTCGGCCATCCCGACGTGCGCGACTTTATCGAGGCCAAGCGCGAGGCCGGTCGCCTGCGCCAGTTCAACCTGAGCCTGCTGATCACCGACGAGTTCATGGAAGCGGTGAAGCAGGACGCCGACTGGCCGCTGGCCTTCCCGCTGCACGAGGGCGAGAAGGGCGATGTCGACGACAGCGAGCTGATCTACCGCGACTGGCCGGTGATCGAGGACGGCTACACCCAGGACGCCGAAGGCCGCGTGGCCTGCCGCGTGGTCGAGGTGATCAAGGCCCGCGAGCTGTGGGACACCATCATGCGTTCCACCTACGACTACGCCGAGCCCGGGTTCATCCTGATCGACCAGGTCAATCGCATGAACAACAACTGGTTCTGCGAAGAGATCCGCGCCACCAATCCCTGCGGCGAGCAGCCGCTGCCGCCGGAGGGCGCCTGCCTGCTGGGCTCGGTCAACCTGACCCGCTTCGTGATCGATCCGTTCGGCGACAAGCCGCGCTTCGACTGGGACAAGTACCGCGAAGTGGTGGCGATCTTCACCCGCATGCTCGATAACGTTGTCGAGATCAGCGGCCTGCCGCTGTCCGGCCAGCGTCGCGAGATCGAGGCCAAGCGCCGCCACGGCATGGGTTTTTTGGGCCTCGGCTCGACCATGACCATGCTCAAGATGCCCTACGGCTCGGCCGAGTCGCTTGGCTTCACCGAGGAGGTCAGCCGAGTGCTGGCCGTGGAGGGTTGGAAGCAGGCGCTGGAGCTGTCCCGCGAGAAGGGCATGGCCCCGATCCTCGAGCAGGAGTTCGAGCTGACGCCGAAGATGCTGCGCGAGCGTCCCGAGCTCGGCCGTGACGGCTACGAGGTCGGCGACAAGGTGCCCGGGCGCATCCTGCACGCGCGTTACAGCCGCTATATGCAGAAGATCGCCGAGGTCGAGCCGCAACTGGTGGCGGAACTGGCCGAGCACGGTGCGCGCTTCACCCACCACTCGTCGATCGCCCCCACCGGGACGATCAGCCTGTCGCTGGGCAACAACGCCTCCAACGGCATCGAGCCGTCGTTCTCCCATCGCTACTTCCGCAACGTGATCCAGGCCGGCAAGAAGACCAAGGAACAGGTCGAGGTGGTGTCCTTCGAGCTCGCCGCCTATCGCCACTTCATGCACGCCGACGCGGTGGAAAGCGACCTGCCCGAGTACTTCATCACCGCCGACGCGGTGACCCCCAAGCAGCACGTGGCGGTGCAGGCCGCGGCCCAGGCCTGGGTCGATTCGGCGATCTCCAAGACCGTCAACGTGCCCACCGACTTTGCCTTCGAGGCGTTCAAGGACCTGTACCTGGACGCCTACCAGAGCCGCCTCAAGGGCTGCACCACCTTCCGCTTCAACCCGGAGGCCTTCCAGGGCGTGCTGGTGCGCGAGGATGACCTCAAGAACACCACCTATATCTTCGAGCTGGAGAACGGCGAGACCCTCGAGCTCAAGGGCGACGAGACGGTGATCTACGACGGCGAGGAACACAACGCCGCCAACCTCTACGACGGCCTGAAGGAGGGGACCTATGGCAAGTGGTAATCGGACCAGCGGCGCGCCGGTCGGCCAGCCAGTCGGCCAGCCGCAATATCATGCCTGGGTCGTGAGCGTGTCACGCCCGCATCATCTTTCTGGAGGAGCCCGCTGATGGCTGTCGAAATCAATTCCAAGATCGTGGGCTACCGCGTCAAGAGCGAAGAGGCCGCCCCCGCGCCGGCCCCGCTGCCCGAGGAAAACCCGCTGACCATGCGTATCCCCTCGCGCCCCGAGGGAACGCTGGAGGCGGTGTCCGAGAAGATCTCCTACGTTGGCGCCGAAGGCCGCAAGAAGGTCTACCTGCTGGTGTCCTTCATGCCGGTGGAAGGCGTGCTCAACGGCCAGCGGGTGATCATCGAGCGCCCGGTGGAGTTCTTCTTCCCCTCCGGCCAGCTGTCCAGCGAGCACCAGTGGATCACCGCCACCATGCGCAGCCTGTCGCTGGCCGCCCGCGGCGGCTACGTCACCCAGGCGGTGGCGGATCTGCGCAAGGTGGCCTGGGACAAGGGCCTGGTGCGCTGCGGCATGAACCGCTGGAACAAGCCGATGTTCCACGACTCCGAGGTCGCCGCCATCGCCTGGTCGATCCAGCAGATCCTCTATCGTCGCGGCTTCCTCGACATCGACGGCAACCAGATTCCGGTGGAGGAACTGGTCAGCCGTTACGCCCGGCGCCAGGCTTCCGGCCACGGCTGGTACCCCGCCGAGGTCGAGGACGAGACCCCGAGCGGCGCGGTCGAGCCGCTGGATGGCAAGCCCGCCGAGCCCGCCGCCGAAGGCGCCGGCCCCGCCGTGGTCGGCAACTGCCCCGAGTGTCGCGGCGAGCTGATCATGATGGACGGCTGCCCCACCTGCTACGCCGGCTGTGGCTGGTCGAAGTGTGGCTAGTCGACGTTTGGTTGGAAAGCACGACTAGAATGCGTGGCGAGAAAGCACGGCTGGCGCGGGAATAAGCCAGCGTCACAACGATGGGCCCTTCGGGGCCCATTGTCGTGTCTGGAGGGGTGGTTTTCGTTCAGCTAACGTCGTGACAGCGGACGCTATGACGTCCCTGGTGGGGCAGCCTGGCCGGAGCGGGTGATGTTGTAGACGGGGTGGCCGCAGGGGCAGTGGTGGTTGATGAACCGGCTGCGGAAAAAACGGATGTCGAACTCCCGGACGTAGCTGGTCTTGTGGGCGGCCAGCACGATGTCAAAGGCGTAGTCGCGGTGGGCCTCGCCCCGACTCTGGGCGTCCAGGTAGGGCGTGTAGTCGGTCGTGATATGCAACTGGAGATGGGCTTCGCACAGGTGCCCGGTGAAGTAGGGCAGCACACGTATCTGGCTTTCCTCCTTGGGCGCCGAGGGTTCGGGCATGCCAGTCACGTTGCCGATGATCACCTTGCGAGAATCCAGCACGAACATGCAGAGGCCGCTGCCGGTGCCTAGCAGGCTGCCAAGGTAGAGGGTTTCTGCATGGTCACCCTCAATCAGCTTGCGCATGGCGTGGACGGTGAAGCGATAGCTCTGCCAGTGGCACCACTGTGCCGCTCGTTGCAGTCGGTGATAGACGCTAGCCCCGACGCTGCGACGCGCAAACCCGGCCAGGCGCTGGCGCAGACGGGATTGGCCCAGATAGAAGGCATAGTACCAGGCCACCAGTTTCGTAAACGCCAGACAGATGATCGCAATGGTAAGGGTAACCAGCGACGTCTGCAGGAAGGGCTCGCCGAAGGGCTCGCCGAAGGGCTCGCCTCGGGTGTCTGGGTTGGCGAAAGGAGAAGCGGAGGGGTCAGAGAAAGCGTGCAGGAGGTAAAGCGCAGCGAAGACCGGGAGTGCAGCCCCAAAGCCGGCGATGGCGCTGCGCAAGGTCAGCTGTTGTCCGTTGGCACGAATGACGTAGCGTCGCCAGGAAGGGATCGAATGGCAAAGCAGGAAGCCGGCCACCAGCAGGACGAAAGGTGGCAGCAGCTTGATGCCGCTCATTCCGGCTTGCTGTCCCTGCGATCGAGGCTGCGGCGAAGTGCCCTGACGTTGCTCTTGACCTTGCGCGACCGCACCAGCTCGGCGCTGTCCACGGAGACGGCGCCGCGATGCGATATCTTCATGCTACGCAGGTGGCCACCCTCTTTGGCCTTGAGGTAGCCTTCGAAGCTGGTTTCGATGGACATCGTTGCTCCTTTTCCGCTTATGAACTCGATGCTCTGCGGAACCTGGGTGAAGCCAAGGGGCCGAACCCGATGATGTCCGCAGTGTAGCAGAGTTCCCATTTCGGCCCCGGCATTCGGTTGTGTCAGAGCGTTCAACGAGCGCTACACCAGAGGGCTTGATGGGCGTCATGAACCGAGGGTGACGGTATCGCTAGCATGACCCGGCGGCGTTGTGCCGCTTGACCAGGAACCCGTCATGTCGCTGTCGCCGCTCGGCTCGCTGCCACTGCCTTCTCTTTCCCTTCCTGCCCTGCCCACCCTCCCTTCGCTGTCGTCGTCGTTGGCGCCTGGCGCCTTGACCCGGGTGCCTCATCGTCTGCATCTGTCACTGATGCGCCGTCTCGGCCCGCTGCCCCTGTCGCTGTTGCGCACAAGCCTCGAGCCCTGGCTAAACCGCACCCTGGCGGAGCCGCTGGCCGACGGCGAGTTCGACGTGCTCGAAGGGCGCCGGGTGTGCCTGTCCATCGACGATCTGGCGCTGGCGGTCACCCTGACCCTCACGCACGGTCGCCTGCAGGTCACCGATCTGCCCTGGGAGGTGAAGGTGGCGGGGGGCTGGCGGGAGTTCGCCTGCCTGGCCAGCCGCGAGGAGGACCCGGACAGCCTGTTCTTCCAGCGCCGGCTGTGCCTGGAGGGCGATACCGAACTGGGGCTGACGGTGAAGAACCTGCTGGATGGCCAGGAAATGGAACTGCTGCATCCCTACCTGCTCGAGGTGCTGGGCCAGTTGCAGCGCTGGCTGCCCCGCCAGGCTTAGCCTCTTGGCTGGCGGGGTGAGCCATCTAGCGATGGAGGCCGGCAAACCGGCCTCCCGAGTGAGGTGGTGTGAGAGGGAAGAGGCTCTTAGTCTTCCAGCACCGGCGCCAGATCCATCCCCGCCTGGCCGTGCCAGTAGCCATTGCACAGCTCGGCGTCCACCAGCGCCAGCGGCGAGGGCGCCGGATAGCGTCCCTGGCGGGCCAGGTCGAAGTCCGCCACCACCTCATCCATCCCCTCTGAACGGGGACTCAGCCGGGCCGCGCTGACGCCCATTGCGGCCATCTCGGCAAGCTCGTGGCGCAGGTCCTGACAGGCCCCGGACAGGGTCTGGATACCGTTCAGGGTGAACAGTCGACGGCTGTCGTCCTGGGTGGTCAGCGACAGCCCTTCCGGATAGTCCTGGCAGACGAACTGGCAGCGATCCTTGGGGTGCTGGTGGTGGCGCGCGGTAAAGCAGCGCGACGACCAGGCCAGCGGCAGGTGGCCGTAGGCCAGCACCTCGCAGTCCAGCGCCAGTCCCGCCTCGCGGGCGTCGGCCAGCAGCCGAGCCAGGTCGGCGCCGGGCAACTCCACCGGGGCGACGAAGCGGAACATGCCAGCGTGCTTGAGGATCTCCAGGGTCGGCACATTGTAGAGGTTGAGCGCCGGGCCGCCGACGAAGGGCAGGCCCGCCTCGGACAGCCGATGCACCGCGCTCATGTCGTTGGCCTCGACCAGGAAGTCGCCGTTGTCGCACAGCCTGGTCAGGTCGCGCAGGTCGGCGTTGGACTCGATCAGGGTCTGCGAGCCGAGGATCACCTGCTTGCCGGCGGCGGCGAGCTGGTGGCCGATCTCCAGCCAGTCGGCGAGCTTCATGTCGCGCCGCCGGGAGCACACGGTCTCGCCCAGGGTGACGCTGGTCAGCGGCCAGTGGCAGGCCTGTTCATAAAAGGCGAAGTAGCGCTCGCGGGTCCAGTAGAAGGATACCGGGCCAAGGCTCAACTCCAGTGAAGCAGCGGTCATCTCGCCTCCTGTCATTTCCAGTCGCGCTCGTAGGCGCCGAGAGTATGGGTGGAGCCTTCGGCCAGCGGCGCCAGGGCGGCGCTCCAGTCGGCCTGGGGGCGATAGTCGTCGCCGGCCTGGTGCAGGTGGTCCAGCACCTGGCGCCACACGCGGGTGACGCTGGCCACGTAGGCCGGACTGCGCTGACGACCCTCGATCTTGATCGCCTTGATGCCCAGCGCCGCCAGCTGGGGCAGCAGGTCCAGCGTATTGAGGCTGGTCGGCGCCTCGATGGCGTGGCCGACGTCGCCCTCGACGTTGAAGCGTCCCTTGCACAGGGTCGGATAGCCGGCCTGTTCGTCGGCGCGGTAGCGATCGATCAACACGCCATTCAGGCGCGACTCGCGTCCGCTGGCGGTCTCTTCCCAGCGCACGTGGGCCGCCGGCGAACACACGCCGTGGGTGTTGGGTGATTCGCCGGTCAGGTAGGACGACAGATAGCAGCGGCCCTCGGCCATGATGCACAGGCTGCCGAAGGCGAACACCTCGAGCTCCACCGGGCTGTGGCGGGCCAGGTCGCGCACCTGGTGGATCGACAGCACCCTGGGCAGCACCGCGCGGCGGATGCCGAACTCGCGGTGGTAGAAGGCCAGCGCCTCGTGGCTGGTGGCGGAGCCCTGCACCGACAGGTGGCGGGGGATGTCCGGGTGGCGCTCGGCGGCGTAGGCCAGAAGGCCCGGATCGGCCAGGATCAGGGCGTCGACCTGAAGTGAAGCCGCCTGGTCCACCGCCGCGCGCCACTGGGCCAGGCTCGACTGCTGCGGGTAGGTATTGATCGCGCAGAACACCCGACAGCCCCGGGCGTGGGCGTAGTCGATACCTTCCCGGGCACGCTTGTCGGTAAAGTTCAGCCCGGCGAACTGGCGGGCGTTGGTGGCATTCTGAAAGCCGAAGTAGACCGCGTTGGCGCCCTCGTCCACGGCGCGCTTCAAAGCGGGCAGGCTACCCGCAGGACAGACCAGTTCCATGACGATCTCCGAGCGAAGAGAGGCGCCATGCTAGCCCCGCGCGGACACCGCCGGCTTGATGCGTATCAGTGTCCGCCAATGAAGCAGGGGATGGAGCGAAGGGATGACGCGCTGCACCGGGGCCGGGTGTGGATAACCTGGCGATGGCGGGGGCCGACTTGCGGGCGAGGCGTGGAGATAAAGGTGGGGATGAACGTGTGAGTCGTTCTGTGGATAACTCTGTGCGGCACCTTGTGAAAAGCGGTGGGCAGGCGGTGCAGGGGTTGTGGATAGCTGTGTATAAGTCGCGTGTCAGTGGTTATCAGCGGCTCGCGCTGTCGCAGACAAAACGGGCCCCGCAGGGCCCGTGGTCTTCTCGGTGCCTACTGACCGCCGGAGGGGAAGTGGAACTCCGCCTGGGTGGTCTCGAAGGGTGAGGGCCAGCGCTGTGACACCGCCTTGCGGCGGGTGTAGAAGCGCACCGCGTCAGGGCCGTAGGCGTGCAGGTCGCCAAACAGCGAACGCTTCCAGCCGCCGAAGCTGTGGCTGGCCACCGGCACCGGCAGCGGTACGTTGATGCCCACCATGCCGACCTCGATGGCGTCGGTGAAGCGCCGCGCCGCCTCGCCGTCGCGGGTGAACAGGCAGGTGCCATTGCCGTACTCGTGGGCGTTGGTCAGGGCGATGGCCTCGTCGAGGCTGTCGACACGCACCACG
>DJIP01000245.1 GCA_002433675.1 Halomonas halophila
GGTGGCGAAGGCTCGGTCAGCCAGTTCGACCACAACGCCTACTCGCTGCCCCTGGGCAACATGAGCATGACCAAGCGCCTGGACTTCAGCGTCGGCAACAGCTTTTTCCGCAACCCCTGGGTGGTGGCCCCCGCCAGCACCGACGCCCGTGATGGCCTCGGACCGCTGATCAATACCAACAGCTGCCAGGGTTGCCATATCAAGGATGGCCGCGGTCACCCTGCGGCCCCTGGCGAGGCGCCGGTGTCGCTGTTCCTGCGACTGTCGCTGCCCGCCGAGAGCGACGAGGATCACGACATCGTCAGGCGCACCGGTGCCGTTCCGGTACCCCACTACGGGCGCCAGCTGCAGACGGCGGCGATTCCCGGCGCCACGCCGGAAGCCGATATGGTGCGCACCCTCGAGGATCGCGAGATAACCTTCGATGACGGACACCGCGTGGTACTCAAGGCGCCTATCTATTCCATCGAGGATCCTGCCTACGGGGAGCTGCCCGAGAATCTGCTGGTGTCCCCCCGGGTCGCCCCGCCGATGATCGGCCTGGGCCTGCTCGAGGTGGTCGACGAGGCGCAGATCCTGGCCTGGGCGGACGAGCAGGACGCCGACGGCGATGGCATCTCGGGCCGGCCCAACCGGGTGTGGGACGTGCGCCAGCAGACCACCGTGCTGGGCCGCTTCGGCTGGAAGGCCGGCGAGCCCACGGTGGAGCAGCAGAGCCTGCACGCCTTTGCCGGTGACATGGGCCTGACCTCGCGCCTGGCCGCGAGCACCGACTGCATGCCGGGCCAGGGCTGCGAGGACTTCCCCGATGGCGGCGATCCCGAAGTCAGTGACGAGGTCGCCGACTTCATCACCTTCTACGCCTCGAGCCTGGCGGTACCCGAGCGACGCGACATGGATTCGCCAGAGGTTCAGGCCGGCGCCCGCCACTTCAACTCTCTGGGTTGCGCCAGCTGCCATCGCCCCTCGCTGACCACGCCAGAAGACACAGAGCGTACCGAGCTGGCCGGTCAGACGCTGTGGGCCTACACCGACATGCTGCTGCATGACATGGGCGAAGGCCTCGCCGACGGTCGCCCCGAGTACCAGGCCGACGGCAACGAGTGGCGCACCCCGCCACTGTGGGGGCTCGGCCTGGCCCAGAGCGTCAACCCCCAGGCGGGCTTCCTGCACGACGGACGGGCACGCACCCTGGAAGAGGCGATCCTCTGGCACGCCGGCGAAGCCGACGCTTCACGAGAGGCCTACAAGGCGCTCGAGGCGAGTGAGCGCCAACAACTACTGGACTTCCTGAACTCCCTATGACGACTTCTTCACGACACTCGGGCAGCGCCCTGGCAGCCGCCCTGCTGCTGGCGACCGCCAGCTTGACGCTGGGTGGGCCCGGGACGGCATTGGCCCAGGGTTCCGCTGGCGCCAACGCTGACACCAGCGATGGCACCGCGCACGATGCAGAGAACGAAAGCTCCCCGCGCAGCGTCTGGCATCAGGATATCGGGCTTGGCTATCGGCAACTGGCAAGCCGGACCCAGGCACTGGCCAAACGCCTGGAGGCGAGCTGCGGCGAGGCTGAGGTCGACCGACCGGCGCTGCGCAGTGAGTGGCTTGCAGCCTACCAGGCCTGGCAAGCGGTGCGCTTTGTCGACTTCGGGCCAATCGAGGTCGATAGCCGTGCCTGGCAGCTGCAGTTCTGGCCTGACGCCAAGAATCTTGTAGGCACCCGCGTCGGTGCCAGGCTACGCCGGGACACCCCCGTCAGCGCCGACGACATCGCCGAGGCCGGTGTCGCCGAGCAGGGATTCCCGGCCCTTGAAGTGCTGCTCTACGACGACGTCATGGCCAGCCGCTCGCTGGGCGATCCGCTGCCCTGCGCCCTGGCCGGGGCCATCGGCACGCACCTGGTCGCCGTCAGCGACGCCGTGATTGCCGACTGGCAGGCCTTTGCGCCGCACTACCTGGCCACCGACAGCTACAACGAGGCGACCCTGCACGGTGCGATGCAGTCTCTCGAGATTCTGGAGGACAAGCGCCTCGGCGAGCCGCTCGGCTTGATGGGCGCCGCGCCCAACGCCTATCGCGCAGAGGCCTGGCGCAGTGGCCAATCGGTGGCCCTGGCGGCCGCCAGCCTGGCGGGCCTGGAGCAGTACTTCCAGCCGGGCCTCGAAACCTGGCTGGACCAGGCCGGCCACGCCGAGCTGGGCGACGCCTTTGCTCGCCAGCTTGAGGACACGCTCGAACAGGCCGAAGCCATCGAGGGGGGCATCGTCGATGCTCTCGATGACAGTATCGATGGCGAACCCAAGCACCCGTCATCGCGGCAAGCGCTGGCGACCCTCTACCTGGAAGTGGCCCAGCTGCGAGCGCTGCTCGATGATCAGATCGCCCCCGCCCTGGGGGTGGTCAAGGGCTTCAATTCCAGCGACGGAGACTGACCCGGTGGCGTCACTTCCTTCTCTGTCCCGGCGGCGCCTGCTCAAGGCGTCGCTGCTGGGACTGGCCGCCACTGGTCTTCCGGCCAGCTTGTGGGCGCTGGACAATGACGGCCACCGGCAGTGGTACTTCAGCGCGGTGGACGACAATGACGGTGGGCACCATCTGGCTGGGCTGCGCCGCGACGGCGCGGGCCACTTTCTGCTGCCGAGCCCCGAGCGCTGCCACGGCGGCTGCCTCAGACCGGGTCGTGATGAGGTCGTGCTGTTCGCCCGACGGCCGGGCCACCGCTTCCATGTGCTCGACGCCAGGCGCCAGACATCGACGCTCGAGATCAGCGCAGGTCCGGGGCGGCACTTCTACGGCCACGGCGTATTCGACCCGAGTGGACGCTGGCTCTACGTCACCGCCCATCGCATCGACGACGCCATGGGGCTGATTCAGGTGCACGACGCCGAACACGACTACCGGCATGTGGGCGACCACCTTCTCGACGGTATCGGTCCCCACGAGGTCGGCCTGATGCCCGATGGCGAGACCCTGGTGGTGGCGCTGGGCGGCATCCGCACCCATCCCGACAGCGGACGGGCCAAGCTCAACCTCAGCGATATGGACCCCGCCCTGCTGTTGCTCGATCGCCACAGCGGCGAGATCCGCGAACGACATCGACCGTCCCACCACCAGCTGAGCTGTCGCCATCTGGATATCGCCCCCGACGGCACCATCATCGCCGGCTACCAGTTCCAGGGCCCCGAGTGGGAGACCGACCATCCGCTGATCGCCAGGCGCGCGCCGGACGGCAGCTTCAGCGAGCAGGTACTGCCCTCACCTCTGCAGGCGCGTCTGACCCAGTACACCGCCAGCGTGGCGGCCAGCCAGGTGCGCCCGAGTGCGGCGATTTCCGCTCCCCGAGGCAACAAGGTGCTGGTGCTGGGCAGGGCCAGCGGCGAGCTGCTGGCACAATTCGATATCGAGGATGCCGCAGGACTGCGCTGCGACGGCGCTGGGGGCTACCTGGTCACCACCGGCGGCGGCGAGGTGCACCGCATCGACGATCGCGGACACCATCGCCATCTGGCCGCCTTGCCGCTGCGCTGGGACAACCATCTGACCTGAGCACCACCAGCGGGTTATCGGTCATCAATACGTCGCCCCTGCCATCAACGACCGCGCCAAAAAAAGCCAGGCCCCATGGGCCTGGCCGTGTGCACCCAAGTACTACTGACGATCCGCCAATGGCTTTGTCCGAAAAGTCGGCGAGCGAAGGTTAGACAAGGCAAAAATCGGTGCGACAGCGCAGATTACGGGGTGTAAACGAGCATATTGACCGGACTGACGCACCAGCCGATTTTTAAC
>DJIP01000244.1 GCA_002433675.1 Halomonas halophila
CTGGTCAAGGCCAACCAGGCCTTCATGACCGGCCACGGCGACAGCCTGGAGGCGGGCCTGGCCGCCATCGAGGCCCCGACCCTGATGCTCTACAGCGAAGACGACCTGGTGTTCTCGCCCCAGAAGGTCCGCGAGACCGCCGCACTGATCGAAGCCGACGGCACCCCGGTGTCCCTTCAGGCCCTGGAGGGTGACCGCGGCCACATCGACGGCGTGGTGAACATCCAGCAGGCCGCAACACAGTTGCGTGACTTCCTCGAATCGCCACTCCCTTGAACGCCCGCCGTCGCCGACCAGGCACCGGGGCCTGGTTGGTGGCTCCAGGCCAGGACCTGGCAATTCACCGGGCCCTGGTGTCTTACCAGGCCCGGCGCGATGGCCTCGGTCGTGTAGCTTCGCAAGGCTGGACCTGTCCTGCTCGGCGTGCTGGGATAGCCACCAGGACTTGTCTGAAAAGTGTCTGCGCTCGTCGACGTCTCGGGCAATGCCTCGCCCCCCTACGCCAACGGGCACCACCACCATGGGCGCTGTTACAACGGTAATGAATACAAGGAGTTCGACAGTGAGCGACGACGCCACCCTCAAGGTCAGCGATCTGGATGCCGGCCTGATCTATCGACTGTTCTCCGGAGCCATCGCTCCGCGCCCCATCGCCTGGGTGTCGACCCTGAGCGAGAGCGGTCATGCCAATCTGGCGCCCTTCTCGTTTTTCAATGTGGCCAGCGTCGATCCCCCCGTGCTGGCGTTTTCTCCGTTGCTCAACGGCGAAGGTGCCACCAAGGACACCATCGCCAACCTCAAGCAGGTCGGCGAGTGCATCGTGCATATCGGTGGTGAGGCGCTGGCCGAGGCGCTCAACGCCACCAGCGCCAGCCTGCCGCCCCAGGGCGACGAATTCGACCATGCCGGGCTGACCAAGGCCAGCCTGGGAAAACTGCGGGTTCCGCGTATTCAGGAGGCTCCGGTTGCCTTCGGCTGTCGCCTTCACGATATCCTGCACTTCGGCGACCGTCCGCTGTCAGGCAACCTGGTACTGGCTGAGGTGACCGTCATCCACGCCGATCCTGGCGTGTGGAACGGTCGACACGTCAGTTGCGAGGCGCTGGCACCGATCGGCCGCATGGCCGGCAGCGACTACGCGCGCTGCACCGATCTGTTCTCCCTGGAACGGCCGAAGTAATGTGCTCGAGGGCGCCCCGGCAACGCCTGACGGCGCCTGCGATGGCTCGACAAAGCGCTCGATAGCAGTCGGGCCTTTGTTCAGGCAACAAGCAGCGAACGCGTCACCAGGTAGCCCCCCATGGCCAGCAGGCCAAGCAGAAACACCTGGCGAAAACGGGTCTCGGATAGCCGGCGCCTGAGCCAGGCGCCCCACCACATGCCGAGGCTCGCCGGCAGCAGCGCCAGACTCGACGCCAGCAGCAGGTCGGTGGAGAGTAGTTCGCGTTCGCCGAGTGCCAGCGCCAGGCTCAGGGTCGACAGGCTGAACAACAGCCCCATGGCCTGAACCAGGGCGTCCCGCGAGAGTCCGATGGCCTGCAGAAAGGGCACCCCGGGAAAGACGCTGGAGCCGGTCAGCCCGGTCAGGACGCCGTTCATCGCGCCGACGGCGCCGGACTGCACCGGGCTTCCCGAGAAGTGCAGTCGCCGACCGCTCAGGTTCATCAGCGCGTAGAGCATCAGCAACAGCCCCAGCAGCAACGACAG
Organism: Halomonas halophila; assembly: GCA_002433675.1. Classification (GTDB taxonomy): domain Bacteria; phylum Pseudomonadota; class Gammaproteobacteria; order Pseudomonadales; family Halomonadaceae; genus Halomonas; species Halomonas salina_B. The sequence goes on from DJIP01000244.1 coordinate 1,708, forward strand.
CCAGTGAGCCTCTACGCTGGCCAGTACCCACACCCCCGGCCAGACGGCCAGCACCGCCGCCAACAGAAACAGCCAGAGCCGCCGGCATAGCGCCAGCAGATGCCCTCCCACCAGGGCCTGCCAGACGTTGGTGACCACCGTGGGTACCAGCATCAGCGCCATCGCCAACGGAAGCCCCAGGGTCGCGGTCAACAGCGCCAGCAGTACCGTGGGCATGCCCATGCCGAGGACTCCCTTGACCATTCCCGCCAGGACGAAGATCGCCGACAAAAGGATCAGGGTATCGGGTGCGAACAGCGCGTCCGGCAGCATTCAAACATCCTCGGTGCGGGTCTCTGGGCCAAGGTCCTCGATACCGTTCGCTCGGCCCAGTTGGTTTAGTGCGTATCGTCCAGCCGGGCTTCCCACTCCCCGGCCACCCGCTGGCCACGGCGCTGATTGACGCCCGCGCAGATGACGATGGCGATGATGAAGAAGGCGGCGCACAGCAGGATAGAGGCCTTGAGCCCCACCGCCGCCTGCAGCAGTCCCAGGCCGACGATGCCGGTGACCCCCGCCAGCTTGTTGGCCAGCCCCCAGAACCCGAAGAACTCCGCCGCCTTCTGACGGGGCGAGAACAGGCCTACCAGAACCCGACTGGCCGACTGGCTGGAGCCGAGGCTGAGGCCCGCCAGACAGCCGACCACCAGAAACAGTTGCTCGGCCTGCCAGTCGAGTCCCCAGGTGGCGTTGAGCCAGGCGGTGACCTCGGGGGTGGCCCAGATGGCAAGGATCGCCAGCACCCACAGCACCAGGGTCATCAGATAGGTCACCAGGGTACCGATGCGGTCCTGGATAAAGCCGAATCCTAGTGCCCCTGCCGCGGCGGTGATCTGGACGATGATAAACATCAGGTTGCGGGTGCTTTCCTGCCAGCCGATGACCTGGGCGCCATAGATGAAGGCGAAGGCGATGATGATGTAGACACCGGCCATGGAGAACAGCACCGAGGTCAGAAACATCCCCAGGTCACGGAACCGACGTAGCTCGTGCAAGGTGGTCGACACCCGCTGCCAGGCGATGCGGGCGAAGGGCTGACGATGGGGCTGGGGCTCGGCGCGCTCCTTGAGCCAGAGGAAGGTCGGGATTGCCGCCACCAGAAAGAAGCCCGCAGCGAAGGGCCCGACCCAACGGATCCGCTCGAAATTCTCCGCGGTGGCCTCGCCCAGGATGGCCAGGGTGAAACCCGCCGCCACCAGCCCGCCGACGTAGCCCAGCGCCCAGCCGAAACCGGAGATGGCGCCGAGCTTCTCCGGCGGCCCGAGCCCCGGCAGAAAGGCCGCGATAAAGGACTCGCCCATAGAGTAGGCGTAGTTGGACAGGATGATCAGCACAAAGCCCAGTGCCACGTAACCCGGCTCGACGAAGTACAGCATGGCGGTGGTGGCGATGGTGGCCAGATAGCTGGCAAACAGGAAGCGCTTCTTTTCGGCGCGGTAGTCCATCACCGCCCCGCACAGCGGGCCGGTCACCACCACCAGCAGAAAACTCAACGCCAGCGCCAGGCTCCACAGCAGGTTGGCCAGGCGAAAGTCGTCGCCTCGATCGCCGACGATCACGGTGGTGAAGAGTTCGCCGAACACCACGGTAATGATCAGCAGGGTGTAGGCCTGATTGGCGAAGTCGAACATCGCCCAACCGAAGATCTCGCGCCGGCTCGCCCTGTCGCCGCCCCCTGGAGTCGTCATGCTTACGCTCATGCTGCCGTCCCGTTGGCAAAGGAGTCCAAGATAGCAGCCCCACTCCCCAAAGCGCCACGTCACGCCGAGCCCGGCAGCCCCTTGGGACGACCACTGACAGCAGCGGCAAAGTGATACAGTGGGGGCTTCAGACTTTCGACCCAGCGAAACTCATGACCCCCATCGACTATCTGGCATCCAGCGCAGCCCAGGCCTGGCACCAACGACTGGCTGGCCTGATTCAGGGTGCCGATCGCAGCGACCTGCCGCGACAGCTGGAACAGGCACTCGCCGAGCTGGTGTCCATGGACACCCTGATCCTGCATGCCTACCAGGGCCGAGGCCGCCCGCGAGTGGTCCATGACAACTATCCCCCCGAGCGCCGACAGCGCGACATCGACCCTTACTTGAGTCGCGTCTATCTGCTCGACCCCATGTTCCAGGCCATCGAGTCGGGTCAGGACAGTGGAACCCACCGTCTGCGAGATCTGGCGCCGGACCGCTTCGAAAGCAGCGAGTATTACCACCACTACTATCGCGGCCTGGGACTCAAGGACGAGATCGGGCTCTTCGCACGGGTCAGCGACGACACCGTCATGGTGCTGTCTCTCGGCTTTCGTACCCAGTCACCACCACTGACCAGGCGTACCATGCAGGCGCTGCGCCACCTGGCGCCCGTCGTCGAAGCCCTGCTTCAGCGGTTCTGGGCATGGCAACGCAGCGCCTTCGAACCACAACACCAGGACATCGAGCCCGTCGACGCTGCCTTCTCGAGCTTTGGCCAGGGGGTACTCACGCCGCGTGAGCAGGATATCGTGCGCCTGCTGCTGGCGGGTCACTCGGCCAAGTCGGCAGCGCGCGAGCTCGGTATCAGCGACGGCACCGTCAAGGTCCATCGCAAGCACGTCTACCAGCGCCTGCAGGTCTCGAGTCAGGCCGAGCTGTTTCGCGCCTTTCTCGATCACGTAGCGCTGATCTCCCGCCAACAGCGCGACTGACGCACCCGCTCTGAAGCGGCAGGAGAGAAAGACCTGCCACCGGGCCGTCATGGCAGCCTACCCTCATAAGGATATGTCATCGACAGGGGCAGTCTGGCGAGACTGGAGACCTTCCCAAGGAGGTTTCCAATGACAACACCCGACACTCGCCTCTCGTCCCGCCCCTCG
>DJIP01000092.1 GCA_002433675.1 Halomonas halophila
TTCACCCCCACCGAGGCCTCGGTGGTGGCGCTGCTCTACTGCATGATCATCTCGTTCTGCGTCTATCGCTCGATCACCCTGCGCGAGTTCGTCCAGATCCTGCGCGACACCGCCATCGACACCTCGGTGCTGCTGCTGATCATCGCCGGCAGCGCGCTCTACAGCTGGATCCTGGCGCGCTACCAGGTCACCGCTCTGGTCGCCGACTTCCTGCTCGCCACGGTCAGCGACCCGATGGTGCTGCTTCTGCTGCTGAGTCTGTTCATCCTGCTGATCGGACTCTTCATCGACTCGGTACCGGCGCTGTTTCTGCTGACGCCACTGCTGGTGCCGGTGGTGGTGCAGTACGGCATCGATCCGGTGCACTTCGGCGTGCTGATGATCTTCAACCTGATGATCGGGCTGATCACGCCACCGGTGGGCACGGTGCTGTTCGCTATCCAGAAGATCACCGACCTGCCCTTCAACACCCTGGTGCGGGCCACCCTGCCGTTCTACATCCCGCTGGTGGCGGTGCTGATCGTGATCACGCTGTTTCCGTCCATCGTGATGTTCCTCCCCAACCTCTTGCTCAAATGACGCCGCGATCGGGCAAGGCTTCAGGGCCTTGCCCGGCGGGCTCACCTATCACAAGGAGTCATGCCATGGCTGTACTGATCACCGGTGGCCTCGGCCACGTCGGTTCCTGGGTCGCCACCCTGCTCGCCCGCCAGGGCAAGAAGGTCATCATCTGCGATATGGCCGCCCCCCACGTCGACCGCATGGGGCTCGACTACCTCGAGGAAGTGCGCGACAACATCCACTTCGAAGCGGTGGATGTGCTCGACACCCATACCCTGTTCGAGACCTTTCTACGCTATCGCGACGAGCTTGAAGGCGTCATTCACGGCGTCTCGGTGATCGCCGGGCCGAGCTTCCAGACCCGCCCCTTCAAGCACCTGTCGATCAACGCCATGGGCACCCTGAACGTCTACGAGACCTGTCGTCTGCTGGGCATCGACAAGGTGGTCAACATGAGCTCCGGCGCGGTCTACGGTGACGCCGCAGGCCCCCAGGTCGAGACCATGCCCTACAAGGCCACCGACCTTTACGGCGCCACCAAGATTTCCGGGGAGCTCTACGGCGACCAGTACACGGCGACCTATGGCATGGACATCCGCCAGGCCCGACTGTTCTTCGTATATGGCCCCGGCAAGCGCCCGTCCCACATGCACGCGGTCTACCAGGCCATGTTCGGACCACTCGAGGGGCTGCGCGATGTGCACCCTGACAACGGGCGCGACCAGACCACCGACTGGACCCACGTCGAGGACACCGCGAGGGGCATCCTTGCGCTGTTCGATGCCGACAGCGTGCCACACCGCCACTACAACATTTCCTGCGGGGTACCGATCGCCCACCAGGACATCGTCGACAGCGTCACCGACCTGCTCGGCCATGACAGCGGCATGCGCCTGGGTCCGGGCCCCTTTGTGGTGCGGGGCAGCCCCCTGGACATCACCCGCGCGCGCGAGGATCTCGGCTTCGAGCCACGATTCACCGATATCCGCGAGGGGCTCGAGGACTACTATCGCTGGCTTGAGAAGAACGCCTGAACCGACAGGGCCGGCCTGTCAGTGGCAGGCCGGCGGTCACTGCCGACGGAACACCAGCGCCAGATTGTTGGCCGGCAGCTCGTGGACAGCCTCCCGGCTCAGCCCGTGCTCGGCGGCGACCTCGGTCACCTGCTCCAGGTCCCGCACGCCCCAGCGCGGGTCACGGCGCCTCAAGTCGGCGTCGAAGGCCGCATTGGACGGCGCGGTGTGCTCACCACCTCGCCGGTAGGGACCATACAGAAACAGCACGCCACCCGGCTCGAGGTGGGCCTGGGCTTTTGCCATCAGCGCCGGCGTCACCTCCCACGGCGAGATATGGATCAGATTGATCGCCACCAGGGCGTCAAAGGTTGCCTCCGGCCAGGGTTCCAGCACGTCGCGGCGTACCGGCGCCAGCAGATTGCCGCCCTGCTGTGTCACTTGCTCGGACGTTCCCCCCGACGGCCCCTCCTTCTGCGCCTCGCTTTTACTTTCCCCCTCGCTATCTCCCCCGCTGTCCCGCTCTGCTGCAAGCGTGCGCCAGGCAGCGATGGACGCCAGCGCCGTCTCGGAGGCGTCACTCGGCTGCCATAGCCAGCCCGGCTGACACTGCGTCATATAGAGTCCGTGTTCACCGCTGCCGCTGGCGAGCTCCAGCACGCGGGCATGGCTTCCCAGGCACTGGCGGAGCACCGCGTGGATGGGTTCGCGATTGCGAAGGGCCGCTGGACTGGAGAGTCGCGCGTCGGACATGGGAAAACCTCACGGCAATGAACGGGAGCAATGGATGTGGCAACGGCCAAACGGATATAACGAAAGCACGGCACCGCCTGACAACAACGACAAGCGTGACGATGCCAAGCGATGATCGTCCCGGTACACTAGCAAAAGTTACCTTTCATCTTCACCAAGGACGGCCCATGGCTCGACCCGCGCCTCGCTACCTCGAGATTCAACAGCACATCCTGGCCAAGATCCAGCGGGGGGAATGGCCCACCGACCATCGCATTCCCGGTGAGGAGCAGCTGGCGCTCGACTTCAATGTGAGTCGCATGACAGCCAACAAGGCTATCCGCGAGCTGGTTCAGCGCGGCTATCTTACCCGCCAGCCGGGCGCGGGGACCTTCGTCACCGAACGCAAGGCAGAATCCTCGCTGATGGAGGTCCACAACATCGCCGAAGAGGTCCGCGGCCGCGGGCATCACTATCGGGCCAGGGTACAGCGAGCCGAAGCCATCGATGCCAGTGAGGAAATCGCACTGCAACTGGGGGTCAAGCGAGGCAGCAAGGTCTTCCATACCCGCATCGTGCATCACGAAAACGATGAGCCCATCCAGCTCGAGATGCGCTACGTCAATCCTCGTCATGTGCCCGGCTATCTGGACGCCGACTTTACCCTCACTACGCCCCATCAGGTGCTGATCCAGGCCTGGCCGATCACCGATATCGAACACGTGGTTGAGGCCGTTTCGGCAGACACGCAGCAGGCCGAGGAACTGGCCATCTCCACCTCGCTCCCCTGTCTGCAGCTGCGGCGGCGCACCTGGTCAAATGACCTGCTCATCAGTTACGCCGTGCTGATCCACCCGGGAGATCGCTACAAGCTGCGCTCGGCGTGGAAGGATTGAAAGACAAGCACTGCCTCAACAATGAGCGAGGGCCGGACAGTGATTGTCCGGCCCTCGTGCCTTTGGTCAATGGTTTTTGGCGAATGGCTTTTGGCTACAAGCCGAACGATCAGGTTACTGCAGCAACATGGCTGCCGGAATCGCCATCACCAGGGTGAGGGCCACCCGTACCGCCCATACCACCAGCATCTGCCATATCGTGATGGGAATCCGGGTGGCCAGCACACAGGGAATGGACGCCGAGAAGAACAGGATGGACGACACCGAGACCACGCCGGCGGCAAAGCGCGCCACGAAGTCGATGCCTGCGTCGCCACCGAGCAGCAGTGCCGGCAGGAACATCTCGGCCAGACCCGCAGCACTGGCCTGGGCCAGCTCCTGGGCGTTGTCGATGCCGAACATCGCCACCACCGGGTAGAACAGCCAGCCCAGCCACTCGAACAGCGGGGTGTACTTGGCCACCAGCAGTCCCAGCAGCCCCACCGACATGATAGACGGCAGGATACTGATCGCCATCACCAGGCCTTCGGTCAGGTTCTTGCGGACACTCGACCCCAGCTTCGGCGCCTCCTCGGCCACCTTGATGCCGGTGCGCCACGCCAGCGCCAGGCGATCGCCCTTGCGTGCTTCCGGCTCGCCGTCGGTTGCGGTGTTGTCCATGCGGGACAAGGGCCACAGCCGCGCGGTCACCGCCGAGACGACGAAGGTGATCACCAGGGTGATCCAGAAGTAGGCGTTCCAGTAGTCCATCAGCCCCAGGGTCTTGGCGACGATGATCATGAAGGGAGCAGAAACCGTGGAAAAGCCGGTGGCAATAATGGCCGCCTCCCGCGCCGAGTACTGGCCGCCGGCGTAGGCACGGCTGGTGATCAACAGTCCAATCGAGTAGCTGCCGACAAAGGAGGCCACCGCATCGATGGCGCTTCGACCCGGGGTGCGCCACAGCGGTCGCATGACGGGCTGAACCAGAATACCGATCAGCTCGAGCAGCCCATAGCTCAGCAGCAGCGCCAGGAAGATGGCACCGATCGGCACGATCAGCCCCACCGGGATCACCAGCTTGTCGTAGAGAAAGGGCAGCATGTCCGGCTGATGCAGCAGCGCCGGGCCGGCAGAGGTCATGGTCAACAGCGCCGCCACCACCCCGAGAAGCTTCAGCACGGTGAAGATCTTGTCGGTGAGACTGCGTCGCCAGTCTCCCTTTATCAGCGGATAGGCCGCACCGGCGATGATCAATGCCAGGGCATAGAACCTCGCCCAATCACCGAGCCCGGCCCGCGCTGCGGTCACCAGATGATCCAGCGGAATCGTGGTTCGACCTTCCCAGGCAACCGGAACAAAGAAGATGAAGATGCCGATGGCGCTAGGCACCAGCAGCTTGAACAACAGCAGGCCGAGGGGTGTCTGGCCTACCGAGGAACCAGGAGTCGTCGCCATGAAGGGAACCTCGTCGAAGTGTTAACCAACTCGTAAGTGTCATCTTGTTTGTATATACATTTGAACCGCTATAGTGGCAAAGCCTTCCCCCACAGCGCCTTTAGACCATGGTCTAAGACGCCACAAGATTCTTCTCAAAATTGGTCGTTAAACGGCGTTATCACGCTACGTCATTGCGCGCTGTTGCAGCGCCTCCGACGCACGGTCACCCATCACATCACGACGACCAAACCGCACCTCCAGAATCACATCGTTTTTTGTATATACACCACGCCATCGAGCCAGCCAGCAAGGCACTCGACATCGCCAGAGCATGCTTGAGGCCCGCTCTGGACCCTCATCGACTCGCGGTTCAGGAAAGACAGGATCGGCCCCGAGGCCAGGACAGATGACAGGCCATCCAGGCCAAGGCAGTCACCTCGGCCGTGGCCCGGAGAGAACAGACCTGACACAAAACCGCATCTGTATATACTGAAACAAGACAATCCCACCAGAATTTCGCGCCTTTACGCGCACTACGACCATGGTCTACCAAGGCGCCGCGGCCTTTAATCAGGCGTACAAAACGCTTCCAAGCCACTGTTTAGCCAGCAACTCGACAGCATCACCCGGCAGACATGGCAGCGCACCGAGGGCCATTCAGCGGCTTGACGAATCGCCTTGAAGGCATTATTTGTATATACATTAACCGACACGGAGCAGCCCATGTCCGAGCAACCCAAGCGCCTGCTGTGGCGCGATCTGGCGATCTTCGACGGACTGACCACCCTGCCCGGGCGCCACTGGGTAGCGATCGAGGAGGGTCGGATCTCCGCCCTGGGGCCCATGCAGACCCTTGACCCGAGTCAACATCGCGACGCCGTCGACATGGGGCAAGGCGGCGTCATGACACCGGGCCTGATCGACTGCCATACCCACCTGGTCTTCGGCGGGCAGCGCAGCGATGAATTCGAGCTGCGCCTGGAAGGCGCCTCCTACGAAGAGATCGCGCGTCGCGGTGGCGGCATCCTCGGCACCGTCACGGCGACCCGGGCGGCCGACGAATCGGCCCTGTTCGAGGCCGCTGCAAAGCGGCTTACGGCAATGATCGATGACGGCGTGACCAGCGTCGAAATCAAGTCCGGCTACGGCCTGACCCTGGCCGACGAACTGAAGATGCTGCGGGTGGCGCGACGTCTCGGCGAGCAACTGCCCGTTCGCGTCACCACCACCCTGCTGGCCGCCCATGCCCTGCCGCCGGAGTATGCAGGCGACGCCGATGGCTACATCGAACTGGTATGCAACCAGATCCTGCCGGCAGCCCACGCCGAGGGCCTGGTCGATGCGGTAGACGTGTTCTGCGAGCGCATCGCCTTCTCGAGCGAACAGTCCCGACGTGTGTTCGAGGCCGCCAGGGCGCTTGGCCTTCCGGTCAAGGCCCACGCCGAACAACTGTCGCTGTCCGGCGGTGCTGCCCTGGTGGCCCAGTTCCGAGGGTTATCCGCCGACCATATCGAGTACCTGGACGACGACGGCATCGCAGCGATGGCCGATGCCGGTACCGTCGGCGTCCTGCTGCCAGGGGCCTTCTACACCCTGCGCGAAACGCAAGCCCCGCCGATCGACGCCATGCGTCGTGCCGGCGTTGCCATGGCGGTGGCCTCTGACGCCAACCCGGGCACCTCGCCCATCGTGCTGCCGACCCTGATGCTGAACATGGCCTGCACCCTGCTGCGCCTGACGCCACAAGAGGCACTGGCCGGCATGACCCGTCACGCCGCCCAGGCCATCGGCCAGCCAGACCTTGGACGTATCGCCGTCGGCGCCCCCGCCGACCTGTGCGTCTGGAACATCGATAGCCCGGCCGAACTGGCCTACGCCGTCCAGCCAGGACGGCTCAAGCATCGCCTGCTGGAGGGCGTATTGACCCATGGATGAGCAGCTCGCTTCCCCCTCGTCTCCCATCGCGCCATTGACCGATCCGGACATGGGTATCTGGCAGGGGCGTACCGATCCCGAGCCCAACAGCGAGCGCTGGCACCAGCGCATCGCCACCTACCGTTCAGGGGCTGAACCTGGCGTCGTGGTGACGGGCTTTGCCAGTGACGCCGGCGTCGCTCGCAACAAAGGCCGCGTTGGCGCTGCCGACGGCCCCGCTGCCATTCGTCGCGCCCTCGCCCCCATGGCCTGGCACCGCGA
>DJIP01000162.1:0-18320 GCA_002433675.1 Halomonas halophila
CACAACGAAGGGCTGGTGCACTTTCAGCTGGAAGTGGAGAACGAAGACCGCTGCGGTCAGCGGCAGGTACTGGTGCCCCATCGCCAGGAAGCCACCCTGGAGGGTGTCGACGCCTACGCCTGGGGCCTGGTGATCGCCGAACGCGACCACCTCGAGGCCCAGGTGCGCCTGCGGCGGCTCGAGTTCGACACCGACCACAGCGTCACCCTCGACGCCCCCCTGCCCTGCTCGCCCGCACCGCTTAGCCTGGGGCTCGGCGACAGCCCACACTTCGACGACCGGGTGCTGCGCCTGCGCGAGGAATCCTTCTGCACCCCGCCAAACTGGTGGTCGCTGGACCTCGATAGCGGCGAGCGCCAGCTGCTCAAGCGGCAGCCGCTGCACGGCGATCTGACACCGGAAGACCTGCACTGCCGACGGCTGTGGGCCGAGTCCCACGACGGCGAGCGGGTACCGGTGTCCGTGGTGTGTCGCAAGGACCTGGCGAACCAGCCACTGCCGACGCTGCTGTATGGCTACGGCGCCTACGGTGAGGCGCTGGATCCCTGGTTTTCGGTATCCCGCCTGGAACTGCTCCAGCGTGGCGCGGCCTTCGCGGTGGCCCACGTGCGAGGCGGCGGTGAGCGCGGCGAACCCTGGTACCTGGCCGGCAAGCTCGAGCACAAGCCCAACAGCTTCGAGGACTTCCTGGCCGCACGTGATGCCCTGGTCGAAGCGGGCGTATCGCAGCCCGAGCGTATCGTCGCCTACGGGGCCAGTGCCGGCGGACTGCTGGTGGGCGCCAGCCTCAACCGCGCGCCACAGGCATTCTGCGCGGCGGTACTCGACGTGCCCTTTGTCGACGTCCTGCGTACCATGGAAAACCCGGACTTGCCGCTGACCACGGCGGAATACACCGAGTGGGGCAACCCCAGCCACGCCGCCGACGCCAGGCGCATCGGCAGCTATTCACCGCTGGACAACCTCGATGCCGAGGCCTGGCCGCCGGTATTTCTGCAGGGCGGCTGGCACGATAGTCGAGTGCCCTACTGGGAACCGGCCAAGCTCTACGCACGCCTGAGTCTGGCGAACGCCGAGACGGCAACGCTGTCCAACCGGACAACTCTGTTGAAGACCGACATGACCTCCGGTCACGGCGGCGCCTCGGGCCGTTTCAAGGCCTGGCGCGAGGGGGCACGTCAGGATGCCTTCGTGCTCTGGGCCCTTGGGTTGATAGATCCTGACCTGGTGGATAAGGCGCCGGTACATGAAGACCCGGTCGATTCACCAGGGCCCCATCACTCACCCGCCGGCCAGAACCCGACGGCCTGACCGTTTCTCCTGGACGCCCTTGGCCGCTTGAGCGATCACTTTCAGAATAAGGAATTTCATGAACGCCAAACCGATGCTCGCCCTCACCGCCGCACTATGGCTCGGCACTACCCTCGTCGGCTGCTCCGACGACAACGAGTCCGAGACGTCCGAGGGCACGTCGCAGCAAAGCGAAAACGTCGCCTCCGGTGATGGCAGCGGCAGCGACGTGAACGCCGACTCAGCCGGTGAAGACGACACCAGCGGCGAACAAGGCAACGATATCTCCGCGATGAGCCCGGCGGATCGCCGCGAGGCACTGGAGCAGTCCCTGCGCGCCAACTTTGATCCCCAGCTCGGCGAGATTCGCTACCTGGTCGGCTGGAGTGACCTGAACGACGATGGTCAGGACGAGGCCGTGGTCCACGTGGTCGGCCCGATGGTCTGCGGCACCGGTGGTTGCGATACCCTGATCCTCGAAGCCCAGGACGACGCCTACCGCGTCATCAGCGCCCAGCCCACCACCCAGCCTCCGATCCAGCTTGGCGAAGCATCTCACGAGGGCTGGCGAGACCTGGTGGTCAAGCGCCACCTGGCCGCCGATCAGCCGGCTCAGGCCCTGCACCTGCGCTTCGACGGCAGCAGCTACGTCGAAGCCGAGGGCAACGAAGGCGAGGCCGAGAACGCCACCGTCCTGATCGAAGACTTCAACAGCCTCGATGACGCCCGTCCGCTGTTCACCGGCGAGGGGGCCATGTCGGGGTCTCTTGAAGGTGACATGGAAGGCGAGATGGAAGAAGCGATGGAAAGCGAGAGCGCCGAGCCTGCGGTCGACCCCGACGCCGCCTCTACGGCCGCCGCACCGCAAGGTAGCGATGACGATCAGGCTGACAACGAAGGAGAAGGCGCAGAAGAAGGCGACGACCGGCCAGCGGACGAGAACCACAGCGGCAATTGATCGCCAGCACGCAGCGCTGACTTGTTGGCAGACGAGGCGCCGGGCCTCTTCACGAGGCCCGGCGCTGTCGTTCAACAAGCACTATCTACTCGGTCAAGCGGCGGTGGCTCCGTGCCTGGCCAGACCACGCCCCAGGGCATAGATCCCCCAGGCCACCACAAAGGTCAGCGGTGCCGAGCCCCCGGCCAGACTCGGCGACAGCATCAGCGCGATGCCGACAATCGCCGCCAGGGCCCAGGCCACCAGTCCCACGGGATTGAAGGCGCTGATATCAGCGTCCAGATCGACCTCGAGGCGCCCCTCCGGCGACAGGATATGGGCCAGCGCCACCCCCACCCAGGCCACCACGAACACGCCTTGATAGGCCAGGGCCGCCAGCAGGTAGCTGAACACGTCCGCTCGCATCAGCAGGTAGGCAAGCCCGCCCACCAGACAGCCGGCCAGGATCTTGTTGAGCTTGAGGCCGGTGAGCTTGCCGACGAAGGCCTCGAGATTGACCGTCGCCAGGTAGAAATTGGCGGTATTGATACGGCTCTGGGTCACCCACACCAGCGCCAGCCCGCCAAGTCCCATAAGCTCGAGCAGTCCCAGCACGATGGACGCCTCCGACAGGCCGTCGGTGGGCAGACAGGCGTCGAGCAGGATCCCCACCACTCCGCTGAACACGAAGGTCATCAGATAGAACGGAATGCCAAAGGTAACGCGGGCATGGAAGCGGCTATCCTCGACGCGACCGAAGCGGGCGTAGTCGAAGGTAAACATCATCAGCACCCAGACCCCCATGTAGTAGGCAAAGGTGGACAGCCAGCCGAAGGGACTGGCGCCTCCTTCGGGCACCCGGGAGAGCCAACCGGAGGGATAGCCGAACTCGGCCATCGCCATGCCCACGGCGATCAGCATGCCGACGATGTACACCGGCAGCAGCACGCCGTTGAACTTGTCGAGCCAGTGCTGGACGCTGCCGAAGATCAGCGAGACTCCGACCACCACCACGATCAGGGTAGCGCTGGCCATGCCGAGCGAGGGCGACCACTCGGACAGCACCAGCGCCATCACGTAGCCTTCGAACACCGCGTAGTAGAGCGCTGTGGCAAAAAAGATCAGGGTCGCGATCATCGCTCCCAGATGACCGAACAGGACTCGGGAGAACAGCGCCACGGTCAGCCCGGTACGTATCGCGTAGCGGCTGATCACCGCATTGATGACGCCGTAGCAGACCACCGTCAGGGCGATCCCGATCAGCGCGTTGGTGGTGCCGTAGCTGCGAGCCATGGCAGCGGCCACCACCATGTAGAAGATGGCGCTGCATACCGCCCACCAGGCCATCATCAGATTGCCTCTGGGCATGCGTTGATCCAGGGGCATGGGACGGTCAGCGAAGTCGCCGGCGCCTTGCCCACCCTTCTCGTGGGATGTCGTGTCGTTCATGGTTGTTGCCTCGTGCTGTTGTTGTGGTTGGACGAAGCCCCTCGGACCGAAAAGCCAGCCCATACCTCGGTGACAGGGCTCGCGTGACATTCCGGGCAAGGGGAGCCCGGGCGGAGACATCTGGCTCCGCCGGGCAAAATGACAACTAAGGGAGTCGCGGGATGGGGATCGAAGCACTCTGGTCCTTGCTGTCGATCCTTTTCAGCCGGCTAGTCGAGCGCCTGGCCCAGGGCCTGGTCACGGGCATCACCCAGAGCCTGGCCCAGAGCGACACGCAGTGCCTGCAGGCGCTCGGCGTAGGCCTTGCGCGCGTCCAGCGCCTGTTCAAGGGATACCTCGACGAAGCGCACCTTCTGATGAGGCTGGATCTGGCCTACCAGATCCATGTCGGCGCTGATCACTGTGCCAACCATGGCGTAGCCTCCGCCGGATACGGCGTCGCGATGGAGGATGATCGGCTCGCTGCCAGCGGGCACCTGGATCGAGCCGATGGGATAGCAGGCATCGACGATATTGGACGGGTCGTCACCGGCTCCGAAGGGCGGCTCTCGCTCGATGAACCGAAGCGGTGTACCGCCCTTGAAGCGGTAGCCGATGCGGTCGGCCTCCGAGGCCACGCTCCAGTCCTCCTGGTAGAAGCGCTCTCTCGTCTCCTCCTCGAGCAGGTGGTCATAGAGACCGGGCACCACGCGCAACTCATAGTGCTTGGCAAAGCGCGGCACAAAGGCCTCGGGGAGACGCCGACCGACCGCCGCGCGAGTTCCGGTGTTGGGTTGACCGATGGGCAGCACATCGCCGGCCTTGAGCGGCCGCCCCTCGTAGCCACCGAGGGCACCGAGGGTGTAGGTGCTGCGGCTACCCAGACGTTCGGGTACATCGATGCCACCCTCCACCGCCAGGTAGAGTCGCGCCCCGGCACGCACGAAGTCGAAACTCAGCACGCTGCCCGCCGGCACCTCGAGCACTTCGAAGTTGGGATGGGCCTGGCCGTCGATCTTCGGCACCATCTCCGCGCCACCGGTGGCGATGCGGCAGGCCTGGGTAAAGCGCAGCTCCGGTCCCATCAGGGCACACTCGAGCACCGCTGCATCCTCGGCATTGCCCAGCAGCAGATTGGCCGAGCGCATGGCGAACTGGTCCATGGCGCCGGACGGTGGAATGCCCAGGTGGTAGTGACCGGCGCGTCCGGCATCCTGGACCGAGGTCGCAAGCCCCGGCTTGATCACTTCAATGCTCATTGAGCACCTCCTCGACGCGACGGGCCACGGCTTCGGGGGCCTCGCGATATTCATCCAGGTCGAACACGAATGGCGCGGTTTTCGGGCGGAAACGCCCCGCCTCGGCAGCGGCCACCATGGCGTCGTACTCGCTGCGATCGACGGGCCGATGCTTGACGATGTCACCAGGCCGGAAATAGATCATCGAGTCGTCGATGTGGGGCTGACGGCCGCTGGGGTCGTAGATCGGCATGGGGGTCACCCCAAACATCTGATAGCCACCGGCGCCTCGCACCGAGTAGATGCAGCTGAAGCAGCCGCCGTAGCCGACGGTCTGCTTGGGCGTATCGGTACGAGGCCGCACGTACTTGGGCACCTCGATCTGGCGCTCCCGGGGCACCATCTGGTACATGAACGGCAGGCCGGCGACGAAGCCCACCATGGACACGAACCAGGGACTGGCGCTATGGGCCTCGATAAAGCCATCGACGCTGGCAAAACCGTTGATCCTGGCGGCGTACTCCAGGTCGGTCCCAGACGGATCCTGGTGGCGATCGCGAAAGCGCATCAGCGTCTCGTGGGTCCAGGGGTCGTTGTAGAGCACCGGCACCTCCACCACCCGGGTCTCCAGGCGCTGCACCTGTTGGCCAAGCACCTCGGCATCGATCTGCTCAAGGGTCTCGATCAAGCGTGCCAGCGGCAGCCGGTCAGGATCGTAGCGAACCTGATAGGAGGCGTTGGCGGGACAGATCTCGGTCACCCCTGGGATCTTGCGCTCGGCAAGACGACTGGTGATCGACACCCCTCGAAAGAAGGCTTCCAGGTTCATCGCCTCGGACAGTTCGACGAACAGGAACTCGTCGCCGGCGGCACTGTAGCGCGCGGACTTGGCCTGCCCGGGGTCGTGTTGGGTGGAAGGTTTCATGACGCTTGCTCCTGTAGTGATGGCGCTGCCGCTGCGTCCAGCCAGAGCTCCAGACTGCCGGTATGGAAGTCGCCACGACGCACCGCTTCGTCCGAAACCAGCCGACGATGCAGCCCCGCCGTGGTGGTGAAGCCTTCCAGCGTGAATTCGTCGAGGGCACGGCCGGCGCGGACCAGCGCCGAGGCGCGATCCGCGTCCCAGACGACCAGCTTGGCCACCAGCGAGTCATAGAACGGCGGCATCCTGTAACTCTCGTACAGGGCGCTGTCGATACGTACCCCCGGGCCGGTGGGCCAGGTCAGTCGCTCGACCTGGCCCAGCGACGGAAAGAAGCCATTGTCCGGGTCTTCCGCGTTGATGCGCATCTCCACGGCCCAGCCACGTATCGCGATACTGTCCTGGGTTACCCCCAGCGGCTCACCCAGGCAAACCCTGAGCATCGCCCGCACCAGATCGACCCCGGTGATCATCTCGGTGACCGGATGCTCCACCTGGATGCGGGTATTCATCTCGATAAAGAAGAACTCGCCGCTGTCATCGTCGTACAGGTACTCAAGCGTCCCGGCGGCCTTGTAGCCGACGTGCTCGGCGAGCGCCACCGCGGAGGCGCAGAGGCGCTCGCGGGCGGCATCACCCAGCGCCGGCGATGGGCTTTCCTCGAACACCTTCTGGCGCCGTCGCTGCAACGAGCACTCCCGCTCGTACAGGTGCACGGCGCGCTCGCCATCGGCCAGGATCTGCACCTCGATATGCCGCGCACGCTCGATGAAACGCTCGAGATAGACGCTGTCATCGCCGAAGGCGGCTCGCGCCTCGCTCTGGGCCAGCGGCAGCTGAGCGCGGAGTTCCGCCTCATCGGCGGCGGTGCGAATGCCGCGCCCGCCACCACCGGCGGCGGCCTTGATCAGCAGTGGATAGCCGACCTCGAGGGCGACCTTCACCGCCTCCTCCACGTCGGCCACCGCCGACGGCGAACCCGGCACCACCGGTACCCCGGCGGCCAGCGCCGTGCGCCTGGCCTCGGCCTTGTTGCCCATGCGCTCGATCAGTTCGGCGTCGGGGCCGACGAAGATCATGCCGGCCTCGACCACCCGGCGAGCGAAGTCGGCGCTCTCCGACAGGAAGCCGTAGCCGGGATGGACCGCCTCGGCGCCGACTTCCCGGGCCGCGGCCAGGATCGCCTCGATGTTCAGATAGCTCTTGGCGGCCTGGGCCGGGCCGATGCATACCGCCTCATCGGCCAGCTTGACCGCCAGGCTGTCGGCATCGGCCTCACTGTGGGTGACGATGCTGGTCAGACCGAGTTCACGGGCGGCGCGCACCACCCGCACGGCGATCTCACCACGATTGACGATCAACAGTCGGGTCGCGTTCATGCTTCGCCCTCCGAATCGTCGATGACCAGGATGTCCTGACCGGCCTCGAGCACATCGCCGTCGTCCACCTCGATGGACACGACCTGGCCTGCGACCTCGGCCTTGAGTTCGCAGAACTGCTTCATCACCTCGAGCAGGCCGATGGTGTCGCCGACCTGGACGCTATCGCCCGGGGATACGAAGGCCTCGGCCTCGGGCGAGGGACGGCGATAGAAGACACCGGGAAAGGGAGCTTGCTGTGTTTGCTGGGACATGAGGTTTCTCGCTTGTCATTGGAATTGGTTTGAGCAGAAGCGCTTGCGGCGAAGCAGGTTGAGGCAAGACGCCAATGGCCTCAGGGAGCCTTGAGCTCGATGCCCGCATCGGCCAGTCGGCGACGGATGGCGTCGAGCATCTCAAGCGCCCCGGGGGAATCGCTGTGCAGACACACCGACTGAAAGCTGACCGGCACACGTTTGCCGCTGGCGGTCTCGACCACGCCCTCGCGGGCCGCCAGCAGCACCTTCTTGGCCACCGCTTCAGGATCGAGACGCTGCACCTGGCGAACAAAGACGATGGAACCCTGATCGTCGTAGTCACGGTCGGCGTAGAACTCGTGGACGCGCTGGATGCCTTCGGCCTCGGCAACGCGATCGATCACCGACCCGGCCAGGCAGTAGATCGGCAGATTGGCGTCGATGGTCATCAGTGCGCGGCATAGCGCCGTAGCGAAGGCCTCGTCCCTGGCCGCGTGCATGAACAGGGCACCGTGAAGCTTCAGGTGATGAAGGCCGAGCCCCTCCCGGGCGGCCAGTTCGCGCAGGGCGCCGAGCTGATAGATGACGTCATTGACCAGTTCATCGGCGGCGGCGTGAATATGCCGGCGACCAAAGCCGACCAGGTCGCGGAAACCGGGATGGGCCCCCACCGCGACACCGTGCTTCGCCGCCTGCTGCAGGCTATGGGTCATGATGGTGGGATCGCCGGCGTGGAAGCCGGTGGCGATGTTGGCGGAACTGATGCCGGCCATGATGCGATCGTCGATGTCTCCGCCGATGCGCCAGGCGCCGAATCCCTCCCCCATGTCGGCATTGAGGTCCAGTGTTGTCATTGTGGGTCTCCTCGCAGGTGTTCCATCGTTGTATATGAGAGACGCCACTGATTGGAAATACCAATTCTTGTTTGGCATTATCAAAAAATCCGAACACAAAGCCCAGACGACAGATTCGAACAACAGGTTCGACCACCAGAACTCGAGGGTTATCTCACATGGCACGCAGTCCTTCCCTTCGCAAGCTTCGCTACTTCGTGGCGGTGGCGGAAAGCGGCAAGGTGACCCAGGCCGCGGTGGACCTGAACGTGTCCCAGTCGTCGATCACCACCGGGGTGCGGGAAATCGAGGACGAGCTGGGCGTCAAGCTGTTCGACCGACAGGCCCAGGGCATGGTGCTGACCCGCGAAGGCACCCGCTTTCTCGACCGTGTCAGACACGTCTTCCAGGCGGTGGACGAGGCCTTCGACTCGACCCGGGTACACTCGCCAACGCTGGAGGGACGCCTCGATCTGGCCATGAGCTATACCGTGGCGGGTTACTTTCTTCCGCCGCTGCTGGCACAGTTTCAACGTCGTTATCCTGGTGTGACGGTACGCCTGCACGAGGCCTCGAGGCCGACGATCCAGGCCGGCCTGCTCGGCGGGCGCTTCGATCTGGCCATCATGCTGATCTCCAACCTTGAACCGGGTGCCCCGTTGGCCCAGCATCTGCTGATCCGCTCGCCTCGGCGTCTGTGGGTCGCCAGCCACCACCCTCTTCACGGCAGGCGCGACGTTGGCCTGGCCGACGTCGCCCGCGAGCCCTATATCATGCTCAACGTCGACGAGGCCGAGCAGACCGCACTGCGCTACTGGGCACCATCGGGACTCGGTCCACAGACCCTGTTCAGCACATCCTCGGTGGAAGCGGTGCGCTCCCTTGTCGCCAGCGGCTCGGGCGTCAGCATCCTGTCGGACATGGTCTATCGGCCCTGGTCGCTGGAGGGCCGACGCATCGAGCACATCGACCTGGCCGACCCCATCCCGACCATGGACGTGGGCTTCGCCTGGGACCGCAAGAGAGCGCTGTCGCCGCCAGCCCAGGCGTTTCGCGATGCCCTGATCGAGGCCATGGCGGCGGGCTGACGGCACGCCAGATGCCAAGGGCATGCCACAACGCAAGCGACCTCCCGAAGGAGGTCGCAAGAAGAGATTGCAGGTGGCGTTGCCCCAAGAGGCGTTCAAGGCGGGCCATGGTGGGTGAGCCTTGTCACCGGGCGCCAAAGCGGTCTGCCCACAACAGAGGCATTCAGCCCTCGACCGGGATCACCGCGATGATATGGTCCTCGAGGTCGGCCTCGTCCACCTCGGTCTCGGGGATGGCGAAGCTGCGCACGCTGATACCCTTGCGGTGGACCCGCTCGGGATCACCGCAGATCAGATGGTGCCAGCCGGCGAGCTTGCGCCCCTCGGCCAGCCGTCGGTAGGCGCAGGAGTGCGGCAACCACTTGAACTGGTGGGCGAGCTCGGGCGTCAGTTGGGTGCAGTCCGGCACCTTGGCGAGGCGATTGTCATAGTCGCTGCAGCGGCAGCTGTGGGTATCGAGCAGCCGGCAGGACAGGCCCAGCACTGCCAGATCGCCGGTGTCCTCGTCCTCGAGCTTGCGCAGGCAGCACTGGCCGCAGCCATCGCACAGCGCCTCCCATTCCTGCTGGGTCAGCTCATCGAGCGCGTAGCGCTCCCAGAAACGTTCTCTCAGCTCGGCCATGACGTCAGTAGCGGGCTTCGGTGGGGGTGCGATACAGGTCCAGCAGATACTCGTCCTTGGCCGGCGGCATCTGAAAATAGAACCCTTTTTCCTCGATCGCCGCCATCACCTCGGCGCCGCTGGCGCGCGCCAGCGCCTTGTCGACGGTAAGGATCATGGTCATCACCGATACCGGCGTGCCGAAACGTTCCATCAGCGCTTCGGGGACCCGCTTGAGCCCCTCGCGCTTGTCCACGTAGAGATACATCTCATCCTTGCGCGAGCTCTTGAAGATCTCGCACAGCATCTTGCCCTGCATCGTCGTCATGTCGGTCTCATCGGGCGCCACCTGGGCTGCCCTGTCGGTCTGGTGGGCGTCCTTTCAATTCATCGGACGCCTCGTCGTTGCTGTTAGTGGTTCGTCAGCCTGGTCGAGTCCTTCTTTCTAGCCGGCTTGGGCCAACTCCCCCAGGGCTCCTTCAAGGCGCTCATTAAGTCGCTCGCCACGCCAGCCACCGGGCAGCGGCAGCGGCTGGTTGCGCAGGCTGGCGGTGACCAGGGCTTCCAGCTCACGCCGGCGCAGCAGCACCTCGGGGGCGACGCCCAGGCTCTCGGCGTCGAGATTGACCACCTTCTTGAGCGCCTTCATGCGCGCCTTGAACGGCGGCAAGGTCGGTGCCAGTGGCGCAGGCGCGAGCTCCGAGGCTTCGCGGTGAGCGGCCTGCTTGACCATCGCCAAGAGGGTATCGCCCTCTCGCTTGATCAGGGTCGGCTTGACGCCCTCCACCGCCGCCAGGTCATGACGGTTGGCCGGCATCTTCTCGGCGATGGCGTAGAGCACACGGTCCTGGATCACCCAGTTGCGCGGCAGGTCCCTGGCCCGGGCCTCGCCCTCGCGCCAGGTGGTCATCAGGCGGTAGGCCTCGACCTGACGCGGGGCCAGCCGCCATAGCTGACGCTGGCGCAGGTACCACTGGCCATCGCTCTCGCTGGAGCGTTGCGACTGGGCCACCAGGTCGTTACAGTCCTCCAGCACCCACTCGAGTCGCCCGTGACGCTCCAGCGACTCACGCTGGTGCTGCCACACCATCAGCAGGTAGACCACGTCCAGCGCCGCGTAGCTCAGCTGGGAATCGCTCAGGGGCCGCTCCAGCCAGTTCGAACGGGTCTCTTCCTTGGGCAGCGTCTCGCCCACCCAGAACTCCACCAGCCGCTGGTAGCCCATGGCCGCGTCTTCGCCCAGGAGCCCCTGGGCCACCTGGGTGTCGACCAGTGGCGTCGGCGCGACCCCGGCCCAGTGGCCGAATACCTCGAGGTCCTCGCTGCTGGCGTGCAGCAGCTTCAAGGCGTCGTTGGTCAGCAGTTGCCGGCAACGCTCGGTGCAGGCGACCTCCAGCGGGTCGATCAGATAGGTGGCGTCGCCACCGTAGATCTGGATCAGTGCGGGAACCGGGTGAAAGGTCTTCTCGCGAAAGAACTCCGTGTCCAGCGCCAGTACCGGTGCCTGGGACAGCGCCTGGCAGGCGTCGTCGAGAGCGTCGGCGCTATCGATCCATCGAATATCAGGGATTACAGGCATTCAAGCATCCATTTGAGGCAACAACGTTCGCCCGACTTATTCACTGTCGAAGGGCAGGCGACCGGAAAAGGCGCGGCTCAAGGTCCCGCCGTCGACGTACTCGAGCTCACCCCCCATGGGAACACCATAGGCCAGACGCGACAGACGTGCACCGTGGCGCTGGATCTGGGTGGCGATATAGTGGGCGGTGGCTTCGCCTTCCACGGTGGGATTGGTGGCCAGCACCACCTCCTCGATCAGGCCTTCTTCCATCAGGGTCTCGAGCTGATCGAGACCGATGTCCTCGGGGCCGATACCGTCCAATGGCGACAGGTGCCCGTGCAGCACGAAGTAGCGCCCCTGAAAGCCGCCGGCCTCCTCGATGGCCAGCATATCCGCCGGCGACTCGACCACACACAGCAGGCTGTCATCCCGGCGCGCGCTCTGACAAAGCCCGCACAGCGGCTCTTCGGTCAGGGTCCGGCAGCGCTGGCAGTAGCCCACCCTCTCGACCGCCTCACGCATCACCTCGGCCAGACGCTGGCCGCCTTCACGCTGACGCTCCAGCAGGTGCATGGCCATGCGCTGGGCGGTCTTGGGCCCGACGCCCGGCAGCACGCGGAGTGCGTCCATCAATTGCTCGACCAGGGGAGAAAAACTCATGGGCAAACTCGTCCAGCGCCGGGCGAACACTGCGTCCGGCGGATACACTCTCGCCCAGGCCAGTCGCTGGCCCGGGTCGCGTCAGGCTCGGCTCAGAACGGCATCTTGAAGCCGGGCGGCAGGTTGAGGCCCGAGGTCACCTCTTCCATCTTGGCCTTGGAGCTGGTCTCGACCTTGCGCACCGCGTCGTTGACCGCAGCGGCCAGCAGGTCCTCGAGCAGCTCCTTGTCCTCTTCCATCACCGACGGGTCGATCTCGACCTTGCTGACGTCATGGCGGCCGTTCATGGTCACCTTGACCATGCCCGCGCCGGCTTCACCCAGCACCTCGGCCTTGGCGATTTCTTCCTGGACCCGCTGCATCTTGTCCTGCATTTCCTGGGCCTGCTTCATCAGGTTACCCATTCCACCTTTCATCATGGTCCGATCCTCTCGTTTTAAACTGTCAGGCGCAGACGCTCAGCGTCTGGCCTTGCGGGTCTCGCCGGCGGGGGTCACGGTGGACTCCACCAGCCTGGCGCCGAATGTCTGCTGCAATTGTTGAATATGGGGATCACGCTTCAAGGCCTCAACCGCTTCGGCGTGGCGTTCCGCTGCCAGGCGTTCGGCCATCTGCCGCGGGGTCTCGACGCTGGTGTCGAGCTGACGCACCTCGATCTCGAGTCGACGGGGATACCCCAGGGCCTCAAGGGCATCGCGAATCCGGTTCTGGTGAACCTCGGCATTCATCGCCGATTGCGACGGGTCCAGGTGCAGATGTAGCCGTTCACCGTCGTCGGCGGCCACCACGCAGTGGGCGGCAAGGTTACGGGTCAGGCCCGACACGCCAAGATCATCGAAGTGGGCCAGCCAGGCAGCGTGGGTCAGGGTCCCTGCCGACGGCGAGCAAGACTCGCCGGCGGCGGGTTCTGCCGCGTGCTGCTGGCGCTGCGAGGCCTCGTCGACCATCGCCTCGGCCGCCATCACCTCGGCGTCGGGCTCAGGGCTTGGCTCAAGGCTTTGCTCGACGCTACTCGCTTCGGCCCCGGCGACCGCAGGCGTTTCGGCCAGGTGCGGTTCAGTCGGAAGCGGTTGGTCCTGTGTGGACGCCATCGCTTGCTCGGCCTGGGCCGCGGCGGACGGCGTCTCGGCCAGGCCGACCGGCTCGTTCGAGGCGGTAGGCGCTGACTCGCTGGCAACGGCGGTGGGCGCCTCAGCGCCCGGCGTAGGGTCCTCGGGAGCACCGCCCTCCCAGGGCGGCGGCACGTCACTGGCGTGGTTGTCCGCACGATAGTCGGCTTCACCGCCACTATCATCGCGACTGTCTGGCACTTCACCCGGCATGGGCGCTGGCCCATCGACGGGCGCCGGCGCGGCATCGACACTGGCCTCGACCGGCGCCGCCGTCTGCGCCTGGGTCTCGGACGGGGATGGCGCACCAGACTCGGGTTGTGGTTCAGGCTGCGGTGCGCGCTGAACGTGAGGCTGAGCCTGAACGTGAGGCTGAGCTTGGGTCTGGCCTTGTGTCTGAGGTTGTGTCTTGACTTCGGGCTGCGGTTCGCTCTGAGAGTCGGGCTGCGCGGCAGACGGTGAACTTTCCTGCGGCGCTGCCTCGCCGCGCATCGGCAACGGCGTCCGGGCGGGCCTGGGCACGCCCTGGGGACGAAATGCCAGCATCCGCAACAGGGTCATTTCCAGGGCGGTACGCAGGTCCGGGGCGTGGGCCATGTCGGCACGCCCCTGCACCCCGATCTGGTAGTAGAGCTGCACGTCCTCGGCGGCGAAGCGCCCGGCCAGTTCGAGCAGCGCCTGACGGTCGCCGTGGCCGTTGTCCAACGCCGACGGCACCATCTGACCGATCGCCAGGCGGTGCAGCACCGCCGTCAGGTCATCGAGCACCGCACCGAAGTCCGGGCCCTGCTCGGCCAGACTCGCCACCTCCTGGAGCAGGCGCGCAGCGTCTACCTCGGCCAGCGCCTCGATCAGCGCCAGCACGTGGCGATGGTCGAGGGTACCGAGCATGGCGGCGACGTCAGCGTGACGTACCTCGCCCTGGCCGAAGGCGATCGACTGGTCGGTCAAGCTCATGGCATCGCGCATGGAGCCGGCAGCGGCCTTGCCCAGCAGCCACAGCGCGGACTCCTCGAAGGGCACCTGCTCGGCCTCCAGCACCTTGGACAGGTGGCCGACGATACGCTCCGGCGGCATATGCTTGAGGGTAAACTGCAGGCAGCGAGACAGCACCGTTGGCGGCAGTTTCTGCGGATCGGTGGTCGCCAGCAGAAACTTCACATGGGGCGGTGGCTCTTCGAGGGTCTTCAGCAGCGCATTGAAACTGCTGGTGGAGAGCATGTGCACCTCATCGATGAGGTACACCTTGTAGCGCCCCTGGGTCGGCGCGTACTGAACGTTGTCGAGCAGCTCGCGGGTGTCTTCGACCTTGGTCCGCGAGGCGGCGTCGACCTCGATCAGATCGACGAAGCGGCCCTGATCGATGGACTGACAGCTATCGCAGCGGCCGCAGGGGGTCGAGGTGACACCGTCGTCACCTTCTCCCTTGTCGGTGCAGTTGAGGCACTTGGCCAGAATACGCGCCAGGGTCGTCTTGCCGACACCTCGGGTTCCGGTGAACAGGTAGGCATGGTGCAGGCGGCCCTGGTCCAGGGCATTGACCAACGCCCGCTGGACATGCTCCTGCCCCACCAGTTCATGGAAGGTGCGAGGCCGCCATTTGCGGGCCAGTACCTGATAGCTCATTGAACGTTCTTTCCTGCGGCTGGGCTTTGGGCCAGGCGACCCGCTGAGACAACGCGGCGGGAGCGAGGCGGCGTGGCGGTCACGCGACGGTGTTTCCCGCCCGATGGTCGTGGCATTCTACCGGGTGGGGCCTTGGGCGCAAAGGCCAAGGGGATTCACGCCGTTGAAGCGGCGCCTCTCGCCTGTGCGCCCGCCTGGCGTTGCTCGCATCCGACACTGGTGAGAGGTACCCGCAGCCAACCGACGGTAGCGTCCCGCCCTCCCTTGCCACAGGACCCTTCATGTCTGACTCCGCGCCCACTCCCACCGCGACACCGCCCACTGCGAATCGGCGGCTATCGCCCTCACGGCGGCTGAAGGTGCTGCTGACCCTGGCCATCGTCGCGGTGATGGCATTGTCCTGGCTCGATATGCTCGACCGTGCGACCCAGCGCCAGGTCGAGGGCGCCACTACCCAGGCGCTGCTCGCCTTCGCTGCCGCCCGGGGGCTCAACGCAGGCATCTCGGTGCTTCAGTCCACCGAGATGGGCGTTGGTGTGTCGACCCACCCCTTCGAGGCGCTGGACCCCTTCAACGACCTGGTGGAGGACTACGCCAGCGTGATGAAGCTGGCCATCGGCTCGCTGATCGGCCAGACCTTGCTGCTGGAAATCACCGGCTCGCTGATGTTCAAGATCGCCCTGAGCCTGGCCGGAGCCTTGCTGATCCTGTGCCTGTGGCGAGACTGGCGGCTGACGCCACTGGCGTGGAAGGCCTTCGCACTGATCGGGCTCGGCCGGTTTCTGCTGCTGCTGACACTGGTGGCCAGCACCCTGGTGGACCAGGCCTTTCTCGATGAGCGCACCAGCGCCAGCATGGCCGAGGTCCAGGGCCTGTCCGAAGAGGTCCAGGCCACCGGCCTGGCCGAGGCTGGCGATGCCCTGACGCCACAGCAGCGCGAGCGGCTTCAGGCCGAGATGGCCGATACCGACCAGCGGCGCCAGCAATTGCGCGAATCGCTGATCGAGACCAATCGACAGATCGGCAAGGCCGAGGACGCGGTAGAACAGAGTCGCGGTCGGCTGTCGCTGTTGACCGCCCGGCTGAGTCTGACCGAGCGCCTCAACCCCTTCCACGACAACCCCGAGATCGAGCGCCTCGAACAGCAGCTTGGCCAACGGCGACAGCGGCTGGCCGAGCTCACCGACGAGCGCGAGAATCAGCTCGCCGAGCTCGCCGCCGTGGACCGCGAACGCGACACCCTGCGCCGCCGCCTGGCGGGCGAGGACCCGGACGAAGGCCTGTTCGACGGCCTGGCCGAGCGCATCGGAGCCCTCACCGACGGCCTCAGCATCAGCGCCATTCAGAGCCGGATCGAATCCGGCACCAACGCCATCCTCCAGTTGATGGCGCTGTTTGTGATGCGCACCCTGGTGATTCCGCTGCTGTTTCTATGGCTTGGGCTGAAGCTGTTCAAGGGGCTGTATTCGCGGCCCGGGGCATCGCTTCGCCTGCCGCCACCCGCACCGGAGCGGGTGATCCATCCACCGACCCAGGCAGACGTCGAATCGCGGGACTGAACGCCGACGCCTGGACGCCTAGGCGCCCTGGAAGCCCTGGAGCACCTGGGCCACATTGACACCGATCTCTTCCACCGCGTAGCCGCCCTCCATCAGGATGACGGTGGGCAGGCCCAGGCTCGCCAGGCGCCGCCCCATGTCGAGGAAGTCATCGCTCTTGAGGCGGAAGCTCGAGATGGGATCGCCTTCGAAGGTATCGACACCCAGCGACACCACCAGAAGGCTTGCCTGCTTGTCTTTGATCTCGGCCAGGGCAAGCGCCAGACGCTCGCGCCAGGTGGGATAGTCGGTACCGGGCGGCAGCGGATAGTTGACGTTGTAGCCAAGCCCCGGCCCCTCGCCCTTCTCATCGGCGTGGCCGAGATAGTAGGGAAAACACTGATCCGGGTCGCCGTGGATCGACTGGGTCAGGACATCATCACGGCCATAGAAGATTTGCTGGGTGCCATTGCCGTGGTGGAAATCGACGTCGAGGATCGCCACCCGAGCGTGACCGTCGTCGAGCGCGCGCTGGGCGACGATGGCCGCATTGTTGAAAAAGCAGTAGCCACCGAACTGATCACTGGCGGCGTGATGCCCCGGCGGGCGGCACAGGCCAAAGCTCGGCTGGCCACTGGCAGCGGTGTGCTCGTAGGCCGACAACGCCACGTCCTTGCTGGCCATCGCCGCCTCGAAGGTGCCGGGGGAAATCGAGGTGTCGCCACCGAGCGCATAGTAGCCGAGCTTGCCACCGACATGGGCAGGAATACGATCCTCGCGCATGGTACGCGTCGGCCAGATGGTGGGGATGGCCTCGCCACCGTGACCGGCGGCCTGCCATTCGTCCCAGCAGGTCGAGAGGAACTCGACGTAGGCTGCATCATGCACCGCCAGCACCGGCGCCAGGCCGTGCTCTCTCGGCTCGGACACCGGTCCAACGCCGCTGTCACGCAGCTGCGCGAGCACCAGGTCGACCCGCTCGGGGCACTCGAAGGGAGTCATCAGCTGACCATCGTGGAGTTCGGTCCTGGCGCGACGCAGCTTGGTCGCTTCACTGTGGTACACCTGCATGCTTGCATTATTCCTTTAGTTTACCGACAACGGGTCAACCGACCACACCTTTAGCGTAAATCGGGCGTACGCATTGTGCCGCCAGGCCCAATAACAAGGGAAGCCCGGCGACCGGCGCCAGGCTTCATCATCAAGAGGCTTTTCTGTCAGGGCTCTTGTCAGAGCTTGCTCAAGCGGTCGTGCGTGGCCGTAGCTTAGCCCTGCTCCTCAAGCTGCCGCTCCAGCTCTCGCCGCATGTTCTCGTCCAGCGAAAGCGCGGTACCCAGCTCGTCCAGCCAGGCGCGTTCCATGGCGTTCTGGTCGTCGATCACCGCGGCGCTTGCCAGGTATATCTCCCGCGCCGCCTGGGGCGAGTCGGCCTGACTGGCCAGGGCCTGGGCGTCCAGCGGCGCCTCTAGCTGACGCTCGACCCAGGCATGCAGCTCATCATCGGCCCCGAGCTGCTGGATCTGCTCGCTGATCAGGGCGCGCTCCTGGGCATCGATGTGGCCGTCGGCCCGGGCCGCCATGATCACCGCCTGCAATACCTCCAGGCTGCGACGTTCCTGGGCCTCGCCTCCGAGCTCCTCCAGCGGAGCCCCTTCACCGGACTGAGCCCCCTGCGACGCGGGGGTTGCCTCGTCGCCGCCACGGGACTTCTGCCAGGCCTTCCAGGCCAGCATGCCGACACCGGCGATGGCGCCGTACTTGATCGCCTTGCCGCCCATGCTGCGGCCGCGCTTGGAGCCCATCAGCGCGCCGAGGGCGCCGCCGCCGAGCAGGCTCTTCATGTCCATGCCGCCGCCACCGCTGGACGACGACGA
>DJIP01000162.1:18735-23563 GCA_002433675.1 Halomonas halophila
GCCTGTTTCATCAGTTGGTCGAGCAGGTACTTGGCATTCATATCGCACTCCTCCTTGGTCGATGGTCATTGGAAAGCTCGACGACGGCGAGGTTCCCTGGATACGAGCCGCCATCTCGATTCAAGCGTGGACAAGGGCCCATGGCGTCACCATAGCCACTGGCACCAGCCTTGGCCTCCTGTTTTCTCCATCCAGATCACGCTCCCTGAACGCAAGGACCCGCCAAGCGAACTTGGCGGTTCCTTGTCCAGCGGCGCATCCCGCTGTCGGCTCAGATGTCGGCCCGGGGTCAGCGTGCCATCTTCACCATCTGGCGGTTGACGAACTCATCCATGCCATCCTTGCCAAGCTCGCGGCCGAAGCCAGAGCGCTTGACGCCACCGAAGGGCAGCTCGGCTTCGCTGCCGGGCGGCTCGTTGATGTGGACCATGCCCACCTCGAGACGATTGGCCAGCTCGAGCGCTCCCTCCGGGTTGGAGGTCTGGATCACCGCGCCCAGACCATAGGGCGTATCGTTGGCCAGGTCGATCGCGTCCTCCAGATCGGCGGCGCGGTAGACCACGGCCACCGGTCCGAACAGCTCCTCCTGGAAGATGCGCATGTCGCGGGTCACGCCGGTCAGCAGGGTCGGCGCGTACCAGGCACCCGCGCGATCCAGGCGCTTGCCACCGGTGACCAGGGTCGCGCCCTGGCGGATCGCGTCCTGGACCTGAGCATCCAGGTTGGTCAGCGCCTGCTCCGAGGACATCGGCCCCATCACGGTATCGTCCGCCATGGGATCACCGACCTTGATCTGCTCCACCGCCTCGCGGAAGGCCGCCAGGAAGTCATCGTAGACGGCGTCGTCGACGATGATCCGCTTGGCCGCGTTGCAGGCCTGACCGCAGTTGCCGAAACGCCCCTGCACCGCCTGCTTGACGGCCTGTTCCAGGTCGGCGTCGGGCAGCACCAGGAAGGGATCGGAGCCGCCCAGCTCCAGCACCACCTTCTTGAGCTGGCGACCGGCCTGCTCGGCCACCGCCGCACCGGCACGCTCTGAACCGGTCAGCGACACGCCCTGCACCCGCGGGTCGGCAATCAGCTCGCCGACCTGCTCATTGCTGGCGTACAGGTTGGTGTAAAGCCCCTTGGGCGCACCCGCCTCGGTGAAGATGTCCTCGATGGCCTTGGCCGATTCCGGACACTGGGGGGCGTGCTTGAGCAGGATGGTATTACCGTTGAGCACGTTGGGACCGGCAAAGCGCGCTACCTGATAGTAGGGGAAGTTCCAGGGCATGATGCCCAACAGCACCCCGAGTCCCTGCTTGCGCACCTCGGCCTTGGCGCCGCCGGTGACGATGGGCTCCGGCTCCAGCCAGGCCGGACCGTTATCGGCGTAGTAGCGGTAGATGTCCACCACCACCGACATTTCGCCCAGGGCCTGGGACTTCGGCTTGCCCATCTCGCGCACGATGATATCGGCGAGCTGGTCACGACGCTGTTCGTGCAGGTCTGCGACCCGGTGCAGCAGCGCCGCACGCTCGGCGGGGGTAACGTCACGCCAGGCCAGATACGCCTGGTGCGCCGACTCCACGGCCTTCAGAATCTCGCCGTCGCTGGCGTCGGGGTAGGTGGCTTCGACCTCTCCGGTCGCCGGGTTGGTAACCTTGTAATGGCTCATGGCAGTCTCTCCTTGCGGCATGGCTGTGCGACCAGCCTTCGCATGGCGAAGGCTCTCGGCAGATTCAGGGGCTAAACAGCATAGCGCCGGCCCGCCACGGTGGACAGGAGGATTCGACCAGAGTTCGGCGTGGCTGCCGAACAAATTTCTCCTCCCTACGCCTGTCGACGCTTCAGTGATCCCCGTCGCCACGCGCCGTTGCAAACTCCTCGGTGTCGATATCCGCCTGCTGGGCCTCGCTGTAACGCGCACCGATCACCTGATCCGGCGTCATCATGGCGTTGATCAGCGCAAGCGTGCCGGCATCCAGCGTCAGCGCCTCGGCGGCCAGGTTCTCTTCCTGGTGGGACGCAGTTCGTGATCCGGGGATCGGTATCACGTCCGCGCCCTGCCCTCTCAGCCAGGCCAGCGCCAACTGGGCGGGAGTGCACTCGCGCTGGCGCGCCAGCACCTCGAACTCGGCCAGCAGGGCGAGATTGCGCGGGTAATTGTCGGCACTAAAGCGCGGCATGCCTCGACGCATGTCGGAATCCTCGAGCCTGGCGGGATCCCGCAGTGTGCCGGTCAGAAAGGCGCGGCCCAGCGGGCTGAACGCCACCAGCACGGTATTCGACTCACGGCAGGCGTCGAGCAGCGCGATCTCGGGGTTACGCGTCCACACCGAGTATTCCGACTGCACCGCCGCGATGGGATGCTCCCGCCGGGCCTGCCTGAGCGTCGCCGCCGACACCTCGGACAGCCCGACCCCACCGATCTTGCCTTCCTGCTCGAGTCGTCCCAGTTCTCCCACGCTCTCCTCGATCGGCACCCGACGATCCCGTCGATGCAGATAGTAGAGATCCAGATGATCGGTCTTCAGCCGCGAAAGGCTCTGCTCGCATTGGCGGCGCAGCGTCTCAGGCCGCCCGTCGATGCGCTTGGCACCGATCTCCGGGTCGAAGGCCATGCCACACTTGCTGGCCAGGAAGACCTCTTCACGGCGACCGGCAAGCGCTTGCCCCACGACTCGCTCATTGGCCGTCTTGCCGTAGAGAGTGGCGGTATCGAAGTGGCGGTAGCCCACCTCGAAGGCGTGCTGCAACACCCTGACCGCCTCGGCTTCCGGCAACGGACTGCCATAGGCGTGGGACACGTTCATGCAGCCAAGGCCGATGGCTGGCGCCCGCAACCGCTCGAGTCGACGAAGGACGTCTGACATGCAATCTCCCGATCATGTTGATAAAAAAACTGACCACCCACATCGAAACGACGGGATTTCCCCTTCTAAGCGTCATCGGCAGCCACTACTATCGTATTAGCCTGATTCAGCATACCTGTTTAAGGCTACACCAGTTTGCCCGCAAGACGGCCATCGCTTCTGGTAACCCCGGAAGCGATCCTCGGCACATAACGATAACCCCTAAAAAGGATAGACAACGCAGTGGACAACCTATCGATCGGCGTGGACATCGCCACCAGCCTGGCGATCCTCGGTGCCTTCGTGTCCTGGACGCTGGACAATCACCGTCAGCGGCGCATGGCTCGCGAGGTCGGCATCAATGACCAGGCCCGCGCCATCGCCGTGACCAAGGTCCAGGAAACCACCATACAGCTGTCGAAAGACTTCAACAGCATGATCACCAACGCCGGCAAGATCGAACGACGCCTCAACCGGCTGTGGAAACAGGATGGTGTGGACGCGGTCCAGCGGCATATCGAGCAGAACGACGACTACCTGGAAGAGGTCGGCGAATACCTGCAGGCGTTCAAGGACGAGGTCTCGCGCTACTACGAGAGCTGCCACGTCCACAAGTACCTGCTGTTCCCCGTCCTCGGCAGCCTGCCCGAAGGCGACGGCATGGTCGCCAGCATCAAGAGCGACTTCGACGATATCGCCCGCTGCCATGACGAGATCAACTCAGGCTACGCCCACCTGCTGCGTGAGCTCGAAGGCGCGGTCAAGATTGCCGGCCAGCTCAGCAAGGTCGACGAGCAGGATCCCGAGCACGCCGCCCTGAAAAAGAAGCTGGTCAACGCCGTCAGCAGCATCGCCTACGACCCCGACTACAAGGAGTTCATCCACTACTTCATCCCGGACGGCCAGGAAGAAGCCTTCTACCGTGAGTACGACAATCGGGAGATCCAGGACCAGGAGCTGAGTGGCGTGGTCATCGGCAACCTTTACGGCACCCTGATCAAGCGCCCTGCCCGCGCCCAGGCCATGTGCCTGCTGCTGGCACGCCAGTCGATCCAGCGCACCCGCACTGAATGCAAGGAGGTGCTGTGCTCGCTGAGCGCCGTCGCCAGCGTGCTGCTGTCGCGCAACGAAGAATCCACCCTCTCGGCGGAGATCGCCAAACTCAAGTCCGATGACTACTTTGCCCTGGATCGCGAGATCCGCTAGGCAAGGCAGCATCCGCCTGGGTGAGGAAGAAGCAATACGAGAAAGACAGGAAGGAAGGGGCGCCGAGCAAGGCGCTCCGCTCTATGAACAGCAAGTTCCTGGTATCACAGCGCAGGCGGCGCACCAGACCGGCGAATGCCACATCGAGGGGCTCCTCGATACCGACCCACAGATGCGGTAATAAAGAATACTCAGCGCAAGATAGCAGACACGGTTGTACCACCTCTTTGCACCGCTTTTATGTAGCAGCGGGCTCAATGAGGTAAAAGGTCGCTAAGAACCAAAGGCATGGCCTGAAATGGAGGCGGCCCCGACAGCCACATCCCGGCACACGCGTCCACCACTACCGTTGCTCCCTTCCGGGCCTGGCGGGGTTTGCGGTCTAGCGTTGCGGGAGGACCGACAGGGCCACCACAGCAAGGCGAGTTCGACAACAAGGAAACGTCGACTGCCTGAAAATGTCACCGGGCAAGGCCTGAAAAATCAGCCTCTTGCTCAGGACGCGGGCACTATACCAAGGTCATGCCCGGGCCACAAGGGCAAACCCAGTAGACTTTGCCTCATCGGTCATGCAGCGCTCGAAATGTGAGACTTCTACACTGAAGCTGTATGGTGGAAGCACCTTTACGCCTGGGAGCTCACACTCACCAGGCGTCGCTTTTTGAGGATGACGACCACGAACAACCAGCACCACTACGCCCACCAACGCCCATTCCAAGGAGGCGCTGCATGAACAAGGATCCCAACAAAGGCTACATCGCACTACTCGGCTGGAGCCTGAACGC
>DJIP01000373.1 GCA_002433675.1 Halomonas halophila
GCCTTGGCGTTCAGGGTGTCGAAGATGGTCTCGATCATGATCAGATCGGAGCCGCCTTCGATCAGTGCCAGGGCTGCCTCGCGGTAGTTGTCACGCAGGGCATCGAAGGTCACGTTGCGCTTGGCCGGGTCATTGACGTCCGGCGACAGCGAGGCGGTACGCGAGGTCGGACCGAGTACCCCGGCCACGTAGCGGGGTACCCCGGTCTCTTGGCCCACTTCGTCGCACACCTGGCGGGCCAGCCGAGCGGCTTCGCGATTGAGCTCCGGGACCAGCTCCTCCATGCCGTAGTCCGACTGGGACAATCGGGTGGAGTTGAAGGTATTGGTCTCGAGGATGTCGGCACCGGCCAGCAGATAGTCGCGATGGATGCGCGCTACCAGGTCCGGGCAGGTAAGGGCCAGCAGGTCGTTGTTGCCCTTGAGGTCCGACGGCCAGTCCTTGAAGCGCTCTCCGCGGAAGTCTTCCTCGCTCAAGGCCGCGTTCTGCAACATCGTGCCCATGCCGCCATCCAGCATCAGAATGCGGTCTTTCAGGCTATCGATGAGGCGGGCTGTCTGAGGGGTCGGTGCTGCTACGGCCATGGGCGGGTGTGTCTCCAGCTAGACGCTTGTCAGGTCGACGAACGATAAAATTTTTATGGGCCAGCGCTTGTGTCCACGCGGCAGGACCCCCATCTGCATGCCGGAACACGCGGCGATGTCTCGGGAGCCGGTCGAAGGGGCCATATGGTACCAAAGCACCGGGCCTGGCGGCAGGGGCAGCGCACCTGCGCTGGCGGAAACCAAAATCCGAGTAAAATACTCGGGATTGAGTCTGACGCAGGTGTCGCTTACCATGGTCCTGACCAAACCCGCGGGGCCACAGCGCCCGCTGTCAGGCGGGGCGAACTAGCGAGAGACCCATGAGCGAGAATATCCAGATCACCGACAGCGCACAGGACTACCTGGCGGAGCTGCTTGAGAAGCAGAACGTCGAAGGTATCGCGGTGCGGATCTTCATCACCCAGCCGGGCACGCCCTACGCCGAGACCTGTCTGGCGTACTGCCGGCCGGGCGAGGAAGAGCCCAGTGACGAGCGCCTGGAGCTTTCCAAGATCGCCGTCTACCTTGACGCCAACAGCATTCCGTTCCTGGAAGAGGCGGTGGTCGACTTCAACGCCGACCGCATGGGCGGCCAGCTGACCATCAAGGCGCCCAACGCCAAGATGCCCAAGGTCAACGCCGATAGCCCGCTCGAGGATCGCATCAACTACATCCTCTACAGCGAGATCAACCCGGGTCTGGCGGCCCACGGCGGTGAGATCAAGCTGATGCAGCTGACCGAGGACCAGGTGGCGGTGCTGGCCTTCGGCGGCGGTTGCCAGGGCTGCGCAGCGGTGGACCTGACCCTCAAGGAAGGCGTCGAGAAGACCCTGATGGAGCGCATCCCGGAACTCGCCGGCATCCGCGACGTCACCGACCACACCGATACCACCAACGCCTACTACCGCTAATGTCCTGACGGGCTGGTTCAGGCCCTGGCGCACATCGCGGAATCATCAACGCCGCTCCACGGAGCGGCGTTTTTGTGTCCTGACCCTTTGCCTCGCTCGGTCGATGGCGCCTTGGAGTCGATAGGTCCTTGTCCCTGCCGGTCACTTCAATACAGAACACAATGAGCGACCGGCGCGAGTGATGTTTCCTGCGGTCGATAGACCTCGCCACGACAGTCGGCCAGTAGAACTGGTCAAGAGAGTTGACTGGCAGAGAGCTGGGCGAGGGCCTAACGAGAGAACCGTGCTAGAAGGACGGGGTTTCTTGCTTGCCGTTTCCGCCGGAGGTGCTCTGGTTGTCGTCGGAACGCTCCCGTTGCTGCCTGGCCAGTGCCCAGATCTTCTCGTCCAGCTTGGCCTCGAGTGCCTTGAGTCGCTCTGACTGATTCGCCAGCAGGCGGCGCTGCTCCTCGATCCGCTCGTTGAGCAGTTCCACCTCGTGGCCTCGGGCGCGCAGGTTTTCCTCGGCTCGCGAGCGCTCCATCTGCGTCTCGCGATGGCGCTTTTCCTCGTCTGACAGCTCGCCCCGCAGCGCCTGAAGCTGCTGCTGCAACGCCTCCTGACGCTGGTCGGCCTGCTTGAGGCGCTGGGCATGGGCTTTTTCTGCGCTCTGACGTTCCTGGCGCGCCTCGTCCAGCATGGCCATCAGCCGTGCCTCGGCGGCCTCATGGCGCTGCTCTTCCTGAGCCAGGCGCTCGCGGTGCTGTTTCAGTTGGTCATCCAGCGCCTGCTGGTACTCCCTGCCTTCACGTTCCTTGTCCTGCTGCAGACGGGAAAGCTGAGCTTCGAGCTGGGTGGCGCGCTCGCCTTCCTTACCGAGCTGCTGCTCCAGTGCCTGATTGGCGCTCGCCAGCCGTGCCGACTCCGAGGCTGCCTCCTGCAGACGCTGCTCCATGGATGACAGGTGGGCCGACAGGGCGCCTTCGCGCTGTTCGGCGTCCTCGGCACGGCGATCGGCGGCGGCCACCTTTTCAAGCGCGCTTTCGACGTTGCGATCGGCCTCCTGGCGATAGTGGGCCAGGTTTTCCGCCGCCGCCTCCTGGGCCTTGCTCCAGAGCTCTTCGGCCAGGCCCTGAAGCTCCACCGGCATCCCCTGGGGTGGCGGAACGTCGCGGCGTTCTTCCCGGCGCGAACGCCAATCGCGCAGATGCTCGCTGATGGTGGTGAAGCTGCCGGTGCCGAGTATCTCTCGGACCTTCTGAACGCTGGGGGTTTCCTGCTGCTTGAGCAGGGTGTCCACCGCTCGTTGAACGTCGTCGTAGGTGATCCCGGTACGGGCCATGAAGCTCTCCTTGATGCGGTGGTCGAATCCGCCAGCGGCTGATCATGCCTGATTGCCCCCTTGCTCGCCATGTTCGGGCCCGCCTTCCAGGGGACTTGTGCCGTTGCCTTGCAGATATTGCTGCGTGGGTGGTGTACAGACCGGTGCCCGTGTCCACGCCCAGGTATCTGCCCAGGTCCATGTCCAGATCTACGCCCAGGTCTATGTCCAGGCCTCTTGCTTCAGGCCCTGGTCCAGGCATTTGCCTCAGCGCTTGTCCAAGCCCGCGCACTGGCTCCTGCCTGCTTCAAAAGGGACCGCTGGCGACTGTTCGAATGCAGCTCGGACGCTGCAACGCCGACTATAGGTGTAATTACATAACGTGTAAATACGTATCTTTATTTACGAAACAGAACATTAAATCAAGATTACGCGCCTTATCTTGAATTTATGTGCCTACAGGAGCAGACTAAAGCGATCAGCCCTCGCTGCGTATGCCAGGGGGAAGCCGGTGTCGTATGCAATAGGAAGGGCTGCGGCAAGGTGGTAGCAGAAGTAGTCGCGGTGCGCCTTCTCGCCGACGTCGAAGAAGGGCGCGTTAGAGAGCGCACAGAGGAGAAGTTCTTCTTTGGATAATATCTAGTTTAAAATCAATGTGTTACATGGTTTTCTTGCTCGTCCGGCGGGGCGGCCTTGGGTTAGGCTTGAGCCGGGAAAAACGCGACCAGCAAAGAGCGCGGGCATGGCAGCGCCAGGCCGGGAAAAAGCGGGAGTGGCGACGGGCTAGGAAAAGCTCGAGAAGAGATGAGCTAGAGCCGAGAAGGGCCAGACCGGGGAAAAGCGAGAGCGCCGAAGGGCTAGAGAAAAGCTAGAGAAGAGAAGGACTAGAGCAGAGAAGGGCCAGAATAGAGAGCGGCAAAAGTAGAAAAGCACGAGAAGCGGGAGAGGGCGGCTGGCAGGTGAGTAGCGGTCAAGCCACCCTGACAGCAGGGCATCAGGGGTTATGCCCACGCCACTTGGCATAAGCTGCCGTTCCAAGCGCCAGAATGATCAGCGGCGAAGCCACGAACAGGAACGTCTTCAGGGATTCGAGAATATCCGGTGTCATACGTCCTCCTCAGAGGAAAACCTTTTCTTAGTAGTGATTCCGAGAGCTGCACAGCCAATCCCCAGCAGCACCCCCGCGAGCGAAAGGAGTGCGGGTATCTGAGACGTGAACAGGCCGCCCATGACACTGAGTGCCGCGATGGTGGCACCAAACCGGTCAACAAAGTCCCCGAAGCTACGGGCAACGAAATGCTGGTTGTGACTCATGATCGATCTCGACAGCTCCCTGTCGTCCATACGTCAGCATACCCGAGACAACCAGATGCCGGCGCAACCAGGCTGCGCGCTATCACGTTCTCGCATATTGGGGGCGCACACAGCCGGCCGTCGCGATTTGTCATTTGAACGGCCAGCTAGCTTGTTATCACTTCATCCGCGCCAAGCGACACCACGCAATGGCGAAGACCAATGGACAGGTCATATGAGCAAGACGCCTTCGATACAGACACCGGACGGCAGGGCGGTCCCCAGCAGCACGCCGGGGCCGACCCTGGTAGATCGCGAATTGCCGTCATCGTCATCCCCGCAGCCTCTGATCGAGGCGGAAGATGACTGGCAGGCGGTGGCTCACTGGCTTGCCGAATACGCCGGTAGCGCTCAGACCCAGCGCGCCTACCGCCGCGAGGCCGAGCGGTTGCTGCTGTGGCTTGCCGAGCGCCGCCTGTCGTTGGCCCAGCTGACTCGGGCGAATCTGGATGAGTTCGAGGCGTTTCTCGCCGACCCGCGCCCCCGCGAGCAGTGGGTGGGGCCGGTCAGGCCGCGTCAGGATCCTCGCTGGCGGCCGTTTCGCGGTCCGCTGTCGCCAGCAAGTCGACGCCAGAGCCTGGTGATCCTGCAAGGCATGATGGCCTGGCTGGTGGAGGCGGGCTGGCTATCGCGCAACCCGTTTCGACTGATGCGTGACAAGCGCAGGCGACTCAATAATGGCCAGCGGCGCGTCGAGCGCTATCTGGAGCGTCCACTGTGGGACTGGTTGTGGGCCTGGCTCAATGAGCCGCTCGAGCCAGGTACCGACCGACGAGCCAGATTTCTCTGGACCAGGCGGCGGCTGGTGTTCGGCTTCGCCTACCTGCTGGCCCCGAGGATCAACGAGATGAGCCAGGCGCGCATGGAGGACCTGGTGAGGCGCGAAGGGCGCTGGTGGTGGCAGGTGGTAGGCAAGGGCGGCAAGTTCGCCGAAATCCCGGTGCCGCCCGACATGATGGCACTGGTTAGGGAGGCGCGGACGCTCTACGGCGAGCCAGCCGATCCCGCCGGGGACCCGGCGCCCCTGTTGAGACGCCTGGATGGAAAGACCGCGCTGGGCGACAACCAGTTATACCGATTGATTCGCACGACCTTCAGCCAGGCCGCGGACCGCCTGGAAGAGCAGAGCGGGGACCCCCAGGCGGTGGCACGGCTACGACAGGCCACGCCGCACTGGCTCAGGCATACCGCCTTGACCCATCAGGCTCAGGCTGGGGTGGAGCTTCGTTATCTGGCGCAGTCGGCGCGACACTCACGCCTGGAGACGACGTCTCGCTACCTTCACACCGAAGATGAGGAATGGC
The DNA here is from genome assembly GCA_002433675.1 of Halomonas halophila. GTDB lineage: Bacteria > Pseudomonadota > Gammaproteobacteria > Pseudomonadales > Halomonadaceae > Halomonas > Halomonas salina_B. Next base: position 5,453 of record DJIP01000373.1, read on the forward strand.
ATCGCCAGCAGTCGCTGCACGGCCTTGGCCAGACAGAAGCGGAAAAATGAGGGCAAGGGGGATGAGGAACGAGAAATAAGGGCAGGCCTCTGACGCCCCCTTACCTTGGCAGGCGTCCGCTAGTAGAGCCTGCCAGACAAGCCTAGTGCTCGAGGGGGTCGCGCTTGCGGGCGATGTAACGATTGGCGTGCTCGGTGAGTGCCTTGACGTCGGACTTGTAGCCACGGTCGAGTCGGTAGGCGGCCACGGCCAGCGCCACGGTGGCGCCCAGCATGATCAGCATGGCGATATGGAATGTCATTACTTGTCCCTCCAGGTGAGCAGGGCCTTGGCATAGGATGCCACGAGTGCCAGACCAAAGCCAACGAAGGCGCCCCATAGCGGCTTGGCCGTGCTGGCCACCACCAGCGTCGCCCCGGAGTTATCCTTGTCGGCGAAGAACAGCGCAATCAGGGAAAGTGCGCCGACGGTGGTGCCCGCGCGATCGGCCAGATCCAGCAGATTGGTAAGGATGGCCGCTCGCTTGGCCCGCCGCTGGGCGGCCAGGTGAGCGATGATCTCTTCCAGCTGCTGCTGCGTCAGGCCACGTTCTGAGGCTGGCGTGCCGGTCTTGTCGGCCCGTGACGCGGCCAGATACTGGTCGAGCTCCTTCTCCAGGGCGTCGAGTCGTTTGTCGCGTGCGCGATGCGGGCCCTGTCCTTGGGGGTCTGGCGCTGCTGGCATGTCGATCTCTTTACGTAGCTTGGGCGGCGAGGGGCAGCGAGTGCTCCGGTGTCACCCGCTCAGGCGAAATACTAGCATGACGCCTGGCCGAGTTCGCCGAACCGGGAACTGACCGGGGGAGGACGACAGCGGGGCCTGGCAGGTATAATCCCGTCAGCATTCTAGGGAGTCACCATGACCACGACGAGTACCGCAGAACAGGCCCAGCAGGAGCTGCTGGAAGAGTTTGAACTGTTCGACAACTGGATGGACCGCTATCAGTACATCATCGACATGGGCAAGGCATTGCCGGCCTTTCCCGATGAGCAAAAGCGCGATGAGCTGAAGATTCAGGGCTGCCAGTCCAATGTGTGGATGCACCACGAGCGCCAGGGCGACACCCTGCACTTTGCCGCCATCTCGGACGCGGCCATCGTGTCGGGGCTGATCGCCGTGCTGATGCGCATCTACAACGATCGAAAGCCCAGTGACATCCTCGCCACCAGTCCGCACTTTCTCAAGGACCTGGGCCTCGACAAGCACCTGTCACCGACCCGAAGCAATGGCCTCAACGCCATGCTCGAGCGCATCTATCGCGTGGCGGAGCAGGAAGCTGCCTGACCCTTGCCGCCCGGGCGTCGACGAGGCGCCCGCGTCAGTCCGTTGATCGCGAGTCGCAGTCGTCACGTACCTGAAACTGTGAGTCGAGCTCCGGATCCTGGCGGCAAAGCGTCTCGCTGGGACCGCCCGGTACAGGATCGATGCCGCCCTTGGCGCCAGGATGGCAGAGCAGAATGCGCTTGAGCGCGAGCCAGCCGCCTCGCAGCGGACCGTGCACCGCGATGGCTTCGTGACTGTAGTGCGAGCAGCTTGGCCAGTAGCGACAGCGTGGGCCCAGCAATGGACTGATGACACCCTGGTAGAGGCGTATCAACGCCAGCAGCGGCCATGCCAGCCAGCGCTTCGGCCCGCGCGCGCGGGGCAAGGCCGGCTGTCCGAGTTGCGCCTTGTCGCCGAGCTCACTGCCGGTGTCAGCCCCGGCCGTTGCCGATGACTCAGGATCCCTTGGTGTAGAGCTCATCGGGATCGATCAGCGCTGCGCTGTTGATGCGGGCGCTGTCAGCCTCCAGGGACAGATAGAAACAGCTGCGGCGACCGGTGTGGCAGGCCGGGCCGGTCTGATCGACCTGCAACAGCAGGGTATCGCCGTCACAATCCAGCGACGCACTTTTCAGATGCTGCTGCTGGCCGGAAGACTCGCCCTTGCGCCAAAGCCTGGCACGGGAGCGGGAGTAGTAGCAGACCCGGCCAGTGCGCAGCGTTTCCTCCAGCGCCTCCCGGTTCATCCATGCCATCATCAATACTTCGCCGCTATTGTGCTGCTGGGCGATCGCCGGTAGCAGGCCGTCGACGTTGAATCGCACATTGGCCAGCACCTCATCCAGAGAATGACGGCTATCGCAGGGTTCGCGCTCGAGGCGTTTGAGCAGATCGGTCATGGGGCTCGGGTGGCGTCCTTGGGGGTGGAAGAGGCTGTGTTGGCGGGACCAGCGGTGGCGTCGGCTGGCTGCTCGACTCCATTATCGTTACCGCCCTGGCACTCCTGGCACAGGCCAAGCAGCTCAATGGTCTGTCGCTGCACCTGAAAGCCAAGCGTCCTGGCCCGGCTCGCCAATTGATCGTTGATCTCGTCGAGATGCAATTCCTCGACGCGCCCGCAGTCGCGGCAGATCAGCAGTTGGAAGCGATGGGCATGCTCGGGGCAGGGGCAAGCCACGTAGGCATTGAGCGACTCGATACGATGTACCAGCCCCTGTTCGATCAGGAACTCCAGCGCACGGTATACCGTCGGGGGGCGTGCGGCGGCGTGATCCTGGGCTAGCCGATCCAGCAGATCGTAAGCCTTGAGGCCACCGCTGGCCTCACCGATCAGTTCCAGTACGCGTCGCCGGATGGGGGTGAAGCGCACGCCACGATGTGCGCAGTGAGCTTCAGCCTGTTGTAGCAGGGCGGTGTCGGTCATGGGGTC
>DJIP01000296.1 GCA_002433675.1 Halomonas halophila
GCCTACAATGTGTCGCCTGCGCGGCGGGTGGTCCCAGGGCACATCAGCAGGGCGCTTTTCGGCAGTCCTCATGATAGGGGCCGAGAGCAGCGTCCGACGCTGGCGATGGTGATTCACGCCCCAGGTGACGCCTTCCGCATCCGACATGTTCTTTTCACTCAGGCGACGGACCAGACTCCATGCTCGATCCGAAACTGCTGCGCGGCGACCTCGATACGCTCGCCCAACGACTGGCCACCCGCGGTTACTCTCTCGACAGCGAGGCGCTTGGCTCGCTGGAATCCCGCCGTCGCGAGCTGCAGACCGAGACCGAGCGTTTGCAGAACGAGCGCAACACGCGCTCCAAGGCGATCGGCAAGGCCAAGGCCGCCGGCGAGGACATCCAGCCGCTGCTCGACGAGGTCAGTGATCTGGGCGAACGCCTGGACGCCGCCAAGGTGGCGCTGGCCGAGGTGCAGGGTCAGTGGGAAGACATCGCTGCGGGGATCCCCAACCTGCCCCACACCAGCGTGCCCGAAGGCGCAAGCGAGGACGACAACGTCGAGGTGTCGCGCTGGGGCAACCCCGGCGAGTACGCCTTCGAGGTCAAGGATCACGTCGACCTGGGGGCCAAGAAGGGCGATCTGGACTTCGAGGTTGCCGCCAAGCTGACCGGCGCCCGCTTCGCCGTGATGCGCGGGCCGATCGCCCGTCTGCACCGCGCCCTGACCCAGTTCATGCTCGACAAGCAGACCCTGGAGCACGGCTACGAAGAGTGCTACGTGCCCTACATGGTCAACCGCGACTCGCTCTACGGCACCGGCCAGCTGCCCAAGTTCGGCGAGGACCTGTTCAAGCTCGACGACGAGCGCGAATTCCACCTGATCCCGACTGCCGAAGTGCCGCTGACCAACCTGCTGCGTGGCGAAATTGTCGACGCTGGCGCGTTGCCGCTGAAGCTGACCGCCCATACTCCCTGCTTTCGCAGCGAGGCGGGTTCCCACGGTCGCGATACCCGCGGCATGATCCGCCAGCACCAGTTCGACAAGGTCGAGATGGTCCAGCTGGTCGATCCGGCCAAGAGCTACGAGGCGCTGGAGGAAATGCGCGGTCACGCCGAGGCGATCCTTCAGGCGCTCGAGCTGCCTTACCGGGTGGTGACCCTGTGCACCGGCGACATGGGCTTCTCCGCTGCCAAGACCTACGATCTCGAGGTGTGGCTGCCGAGCCAGGATACCTACCGCGAGATCTCCTCGGTGTCCAACTGCGAGGACTTCCAGGCACGTCGCCTGCAGGCGCGTTTCCGCGCCAAGGGTGAAAAGAAGCCGCAGCTTCTGCATACCCTCAACGGCTCCGGCCTGGCAGTGGGGCGCTGTCTGATCGCGGTGATGGAGAACCACCAGAACGAGGACGGCTCCATCACCGTTCCCGAGGTGCTGCGTCCCTATATGGGCGGGGTCGAGTGCATCAACGTCTGATCTGACAGAGGGGCAGGAGCGCTTGCCCTTGCTCAAGCCCTTACTTAAGCAAAAGTACAAGCAAACGCCCCGGTGGTCTCGACCACCGGGGCGTTTGCGTCACGGGCTGTTGCGTCACAGGCTTTTGCGTCACAGGCTCAGGGGATATGGCAACGGAGCCTGGCCGCTGTCCGTCAGGCGGGTGCGACTTGCTGGCCAACAAGGCCACGGCCGTCGTTCTGGCGGCCATGCCAAGTCATAGCGAGCCAAGTCATAGCGAGCCAAGTCAAACCAAGCCGCGCCGGGCTGACGTTGCCGCTATCGTCATTGCGGCGCAGCCGGGACCTGCTGGCGGTCCTCGTCGATATCCGCGGTTGCCTCGGCCAGTCCCCAGCGAACCTGGACGCCGGCGTCGATGGTGATGTTGCCTGGGCTGTAGTCGGCGTTGCCGGAGCTTTCGGCCATGTCGGCGCGCATCGCCATCATGCGCGGCTGAAACACCGGGGCGTTGGTCTCGCTGACGTGGATCACCTCACCGAGCTCCACCCCCAGGGCGTCCGCCATCAGTTCGGCCTTGGCCCGGGCGCGCTCAAGCGCCTGGGTCAGGGCGCGGTCACTGGCCGCGTCGCGGTCGGCCAGGTCATAGCTGACGCCATCCAGCGCGTTGACGCCGGCCTCGGTCAGTGCGTCGAGCAGGGTCGGAAGGCTATCGAGATCGCTGATCGCCAGGGTCACCGGACGCTCGAGGCGAGTACGTACCATGGGGATGGGATTGTCGTTGCCCTGACGTGTTCGATGCAGCATCTCCTGCTGTACCCGCAGCGATCCGGCGTTGATCGCCTCACGGGAAAGGCCCGCGTCTTCCAGCGACGAGATCAGCTCGGCGGCGCGATCCTCCAGGCGTTGGCGGGCCTCTGCCAGGGCCTGGCCGTGGTCGCCACTGTCCTTTTCCTGGGCGATGGCCGGTGTCAACTCCCACAGCCGGGCGCTCAGGGTCGCCTCGTCTGGTGCGACCTTGAGCTCCGACTGGGCCTGGATATCCAGATAGCGCGGCGTGGACGACTCGGCGGCCAGGGCGGGCGTGACGGCCAGAGAGGCCAGCGTAAGGCCGAGGCCGACCGTTGCCAGCCGGCGCAGATGGCGCAGGCTCGGTATCGCCGTAGACCGGGGGGGAAGAGTGGCTAGTGACATCGAATTCTCCTTGTAAAATGGCT
>DJIP01000011.1 GCA_002433675.1 Halomonas halophila
CGCCCTCGACCACCCCACCTGGCGGATGGCCCGGCGTGCCGAGCACGAAGGCATGGTGGTGATCGACGCGCCCCAGGACATTCTGCGCTGCACCAACAAGGTCTATCTGCATGAACTGCTGCGCACCCGGGGGGTCGCCGCTCCCCAGGGGCTGTTGCTCAAGCGTTCGGATCGAGCACGTCTACTCGAACAGACGCAGGGTCTCAGCTATCCGAGGGTGCTCAAGGTGCCTGACGGCGCCTTCTCGCGTGGCATCGTCAAGGTGACGTCCAGCGAATCGCTGGTGCGGGAAGCCGATATCCTGTTCAAGAGCTCGGATCTGCTGTTGCTGCAGGAATGGCTGCCTACCGAATACGACTGGCGCATCGGCGTGCTCGACGGTGCTCCGCTGTTCGCCAGCCGCTATTACATGGCCCGTGGCCATTGGCAGATCTACGATCATTCCGGGGCTCGTACCCGTAGCGGCGGCTTCAGCAGCCATCCCATCGACGAGGTGCCGGCCGCCGTGCTGCGTACCGCGCTCAAGGCCACCCGGCTGATCGGCAATGGCCTCTACGGTGTCGACCTCAAGCAGGTCGGCGACCGTGTGCTGGTGATCGAGGTCAACGACAATCCCAACATCGATGCGGGCATCGAGGACAGTGTATTGGGTGCGGCGCTCTACGATCGCCTGATGGACGTCTTTGCCAGGCGCATGGAGGCGCGCCGACAGGCACGCTCGGCCAACACGGCGTCGCCCCAGGCGGGACGCCAGAGCCTGCCTGCCAATGATCCCGGCTGAGGCGGAAAGGCATATCCGGGCTGACGCCGGCGTCCGCCTCGGCTACCCTGCGCTTTTGACCAGACAGCCGGAGCCGACATGAGCGAGCAGGACAGAAACACCCGACACAAGAAGGCCATGGAGAAGCTCAAGTCCCACGTCGACGCCAAGGTCGCCGCCGCCGACGAGGAACGCGGGCTGGTACTGGTGTTTACCGGCAACGGCAAGGGCAAGACCACCGCCGCCTGGGGCACCGTTGCCCGCGCCCTGGGTTACGGTTATCGGGTGGGCGTGGTGCAGTTCATCAAGGGACTGTGGGAGTGCGGAGAACGCGACCGACTCGAGGCCGACGACAACCTTGAGGTGGCAATCATGGCCACCGGTTTCACCTGGGATACCCAGAATCGCGAATCGGACACCCAGGCCTGCCGCGAGGTCTGGCAGGAGGCCAGCCGCATGCTGGCCGACCCCGAGGTCTATCTGGTGGTGCTCGACGAGATCACCTACATGCTCAAGTTCGGCTACCTGGACATCGACACTGTAAGAACGGCCATCGCCAACCGGCCTGCCGAACAGACGGTCATCATCACCGGGCGCAACGCCCATCGCGAACTGGTTGCCATGGCCGACACCGTGACCGAGATGCAGGAGGTCAAGCACGGCTTCACCAATGGCCTCAAGGCCCGCCGCGGCATCGACTTCTGACCACACCCGACGCCAGCAAGCGCTGCGAGCGACGATAGGCACCTCGCGCCGCGTGCTACAAGAGCCGCTCGTTTTGACGACACAGAGCCCGACGATAGCCGGGCTCTGTTCCTTTCACTCGCCGAGACCCGACAGCCCTGTCCGGCGTCGGCCTCCCCCGGATGCGCCGAGAGAGACCGCGGCCCTGCTACTCCACCTGCTACTCCACCTGCAACTGGCCGTCATCGATCATCTGCTGCAGGAAGGTCGCCGAGTCCTGCCCCCCCATGCCGACGCCATTGAGGGTAATGACCTGATCGGCATCGTTTCCTCCGGTACCGATACCACCATCGCTCTTGACGTACAGCACAGTATTGCCACTGCCGTCCTCCTCGGCATAGAGGTAGTCATTGACGCTTGCCTCGGTCGCCCCATCGAGCAGGTCTGCCATCTCCAGACGATCGGCCTCGGCGTCACTGCTGACGTCCCCCAGGGTAAAGTCATTGATCTCATCATTGGCAGGCGCAGCACTGGTCCCAGCGTCGCCATCATTCCAGGCAACCACATCGGCGCCTGTGCCCAGATCGATGATATCGTTGCCCGCACCGCCATCAAGCGTATCGTTGCCCGCACCTCCGATCAGGATATCGTCGCCCACACCGCCGAGCAGGTTATCCGCTCCCGCACCGCCGATCAGCAAATCATCGCCCTCGCCACCGTCCAGGGTATTGGCGGAGCCGTCTGCGCGGTCGTCGGTGAGGTTATCGATCTCGGCTCGGATGTACTCACGGACTTCTTCATCGGTGGGCGCAGTGCCGTCCGGATCATCGACCCTGTCGGCGACGCCGCTGCCATTCGGGTCCACCTTGGTCCAGGTCAGGTAGGCGTAAAGCCCTCCGTAACCTAGGCCGTCGTGTTCACCGGCGTTGAAGTCTTCACCGCTATCGGCGTTGGTCCAGGCCAGATCGTCGCTGTTCAAGGTGTCGGCAACCAGGATATCGTCGCCACCGCCACCACTCAGGCTATCGGCACCGGTGGGAATCAGACTGGCCGCTGCCTCCTGCAGGGCAGCATCCAGATCACCACCGCTATTGACGATCTGGGGCTGGCCCACCTCTGCGTTGATGGCGTCATTGGCATTACCGCTCAAATTGGTCGAGGCCGTGCCTAACGTATTGGTGTTGTCGAAGAACCTGAGCACATTAGTGTTGATGCCATTACCCATGCCGATCGCGGCCACCTGGGCAATGGAGGCCAGTTCTCCAAAGGCATTCACCGATTCGTTCATCACCGTCTGGGTAAAGGAGCTACCATTGCCAGCTCGATCGCCATTGGCGTTCTGATAGTAGGTCGGTACCCCATCGGTCAGGAAGAAGCCGATATTGGCGTAGCCGTTGGTCTGGGACGCGAACCATTCCCGCGCGGTGTCGAAGCCATCCTCGTAGTTGGTACCTCCCTGGGCCACCATGGCCTCGATAAAGGCGATGGCCGCCGTCAGGTCGGCCGCGCTGAAGTCATTGAAAACAATACTGTCACCCGCCGTCACCGCTGTATCAAAGTCGATGATCTGCAGGTTGATAGTCCCTTCATGCTCGCTCAATTGCTCGACCAGATGCTCCAGGGCCTGCTTGGCCAGTTCCAGGCGCGATAGGCCGCCGTTGCCGGAGGAATTGCCCATGCTGCCTGAGCTGTCGATGATCAAGGTAACGTTGTAGTTGTCGGCAGGCTCGTTGAGGACACCTCCGGCGTCACCGATGATGACGTCGTCACCGCCGCCGCCCTCGAGTGACTGCTCACCATTGCCACCGACCAGCAATTGATCCGGTGCATCGCCCTTGAGCGTCAGAGTGCTGGTCAGCTCGTCGCCATCGCCGTCCCTTCCGACCAGGCCCAGTTCCAGCTCGAAGTCTTCCTTCGGCCCGCCGAGTCGATACTCCATGTCGTCCAGCAGCAGGTTGTCGTTGACGTTGGTCGCACTGTCCGCCGCCTCGATCTCCACCGCCTCGAACGGGCGAGCATCACCGGTCTCGAGCTTGACCTGCCAGCCGTCCTTCAGCCCTTCGACGCGAACCCCATCGCCGTCTAGCGTAAGCGTGACCTGGCTGGTGACATCGACCCCGATGGCGTTGAACACCGTGATGTCGTCAGTGGTCAGCGACAGATAGTCCGACGATCCCGCAGCGGGATCACCGCTACCGGCGGAGCCATCGGCCGCGTACATCAAGGCAGCGATCACCAGCGCCGTGGTGGCACCCTCGGACCCTGAGACCTGGACCCTCTGGGTAAAACTCGCCAGTCCCTGATGATCGGACCAGCTTGCACCTGTGGCACTGGTGCTCAGGTCCTTCAGCGCATCGATGCGGATGCTGGTTCCGGTCGCCACTGTGATCTGACCGCCAGAGACCACCACTGGCCCGCTGTCGGATGACACCAGCAGATCGTTGTCGGTGGCTCCATCGGTGTGATTGAGCGCCAGATGTCCGCCAGTCACCAGTTCGCCGTCGGCCAGCTCGGCGCTGGCATCGACACCGTTGGTGACTTCACCGATCACCTCGACGCTGTAGCCGTCACCCGCTGCGTTGAGGGTGACGCTGAAGCCGTCCTCGGCACCGTCGGCGCTTTCGGCGTAGAGCGTCGTTCCATCAGCGCTCAGACGGTAACTCAGCGGCTTGCCGTCGACCCGCAGCGCGTTGCCTTGGCTATCGGTCGCCGGCTGGCCGTCGAGAGCGGCCACAAAGACCACCTCCCCGACCCCATCGGCTCCGACGTTTGGCCCAAAGTCCAGGCTGCCGCTGCCACTCTCCAGGGCGTGCTCGGCCTCGGAGAACAACTGGGGCACGTCATCCTTGATGTCGATGGTCAGGGTGGCCGGATCACTGGCGTCGCCGTCGGAGTCGGTCACCACCACGCTGAAGGCGTCCTGCACAGCGTCGCTGGCGGTGCCCTGGCTGGTGTGGTCCGTGCTGTTGTCGGTCAGGGTATAGCGATACTGATAGGTCCCCGCGCTATCCTTCCACACCTCCAGGGTGCCGAGGTCTCCGTCGACCTCGACCGGATTGGCCTCGGTGCCGTCGGTCACATCGATACCATCGATCTCCACCTTGGCCAGGCTGTCGCTGCCGGTGTCGATGGCGAGCGACCCCAGAGTGGTCTCGAGGTCGGTGGCGGCCTTGCTCCCGCCATCGTCAAGACCCGCCTCGTCGACCTCACTGTTGCCCGAAGCGTTGGGCGACTCGGGATTGACCTCGATCTCGGGCTCGTCGTCCTCCACCACCACCCGCCAGGTCGCCTGGCTGGTATCACCATCGTTATCGGTCAGGGTATAGAGGATCTCGGCGGTCCCCTCGAAGCCCGACGCCGGGGTAAAGGTGATGGTACCGTCGGCGTCGAATGCCAGGCTGCCGGCGGTGCTGTCCGAAAGCTCCGCAGCGGTCAGCTCGGCGCCGTCGGCACCAAGCGTATCGGCGCCTGGTGCATTGGTGATGACGTTCAAGGTAACCGGGACATTGTCGGACGCACCAGTGGTCTCGTCGTCCTTGGCCAGGGGCACATCGTCCTTGATGTCGATGGTCAG
>DJIP01000106.1 GCA_002433675.1 Halomonas halophila
TCGGCCTTGCGCACCGCCTCGGCCCACATGTTGAAGCCGATATAGTGGGCTTCCATGGGGTCGTTGGTGACGGCGTTGTCGTCGCCGGTGTAGTCGTACCAGGCGTCGATGAAGTCATAGTTGACGTCTTCATCCACGCTCATGAAGTAGTTCCAGGCCGCCAGGTGGCCGACCAGCGGCGCGGTGTCGAGACCGGACAGCTCCTGCTCACCCACCGAGAAGGCCACCACCGGGATATCCGAGGCCTCGACGCCCTGGTTGGCCAGTTCCCGATAGAAAGGCACGTTGGCATCACCATTGATGGTGGAGACCACCGCCGTCTTCTTGCCTGCGCCACCGAACTGCTTGATCTCGGAGACGATGTTCTGCCAGTCGGAATGACCGAAGGGGGTGTAGTTGACCATGATGTCCTCGTCGGCCACGCCCTGGGACTTCAGGTAGGCCTCGAGGATCTTGTTGGTCGTGCGCGGATAGACGTAGTCGGTACCGGCCAGCACCCAGCGCTCCACGCCGATCTCGTTCATCAGGTAGTCCACCGCGGGAATCGCCTGCTGGTTGGGCGCAGCGCCGGTGTAGAAGACGTTCTCGGAGGATTCCTCGCCTTCGTACTGCACCGGATAGAACAGCAGGCCATTGAGCTCCTCGACCACCGGCAGCACCGACTTGCGCGACACCGAGGTCCAGTTGCCGAAGATCACGTCGACCTCTTCCTGCGCCAGCAACTCACGGGCCTTCTCGGCAAACAGCGGCCAGTTGGAAGCAGGGTCCACCACCACCGGCTCTAGCTCGCGGCCGAGCAGGCCACCCGCTTCGTTCTGCTGCTCGATCAGCATCAGCATGGTGTCTTTCAGGGTCGATTCGCTGATCGCCATGGTGCCGGACAGGGAGTGCAGGATACCGACCTTGATCGGGTCTTCCTGGGCCAGCGCCGGAGCGGCGATGGCCAGCGACAGCGTGGACAAGGCCAGGCTGGCCAGCGCCTTTCTGGAAAGCGCCTTTTTAGAACGCGGCGCTGTCGAAAGCGGCTCTGTCGGAAGCACCTTGGAACGGTGGGCACAAACCTGCGTAGAAGACATCGAAGCGGTGGGCATGGGAAACCTCCAGGGGTTGCCTTGTCGTTGTGATGGACCATCGTCGAGAGGGAGCCAAGCGGTTCAGGTAAAACCGCTGTATCGCTCAGGCCAGACGTCTTGCGACGTCGACCTCCATCACCACTTCAAGCAAGTCCCATGCCAGCCATATAAAACATTTATAAATTCCGACATTACGTCGGGCAAGACGAGGTGCTCACCCACCGACCTTGCGCCACAAGAGAGCATCTCGCGCCACTGGAGCGCACCATTGCACCATTGATGGTGCATCAAGCTCCTGCACCCCTTTCATCTGCACCACCACAGCGCCAAGCACCGGTGCACCACGCCACGGCCGGCACCAGAAAGGGGCGCCCTATATCGAGACGCCTCACTTGCAGGACTCAGCATGACGGCAGCGGCGAGTACAAGTGTTCCGAGCGCAGCCACCGTTCAGCGACACACCTGGGGGTGTCTGTTCGGGAAGCAAATGGGAGTCGATATAAAAACATCACCGAGACAAGGCACGTAGCCATGCGTCCACATTCATCCGTTCGTGGAATACTTCGACAAGTTCGAGTGTCTTGTCCGTCTCGCGCAAGATCAGATAGTGTCGACCTTCACGGAAATAGCGAAGGTTAGATTCATGGCCAGCAGTGCTCGATAGTGTCGAGCATGGCCTGGGATGGGGCGGATGTCCCGCCGCCAGGGATTCAAGGCGGTGAACAAGTTGTGCCGTATACCGCTCGGCTCTCGCCTCGCCGAATTCCGATAGGGTCCAACGAAGAATATCTTGCAGGCTTGCAAGTGCCGCCGGCGCATAAATCAATCGCTTCAAGAGGCATCGCCAGTTCGAGCAGCCTCGAGAACACTACCCAGAACTTTTCGTGGATCACCGGTTACACCTTCTCCACGATCAAGCTGCTCAAGCGCGACACCTATCCGAGAGCCGATGAGCGCAATCTCACGACGTTCCTTTAGTGCACGCAACCCCGCTCGTAGCACTTCGCTGGCATTGGCGTAGTCTCCAGACGCCACCAGTTCGTCGATAAAACCATCTAGTTCAGGCGTGAGCGCCACGTTTCGAGCATGATTGGCCAGCATACGCCCTCCTATTGACCAGAATACATCTGATGCAAGATTAGCCAGGGGTGGCCAGATTAGCCACCCCTGGAACTCGACCAGGACCGTCTGCGCGATCGAAGTCTCTCGCAGCACTTGGCGCGCACTGCCTTGAAGACACCGAACCTGAGCCAGACTGGGTGTCCCGCCGTGTGCCCCCTGGGGACCCGACACAGGGCCAAGCACCAGACCCTTTCATAGACACAGGCTTAGCCCTCGAGCTGTCGCAACACCTGTTCGGTAAAGGCGCTGCAGCCGGTATCACCGCCGAATTCCCGGGGCCGATACCGGCCATCGGACAGTACGCCGTCCACCGCTTGACGCAACCGACCGGCGGCGTCAGACAAACGATCATCGGCGTGCTCCACCGCCAGCCATTCGAGCATCATGGCTCCGGACAACAGGGTGGCGATGGGGTTGGCGGCGTCCTGTCCGGCAATATCCGGGGCACTGCCATGGGCCCCCTGAAACAACCCGTGGCGATCGCCCAGTTCCGCAGACGGCGACACCCCCATGCCGCCGACGGTGGCCGCCCCCAGGTCCGAGATGATGTCACCGAACAGATTCTCGGCGACGATCACGTCATAGAAGTCCGGGCGCTTGACCAGGTGCACCGTCATGGCGTCGACGTAGGCGTAGTCGAGTTCGACGTCATTGAACTCGGCGCCTACCTCGTCGCACACCTTGCGAAAGAAGGCGTAGCTTCTGAGGATGTTGGCCTTGTCGCAGACGGTGAGCCGCCGCTTGCCGTCCTTCGGTGCGCCCTGGCGTCGCCGTGACAGCTCCAAAGCGAAGCGCGCGACTCGCTCGGTGCCCTTGCGGGTGATCACCAGGCTGTCGCTGGCCATCTCGTCTCGCAGCACCACCCCGGCGCCGCGGCTGGCGTAGAGGCCTTCGGTGTTCTCGCGCACGATGACATAGTCGATGGTCCCGGGCTGATGGTGTCTCAGCGGCGACTCGACCCCGGGCAGCAGGCGGATCGGACGCACGTTGGCGTAAAGGTCCAGTCCGAAGCGCAGCTTGAGGTGCAGGTCGTTGCCCACCTCGGTACCGTCGTCGTAGGTCACCCCCGGCAGCCCGGCGGCGCCATGCAGGATGGCGTGACTGGCCCGACAGGTATCCAGCGTCGACTGGGGCAGCACCTCGCCGGTCTTGTCATAGTGCCCCGCCCCACCGTCGAGCCAGTCGAAACGCAGCACGTCGCTGCCCAGCAGCGCTTGCAGTACCCGCACCGTGGCGCCCGCGACCTCCGGGCCGATACCGTCACCGGCAATCGTGGCAATTCGATAACTCACAGAGATTCCCTCGTCTTGTTGTTGTCCATCGATGGTGGCCACACAGTATCGTGGTACAGCGATGTTCTATCCATGGGACCTTATGGTCGATGGCGATGGCGACGTCAGAGATCACGCCGCATGATCAGATCCCTGTCCACCACATCGCCCATCTGAAAACTGTGGGTGCCTACCTCGACAAAACCCCGGGAGCGATAGAAGGCGATGGCGGGATGATTGTTTTCCCATACGCCGAGCCAGACGAAGTCCTTGCCCTGTTCTTGCGCCTCGCCGATGGCCTTGTCGTAAAGCACCCTGCCAAGTCCTCGACCCTGGACCTCGGCCAGCAGATAGATGCGCTCGATCTCCAGGCCATCGTGCTCGCTCAGATCGGTCTGGGCCTCCCCCCAGTTGAGCTTGAGATAACCGACCGCTACGGGCCCCTTTGCAACGCCCTCGCGCTCCTTTCCCGCTGCTCCTGTCTCACTGTGGCCGATATCTTCCAGCAGCCAGAATCGCGACTGCGGACAGGCCAGCTCGCGCGCAACCCGCCCAAGGTCAAAGGCATCACTCAGATAGCGCTCCATGGTCGCCTTGGAGTAGAAGTCGACAAAGGTCTGGTAAAAGGTCCGGCGCCCCAGGGCGGCCAGCGTTTCGGCATCCTCGAGTGCCGCCTGCCTCAGGCTATATTCCATCCTCTATCCTTGTTTAATCTTCGCTGCACCCTCTCGAGGAATCATCACGGCTGATCTCCACACAGCACGGCAGCGTTACGAGCCGAATGCCCATCCCCTCGAAGGCCGTCGCGGATACCCTCGCGTTCTTCCTGAGCCTTGTGCTGACTCGCCTTGTGCTTGCCTTCCAGTCTCGTCACCTCGAGTTCCACCCCTACGATGCCACGCCGCATGCCCTCCAGGTAGTCTTCGGGGGCATCGTGCACCGACCAGGGCGCTTCCCGGCCCGCCTCGAAGCGATCGACCAGTGTCGTCAGGTGCGAGCTGAGCCAATCGCTTTCACGCTGGAAGGCGAGCCGACCATGGGCATGCACTACCTGGTAGTTCCAGGTCGGCACCACGCGGCCATGGCGGCGCTTGTCGGGATACCAGCCAGGCGAAATGTAAGCGTCGGGGCCATGAAAGATCGCCACCGCCTCGATCGCCGCGGCGTCTACTCGCTCCCCCTCACCCAGCCGCCACAGGGCGTTGGCGCGGGCGATATGGCCACGCAGCACCAGCTTGCCCTGGGACGTCTGCTCGACCATCAGCGGCAGGTGGTCGATACACAGCCCCTGGTCACCGTCGGTGACCAGGGTCGCGAAGGGGTAGGCTCTCGCCACCGCCATCATGGCGTCATCGTCGGTCATGGCGAAGTGTTTTGGCTGATACAAGAGTCACGCTCTCCTTGATCGGGTTACGCTTCGAGCAATATCGACTGAATCAGCGTCGACAGCGAGGTGCGCTGGCGACCTTCGTCATCGAAGTTGTCCGGCGATAGCCAGCGACGGTACACCGGCTCGAGTCGGCGCCATTCATGGTCAAGCAGCGAGAACCAGGCGGTATCGCGATTGCGGCCTGCCACCACCCGGTGCTGTCGAAACACGCCTTCGAAGGTAAATCCCAGTCGCTCGGCCGCACGACGCGATGGTGCGTTCAGTGCATCGCACTTCCACTCCAGACGGCGATAGCCAAGGGCGAAGGCATGGGACGCCATCATCACCAGCGCCTCGGTGGCGATGCGCGTGCGTGACAGGACGGCAGAGAAGCTCAGGTGCCCTAGTTCGATCGTGCCTTGCTCCGGCACCAGGTTGAGCCAGCTCGCCACCCCGAGGGCCTGGCCTGAATCGGCATCGATCACCGCCATGAAGGCGGGATCCGAGCGTCGCGCCTGTGACGCCAGCCAGCGCTGACAGCCTGCCGGGTCATCGAAGGGTCGGCCGCCCAGGTAGGTCCATCGGGCCCTGGCGTCACCATCCTGCGAGGTGGCGATGGCCGGCGCTTGCCAGGCGCGCCACAGCGAAGGTCCGTGGCGCTCTGCCGACAACGGCTCGAGGCGACAATAGCGCCCTGCGAGCACCCCGCCACCGGGTTTCTCCGCAGGGGCCCGCCAGCCCTCCACAGCTCGCCCCACCGGCTGACCATGGTGATTGAGCCAGGCTTCGCTCATGCCATCGCTCCCGTTCAATTGCCCGGGTTCACACATCGTCCGGGGTATCCAGCGCCAGCGTATAGGCATAGAAGGCGTCGTTGCGCTGCCAGCCCAGCGATTCGTACAGCGCCTGGGCGGTGTGATTGTGGGTCTGGGTATTGAGCGTCAACTGCCCCACACCCTGCTGCCTCGCCAGGTTCGCGGCGGCCTCCATCAGCTCACGGCCGATCCCCTTGCCACGCGCCTCGGGCGCCACGAACAGGTCAGCCAGGGTCCAGCGCGGCCCCACCCGTACCGTGGATAGCGTCGGGTAGAGCTGAACGAAGCCTTCAAGCACGCCGTCATTGTCGCTGACCAGCAGGCGCGAGTCGGCAAGCGCAA
The DNA here is from genome assembly GCA_002433675.1 of Halomonas halophila. GTDB lineage: Bacteria > Pseudomonadota > Gammaproteobacteria > Pseudomonadales > Halomonadaceae > Halomonas > Halomonas salina_B. The sequence goes on from DJIP01000106.1 coordinate 5,993, forward strand.
AGCGCGTCCGGAGAAAATCGCGGGCAGCCTGGATGTCGCTTTCCTGTGAATAGAACACCCGATAGCCATCGAGCAGTTCGCTCAGGGGCTCAAGATCGGCGATACAGGCAGAACGAACAGGATTCATGGGGCACCTCTCACATTTGCGGTCGCATGCGCCGGCTGGCCAGAGGCGCACCGGCTCGTAGGGATGACAGACACCCAGTCTTGCGCAATAGTGGTCCCACCATAAGAACCAATATCGCCCAGAAAAGGGGAACCAGTGCCCAGTCATCAACGTCACGCCGAATGGATCACCGAGGCATTGGCCATGCGCCTGGTATCGCCTGGTACCGAACCGACGTCGGGTTCGCTGTCCCAGCGCCTGTACGCCGCCCTGCGCGAGTGGATCCAGCAAGGTAGCTTGCCCGCTGCCAGCGCCCTGCCCTCGTCTCGACGGCTGGCCACTGACCTCGGCATCGGCCGCAATACGGTGCTTGCCGCCATGGACCGCCTGGTGGCGGAGGGCTTCGTCGAGGCCCGCCGGGGCTCCGGGCTATTCGTGGCGTCATTGGCGCTGCCCGAACCCAGCCCGTTGCCCGGCACCCCGGTCCAGACGAGTCGCTGGCATTCTCGGCGAGGTCAGCGACTGCTCGAGAGCTGCGGCGGGATGGAGGGCTCCCGTGACGCCTTCGCCCCGGGCGTCCCCGCCCTCGATCTGTTCCCGCGGGAGGCCTGGCAGCGCCTGCTGCGCCGCCATCGCCACAAGGCCAGCCTGGATGCCTTCGGCTACGCCACCAACGGCGGACATCACGCCCTCAAGGCGGCGCTGTGTGACTACCTGCGCCTATCGCGCTCGGTCAACTGCCAACCACAGCAGATCCTGATCACCCAGGGCGCCCAGCAGGCCTTCGAACTGATCGCTCGCTTGCTGGCCGACCCCGGCGACAGTATCTGGGTCGAGGATCCCGGCTACACCGGGGCCAAGGCCTGCTTCGCCATGGCCGGGCTAGCAACCGTCCCGGTACCGGTGGACGCCCAGGGCATGCAGCCACAAGCTCTCGCCCCGGATAGCCCGCCACCACGACTGATCTATGTCACCCCCTCACATCAGTACCCCAGCGGTGTGACCATGCCGGTAGCCCGGCGTCTCGCCTTGCTGGACTGCGCGCACCGACACGGCGCGCTGATCATCGAGGACGACTACGACAGCGAATTTCGCTATTCCACCGCGCCGGTGGCTTCCCTGCAGGGGCTGGCCGGAGGCGGTCCGGTGCTTTACGTCGGCACCTTCAGCAAGGTGCTCTACCCGGGCCTCAGGCTTGGTTACCTGGTGCTGCCCGAGGCTCTGGTGGACGATTTTCGCCGCGCCAACGCCCGCCTGCATCGGGAAGGCCAGTACGTCGACCAGTCGGCGCTGGCGGACTTTATCGTCGAGGGACACTTTTCTCGCCATATCGCGCGCATGCGCCACTGCTATCGACAGCGCCAGGCATGCCTGCGCGAGGCCCTGGCGCCGGCCGTGGAGCAGGGGCTTGAACTGTCGGAAGGCCAGGCCGGCATGCATCTGGTGGCACGGCTCGCCTCACTGCAACAGGAACAACGCCTGGTGGAGCGCGGACGACACCAGGGCGTCACGCTGTCGCCGCTATCGGGGCACTACCTGACCCCGGATGCAGTGCCTGGGCTGGTGCTGGGCTACGCCGGCTCGACACCCGAGCGGATCGCCGAGGCCGGCGGCTGGCTGGCCTCGGCCTGGATCGATGACCAGCAGCGCGCTCTATCGAATTAAGTGCCAGAGGCACAAAGCCGATCAAGATGGTGTACAAAAAAAGGCGCCCCATCGGGGCGCCCAAGTGCGTTAGTCGAGTCGAACCCGCAGGCCCTCGTCAACCACTGGGAAGGGTACTCAGTCTCCCGGCGTGGTGTGGCCGGTCTGGACTTCCATGCGCTTTCTCAGGATCGGGCCAACGATGTACGGCAGGATCAGGCCAAGACCGGCGAACAGCCACAGGCCGATGGCCAGGCCGCTGTCCCACAGAATCGTCCAGTCACCGTCGGAGATGTCCATGGCGTGGCGCAGGTTCTTCTCCATCTCCGGGCCAAGCAGCAGACCCAGGATCACCGGCACCAGCGGAATCTCGAGCTTCCGCAGGATGTAGCCACCGACCCCGAAGGCCACCATGAAGTACAGATCAAAGGTGGTGTTGGAGATCGAGTAGATGCCGACGAAGGCCACCATGGTGACGATCGGCAGCAGGTACATCGGCGGCACCGACAGCAGCTTGACGAAGATGCCGACCATCGGGATGTTGAGCACCAGCAGCAGGAAGTTGCCGATCAACAGCGCCGCGATCACGCCCCACACGATGTCCGCGTTCTGGGTGAACATCAGCGGGCCAGGGGTAATATTCAGCGAGATCAGCAGCGCCAGCAGCACCGCGGTGGTACCGCTGCCCGGGACACCCAGGGTCAGCATGGGCACCAGAGCACCGCTGGAGGCGCCGTTGTTGCCAGCCTCGGGGCCAGCAACGCCGCGCGGGTCACCTTCACCGAAGTAGCCCTTCTTGCCGATGACCTTCTTCTCGAGGGTGTAGCCGATAAAGCTGCCCAGCGAAGCGCCGGCACCCGGCAGGACGCCGGCGATAAAGCCAAGGATGCCGCCACGGATGCTCGAAGGCATGATGCCCTTGATGTCGGCCCAGGAAAGCTTGAGCTTGTTGACCTTGATGGTCTTCTTGCCCTTGCCGGCGCGGTCCTCGATAAAGAACAGAAGCTCCGAGATGGCGAACAGACCAACGATGGCGATGATGAAGTCGACGCCCTCGTAAAGCTCGAGCACCTGGAAGGTGTAGCGCTGGACGCCGGTATTGTCGATACCGATGGTCGCAATCATTAAACCGATGCAGGCCGCCACCACGGTCTTCATCGGGTTCTTGCCGGTGATACCGCCAAGGGTCGCGAAGGCCAGCAGGAACAGCGCGAAGTATTCAGCAGGACCAAAGGTCAGGGCGAAGTCGGCCAGGATCGGCGCCAGCAGGATCAGGCCCACGGTGGCGATCAGACTACCCATGAAAGACGCCACGGCGGAAATCGCCAGGGCCTCTGCGGCCTTGCCCTTCTGGGCCATGGGATAGCCGTCGAGGCAGGTCATCATGGCCGGCTCGTCACCGGGAATATTCAACAGAATCGACGAGATGCGCCCACCGTACATGGCGCCGGCATAGACCGCTGTCAGCATGATCAGGGCGGTCTCGGGCTTGAGCCCCAGGGTAAAGGCCAGCGGGATCAGGATCGCCACACCGTTGGCCGGGCCGAGACCGGGCAGCGCGCCGATCAGGGTGCCGAGAAAGGCGCCCAGCAGCGCAAACATCAGGTTATGCGGGGCGAGAGCCACCCCGAAGCCGTCGATCAGGTAGCCAAGGGTTTCCATCAGCCCACCTCCAGGAAGGACAGCACACCCAGGGGCAGGGGCAGGTCCAGCGCAAAGTTGAAGATCAGAAATACCACTACGCCGGAAATACCGCCGACAATGAAGGCCTTGACCGGCGGCGCGCCCATGCGCCAGCACAGGGTGCCCACCGCCAGCAGGGTCGCCAGAATAAAGCCGAGCGGCTGCAGCAGGGCCGCGTAGAGCACCAGCACCACCAGGGCGATGATCAACTCGACGCCGGTGCGGCTCCAGGGCCAGGCATTGTCAGGGTCCGGGCGCACCACCATGTACAGGCTGGACAACCCCAGCACCACGGCCAGCAGGTAGGGGAAGGTTTCAGGGCCTACCGCCTCGGCCCCGCCAAAGGGTTCGGGAAACTGGGAAGCGCCCCAGCCGTACGCGACGGCCAGGACGATCATCAAGACCCCGAATACGCGGTCGTTGAACATGCTCATTGCTGGATCAGTCCGATATCTTTGGACAGCTGGTTGATGTCGGCGATCTGCTCCTTGACGAAGGTCTCGAACTCACCGGCGCTCATGTGAAACGGCATCAGGCCGTTGCTTTCCATGACGTCCTTCCACTCCTCGCTCTCGTAGATGGTGTCCATGGCGTCGACCCAGTACTGCTTGGCGTCTTCAGGAATATCCGCCGGCATGTAGAAGCCGCGCCAGTTCGGACCCACGGCGTCGATGCCCTGCTCCTTGGCGGTGGGGATCTCGCTGAACTCGCCCGGCAGACGCTCCTCGGACAGCACCGCCACCACGCGCAGGTCGCCGGACTCCATGAAGCCCTGGGCCTCGGTGATATCACCGGTGAAGGCGTCGACATGACCGCCGACCACCTGGGTCATGGCCTCGCCGCCGTTGTTGTAGGACAGGTAGGGGATCCTCGGCAGGTTCTCGATGCCGGCGGCTTGAGCCGCGATCAGCACCTTGAGGTGATCCCAGCCGCCCTTGGCGCTGCCACCGGCGAACTTCACCGCACGCGGGTCTTCCTTGATCGCGTCCATGATGTCGTTCAGGTCCTGGTACTCGCTGTCGGCGCTGACGGCGATGACCCCATAGTCGGCCCCCAGGGCGCCGACCCAGTTGACCATGTCGGCGGTCATGCCCGGGAACTGACCCTGGGCCAGGCGTGTGGTGGTGGCGGTGGAGGCCGCGACCAGCAGCTGATCATCACCGGCGCGCTTGCTGACGGTATGGGCGTAGGCCACGCCACCGCCGGCACCGGCCATGTTGACGGTCTGCACACCGCGCGGCACCAGGTCCAGCTCTTCGAGCACGGTACCCACACTGCGGCAGGTGAAGTCCCAGCCGCCGCCCGGATCGGCAGGTGCCAGACACTCCACCTTGCCTTCGGGCTCAAAGGCAACAGCGGTACTGGCGGCGCCGGTGATGGCAGCGATGGCGATCAGTTTGACTGGCGTGTTCATGGACATGAAGAAGTCCTCTGTTGTTGTCTGCCGACAGGAAGTCCGAGACGACATCCCGTCGCGATTGACGCCGAGACGGCGCCGAGATTTCCACTTGTTGGAAACTGACACCTGGCTTACAATTCTGTAAGGCAGAACGTCGTTCCCTTGGATGGAAAGCTAAGCCCGGACTGCACCCGGGTCAACGCGCGATCGCGTAATTCCGACCAAAGTTGAATGCCATCGACATCGTTCGATATCACCGACAGGAAGGTTCACATGGCACAGGATCGCGTCGAGGCGGTCGAACGGGCCCTCTCGGTCCTGGAAGTCTTCGATACTCCTCAGGATAGTTTCAGTCTGGCAGAACTGGCCGATGCCACAGGCTTCTACAAGAGCACCCTGCTCAGGCTGCTGGCCTCGCTGGAGCGCTTCGACTACACCCAGCGTGGAGAGGATGGCCGCTGGCGCATCGGCGGTGCTCCGGTGCGCCTGGCCCGTCGCCACGCCCCCAGCCGCGATCTGGCGGCGCTGATCCAGCCACTGCTCGACGGCCTGGCGCGACAACTCGGCGACACCGCCAGCCTGCTCGAGGTCACCGCCGATGTGGTCCACTGTCGCCTTGCCGCCCTGCCCGACCAGAGCCTGCGTCATGACCTGGTTCCCGGCAGCCAGTGGCCCCTGCGGGACACCGAAGATCCGGCGCCGGCCCTTGCGGGAGGCACCATGGTGTGTCGGCGCCTGCCGCTGGAAGGTCGTCACCCGCTCTGGTTGGCCCTGTCCGGGCCCGAGGGACGGTTGGACACATACGCCGCGGCGACACGGCTCGACGAGGCGGTGACGCAGTTGATCGATCAGCCGGACACCCAAGGGAGGCGCGCATGACACTGCTGCTGGTGGAAGACGATCGGCTTCTGGCCGAGACCCTGGTCGATGCCCTTGGCATCGCCGGCCACGAGGTTGTACATCTCGACAACGGCCTCGACGCCCGCGACCGCCTCCAGGGCAATCACCGACTGGACATGGTGCTGCTGGATCTGAACCTTCCCGGGCTCGGCGGCCTGGAGGTGCTGGAGGCGTTGAGACGCCACGACAGCTCGACCCCGGTGCTGATTCTCACCGCTCGCGGCGCGGTGGAAGATCGCGTGCGAGGGCTCGACCTGGGTGCCGATGACTACCTGGCCAAGCCCTTCTCGCTGGAGGAGCTGGAGGCTCGGGTACGCGCCCTGATGCGTCGCCGGGCTCCCTCCGGCCTGATCACCGTGGGCGAACTCAGCTTCGATAGCCTGGCCCAGCGCTTCAGCCTGGGCGACGAGGCGCTGGCACTGCCTCCGCGAGAGCAGCGCCTGCTGGGGTGCCTGATGCGACACGCCGGCCAGCCGGTGGACAAGGCTTCCCTGGTGCGTGAAGCCTTCGGCGAGGAGGAGCTCGGCGACAATGCCATCGAGGTCTACGTGCATCGTCTGCGCAAGCGCCTTCAGGGGCATCGGGTGAACCTGCGCACGGTGCGCGGTCTCGGCTACCTGCTGGAAGCACCATGAGCGGGGATTCACTGCATCGCCGACTGTTGACCTGGCTGCTGCTGCCGATGCTGATCGTCGGCTCGGTGGTGCTGTGGCGGGCCTGGCTGGACGCTCGCCAGACCGCCGACCGGGCCTTCGACCGACTGCTCGACGCCGCCAGTCTGTCGATCGCCGAACAGGCCCAGTGGCAGGACGATCGCCTGTGGCTGGATCTGCCCCCGGCGGCTCTGGAAATGCTCGCCTCGCGCCATGACGAACGGGTGTTCTATACCCTGGTGGACGCCCGCGGTGAGCGGGTCACCGGCAACGCCGACCTGCCCGGTATCGAAGGCGCCGCCCAGGAGGCAAGCGACGTCGTCTATGGCAACGTTGAGTACCACGGCATGCCTCTGCGTCTCGGCGTGCGCCGCTCTCGCCTGGAGGACTGGCGCCTGCGCGAGCCCTTCGAGATCCGGGTCGCCCACACGCGCGAGGGGCGCGACGCGCTCAGCGGCGAGCTGTTCCGCCAGAGCCTCGCCTACCTGCTGGCGGTGGCGGTGCTGTCGGTGGCCGCCCTGCTGATCGCCATTCGCCTGGCGCTGGCGCCGCTGACGCGACTGCGACGCCAGATACGCAGCCGTGACCCCCGCACCCTGGCACCGCTGGAACTGCCTCTGCCGCGAGAGCTGGCCGAGCTGCGCGACACCGTCAACGAGCTGCTGGCACGGATGCGACGGGTCAAGGCCAACCAGGAACGCTTTATCGGCGATGCCTCGCACCAGCTCCGCACCCCCCTGGCGGGGCTTTCCGCCCGGGCCGAACTGGCCCTGCGCCAGGACGACCCGGCCATCTGGCGCTCGGCCCTCGGCGCCATGCAGACCACCAGCCAGAGCGCGTCGCGCCTGGCCATGCAACTGCTGTCGCTGACCCGCCTGGACAATCCCGAGTACCGGCCCGAACTGGCCCCCACTGATCTGGTTCAGGTCGCCCGTGAGGCGGTGATGGCCCATTGGCAACGCTGTCAGCGCGCCGACGTCGACCTTGGTCTGGAGGCGCCAGAGGCACCGGTGCGCGTGCAGGGACTCGACTGGCAGCTGGGCGAGGCGCTGGCCAACCTGATCGACAATGCCTGCCACTACGGTGCCAGGCACATCACCGTCGAGGTCAGCGCCGACCCCATCGCTCTGGCGGTAACCGATGACGGCCCGGGCATCCCCCACGAGCGTCGACTGCTGGTACTGCGCCCCTTCCACCGCGGCGAGCACGCAAGCGAAGGCTCGGGTCTGGGCCTGGCCATCGTCGACGGCATCGCCCGCACCCACGGCGCTCGACTAAGCCTGGGTGACGCCCGGGAAACACCACCACCGGGCCTGCGAGTCAGCCTGCTGTTTGCCGAAGCCGTCGACAACGAATCGACGTCCGCCCACACACGGAGCCAGCCATGATATCCCGCACCCTTGCGCTGCCCCCCTGGACCGTTGTCACGCTGGTGGCGTCGCTGGCGCTGTGGTCGCTGCTGCCTGATGCGTCCCTGGCGCGATCCACACCCGCGGCAGGGTCCGGCTTCCCCCTCGAGGCACACCCGGAGAACGCCTCGCAGCAGCAAGCCTACGATGAGGTCACCTTCGAAGGTACAGGAGAGTCGTCAGATGCGCTGGTGATCCACGCGGCCCTGGATATCCCCTACGCCCTGCCGCTACTCGAGGACTTCCATCGTCGTCATCCGCACTACAGCATCACCTACCGCAACTTCTCGACGCTGGACGTGCACCAGCGCTTTCTCGATGCCCCCGCAGAGGCCGATGTGGTCATCTCGTCGGCCATGCCCTGGCAGTACCTGCTGGTCAACGAGGGTCACGCCCAGAGCATCGACACCGCCATCACCCAGCGCTGGCCGGACACGGCCAAGTGGCGTCAGGAGCTGTTTGCCTTTACCTTCGAACCCATCGTGATGGTGGTCAGCCGCCGCCTCGAGCAGCGCCTTGGCCCCGTCGACAGCCGCGCCGATCTGCTCGGCCTGCTGGCCGAGGCGCGCTCGCCCCTGCTAGGACGTCTGGTCACCTACGACCCCGCCTCCAGCGGCGCCGGCTACACTTACGCCATCGAGGAGTCACGGCTGTCGCCGCGCTACTGGGATCTGGTGGCGGCACTGGGCAGGGCTGATACTGCCCTGGTAAATACCACCGGCGCCATGCTGGAAGGCCTCAGGCAGGGACGCTACGACATCGCCTACAACGTGCTGGGCAGCTATGCCCGAGAAAGGATCGCCGATGACCCCGAACTCAGGCTGGTGATCCCCGATGACTACGCCCTGGTGATTCGCCGTCTGGCCTTCGTGCCTCGCCAGGCGCCACATCCGGGCGCAGCGCGCCGCTTCATCGACTACCTGCTGAGCGCCGACGGCCAAAGGGTCATCGCCGAGGCCGGCGAACTCGGCGCCCTGCATCCCCAGCTGGATGGCCCGGGCACCGCCACCGCCATGCGCCGCGACTTCCCTGATGGCCTGAGACCGATTCCTCTGAGCCCCGGTTTGCTGGCGACCCTCGATGAGCTTAAGCGCACCGCCCTGCTCGCCCGCTGGCAGCGCGAATTTCACGATCAGCCGGTCGATACCCGGGCGGTCGAGCAATTCTCGCGGTGACGCCGCTCCCTGCCATCGTTGGCCAGATACGACAAGGCCCGCCAGGCTTGCCTGGCGGGCCTTGGGTCGATCACCTGCGATCGCACATCTTCGTTTCGACGTACCGATGCTTGTGGCCCCTGTTGGTGCCCCGGGTCAAGCTCCGGGCAGGTAGGTCAGAAGGACCGGCGCGGTACCGCGCTTGAGCATGCCGAGTTCACGGGCGGCACGCTTGGACAGGTCGATGACCCGTCCCTGGACGAAGGGGCCGCGGTCATTGATCTCGACCTCGACGCTCTGGCCGGTATCACGACGGGTGACCAGCACCTTGGTGCCGAAGGGCAGACTGCGATGGGCGGCGGTCAGCGCCTGCTGGTCGAAGGACTCGCCACTGGCGGTTCGACGCCCCTGGAAGCGATCGCTGTAGTAGGAAGCCTGGCCACGCTGGGAAGCTACCTCTCCGTCGTCACGGGCCATTGCCGGCGCGCTTGCCAGCGACGCCATGGCCAGTACAACGGCGGCCGCCCAGGCGGCCATGGTCGATCGACCGGACAGCATACGACGCAGAGAAATGGACAACATCATCTTCACCTCAGGTAGCCCGCGAGACGCGGGGATTCAGAGCCTGGTGCGAAGTCTCCAGCGATGGCGCACGTTCAATCCGAAGAACGTTCTCGGGGTGACGGATGCTTGCCGTGCATCCACCCACGACTCCCCGCTTGCGCATGATCGAACCAGGCCAGTTGCTCGTGCAGCGATACCACGCTGCCGACGATAATCAAGGTGGGCGGTCGAATGATATCCCGATCATTCAACTTCGGCAAATTAGCCAGGTCGGATAGATGGACACGCTGGCGTTGAGTCGTGCCCTGCTCGACCAGCGCCACCGGGGTGTCCGGACTCAGTCCCTCGCCGATCAGGCCCTGGCTGATGTAGGCCAGACTGCCAAGCCCCATATAGAACACCAGCGTCTGACCGGGGCTTGCCAGCGCCCGCCAGTCGAGTTCACACCCCCCTTCCTTCAAGTGCCCGGTGATGAAGCGCACCGACTGGGCGTGATCACGATGGGTCAAAGGGATGCCGGCGTAGGCGCTGCAGCCGGACGCCGCGGTGATACCCGGCACCACCTCCACCTGAACGCCTTCGGCCACCAGGGTCTCAAGCTCCTCACCGCCACGACCGAAGATGAAAGGGTCGCCCCCCTTGAGCCTGACCACACGCTTGCCCTGACGGGCCCAGTCGACCAGCGAGCGATTGATGTCCTGCTGAGGCAGGCTGTGATCGGAGCGAGCCTTGCCGACGTAGTAACGATCCGCCGACGCCGGCACCAGCGCCAGGATTTCCTCACTGACCAGACGATCGTGCAGCACCACCTCGGCCTCGCACAGTCGCCGCCAGGCTCGCAGGGTCAGAAGCTCAGGGTCACCGGGACCGGCACCGACGAGACTCACGCTACCGGCCGGAAAGCCACTGTGGGCAGGCAACTGGGAAGGGCTCATGACGGTGGACTCCAGTGTGAACGACGAGCGATGACAACGGGCATCATTATGCCATGTCGGAATTAAACGTCCACTTTGTTATTACCAAAAACACACTCCCTCGCTGCTGCAAGGCGCCGACTCCCCAAACCAGAGCGCCGCCTTCCCCGGCGGGGAAAGCGGCGCTCTGGTGGCTTTGGCGGCTTTGGCTTGGTCAGTCGGGCGCCAGCCTCAGCCCTTGGCGTTCAGGGTCCGCCGCAGCCTCGGGCTGAGGGTTTCGCCGAGCCCGGTCATCACGATCAGGATCAGTGCCAGCCACAGCCAGTGGGCGGCGAAATCCACAGTGACGATGCCCAGCGCATCGACGAAGATCACCAGAATCCCCAGGGGGCTGACGTAGCGCACCATGAACAGCCACAGGGCGTGCATACCCGCCGGCAGGTCCAGTTCATCGCGTACCGCCTCACTCTTGAGGAAGAAGCCGGCCAGCAGCGCCATGCCGAGTCCGCCCAGCGGCATCATCAGACGCGAGGTGAGGAAGTCGAGCCAGTCGAAGAAGTGCTTGCCGGCCAGTGTCCAGTCCGCACCTATATTGAACGACAGCATCGCCAGGGTACTCATCAGCCACAGCACGATGCCGGTACCCCAGGCGGCAGCCTTGCGGCTGATGCCCTTGTTGTCGTTGAGCCAGGACACCGTGGCCTCGACCATCGAGATCGAGGAGGTCAGCGCCGCCATCGACAGCATGATGAAGAACAGGATGCCGAACAGCGTGCCCATCGGCATCGCCTGGAACGCCAGCGGCAGGCTCATGAAGATCAGGCCGGGGCCGCTGTTGGGCTCCATGCCGTTGGCGAAGATCACCGGGAAGATCGCCAGCCCCGCCATCAGCGCCACCAGGGTATCGGCCACCGCAACGGTCAGGGTGGTACGACCGATGGAAGCACGTCTCGGCAGGTAGCTGCCGTAGGTGAGGATGGCCCCGGAGGCCAGTGACAAAGTAAAGAAGGCATGGCCCATGGCGGCCAGCATGCCCTCGCTTGACAGACTGGAGGCCTTGAAGTCGAACAGGAAGTGGACGGCCTGACCGAAGCCACCGGAGAACATGCCGTAGACGATCATGATCAGCAGCATGATCACCATGCCCGGCATCATCCAGCCGACGCTCTTCTCGATGCCCTGCTGCACCCCCTTGCCGACGATCACCATGGTGGCGACGGTCACCAGGGTGCTCCAGCCGCCGAGGCTGAAGGGGTTGGCATTGTTGGCGCCGAAGATGGCCGCCATGTCATCGACGCTGGAACCGACCAGTCCACCGGAAATCATCTTCCACAGGTAGGCGAAGGACCAGCCGGCCACCACCACGTAGAAGCTCAGGATCAGAAAGCCACAGAGCATCGCCATCCAGCCGAACAGCGACCACAGCGAGCTGCCCCCGGATTCCTGGACCACCCGGCGAATGGCGTCGATGGGACTGCCCCGGCCACGCCGCCCCAGGGCAATCTCGGTCATCATGATGGGCACACCGACCGACAGGATACAGACCAGGTAGACCAGCACGAAGGCGCCGCCGCCGTACTCTCCGGTCATGTACGGAAATTTCCAGATATTTCCCAGGCCCACGGCGGAGCCGGTCGCGGCCAGAACGAAGCCCCAGCGGCCTAGCCACTGGGTGCGAGAGGGTTCATTGGTTGTCATGACTCACCAGAGATCGCTTGCGCACTTTTGTTTGTCCACCATGGCGGTGGCGCCCCGAAAACAGCCTAAAACAGCACAGACCCAGGGCATCCAGCGCGCCATTGTGACGGATTTTGTTGTGATTGGGCAGGCCGACGACGCAATGTCGCGGCCAAGGGCCTACCTGGCGAAGGATCCGCTGCCACTCATCTGGCCGACAAGACGCCAGTGGCGACAGCGGCTGTAGCCGACCGACGTCAGTCGGCGTCGAGGACACCGCGGCGAATCTGGTCCTCCTCGATGGATTCGAACAGCGCCTTGAAGTTGCCCTCGCCGAAACCGTCGTTGCCCTTGCGCTGGATGATCTCGAAGAAGATCGGACCGATCACGGTCTCGGTGAAGATCTGCAGCAGCACCCCCTGATCCGGTCCACCATCGATCAGCAGGCTCAGCTCGCGCAGGTCCTCGACCCGCTCCTCGTGGTTGGGCACCCGCACGTCGACCTTCTCGTAGTAGGTGTCGGGGGTGGACAGGAAGCGAATGCCGTTGGCCTTCAGCGCGCGCACCGTGGCGTAGATGTCGTCGGTGGCCATGGCCAGGTGCTGGATACCCTCGCCGTTGTACTCGCGGATAAACTCGGCAATCTGGGAGTTGTCGTCGGCGGACTCGTTGATCGGGATATGCATCTTGCCGCAGGGCGCGGTCATGGCGCGGGAATGCAGCCCGGTCTTCTTGCCCTCGATGTCGAAATAGCGATTCTCGCGGAAGTTGGCGATACGGGTATAGAAGTCGGCCCAGGGGTCCATCTGACCGCGCGCCACGTTGTGGGTCAGGTGATCCAGCACCTTGAGACCAACGCTGTTGTCCGTCGCCGAGGTACCGGCGATGGGTTCGAAGTCGATGTCGTAGATGGTGCGCCCCTGGTCGTCGACCCGATCGTCGACGAAATACAGCAACGAACCACCAATACCCTCCACCGCCGGGATGCCGACCTCGCCCGGACCGACGGGGTGGTCGACCTGACGAGCGCCCTGATCGACGGCGTAGGACAGGGCCTGACGAGCATCCTCGACCTTCCACGCCATGGCGCAGGCACCCGGACCGTGAACCTCGGCGAACTTGGCGGCGTGGCTGCCGGGTTCGGCGTTGAGCACGAAGTTCACCCCCTCCTGCTGAAACAGGGTGACCCGCTTCGAGCGGTGGCGGCGCGTCTCGGTAAACCCCATGGCGAGAAACAGCTCGCGCAGGGCGTCGATGCCCGCCTGATCCGGGGCGCTGTACTCGACGAACTCGAAGCCGTTGGTGCCGATGGGATTGTGGGTATCGATGGGAGCGACTGCGGTCATGTGGGCCTCCGTCATTGTGATTGTCACTGTGGCTGCGGTGTCAGGGTGAAGCCACCTGTTGCCCCCATCCTAGGCCCCCCGGCATGCGCTCCCTATCCCCCCGGGACGGCTTGAGGTGGTAGCGCACACACCCTGGCATCGGCCTAGCCGTAGCGCTGGCGTGACACCCCGTATGCGCTCTGCTCCCCGGGCGTCACGAAACCCTTACACCACGTCACGCTGGCGTGACAGGATGCCTCTCGTTGCTACCGTTACACCGTCAGCGTCAGTAGCTGCCACGCCACCAGCAGCATGATCACGGCGATGATCCCATCCACCCACTGCCATGCCCTCGGGCTCTTCAGTCGCGGTGCCAGGGCGCCGGCGGCGCTCACCAGTCCGAAAAACCAGACAAAGGAAGCGATTGTCGCCCCAACGTAGAACCCCACCGGACTCTCTTGCAGCGAACCTATGGCGCCCAGCATCACCAGTGTGTCGAGATAGACCTGGGGGTTGAGCAAGGTCACCGCCAAGGTCGCCAGCACCACCTGGGCAAGGCTTGAGCTGGAGGCCGAGGATGCGACGTCCATGCCCCTGGGCCGCCGAGCCCGCCCGATGGCCAGCCAAGCCTGCCAGGCAAGAAAGGCGGCGCCGCCATATCGCGCCAACAGCATGGCCCCTTCGCTCTGGGCGATCAGGGCGCCGAGGCCCATCACCCCTAACCCGATCAGCACGGCGTCGCACAGGGCGCAGATACCCGCCACCCACCAGACGTGTTGTCGCCTCAAGCCCTTGGACAACACAAAGGCATTCTGCGCGCCGATGGCGATGATCAGCCCCGCTCCGGTGCCCACGCCCTGGATCATTGAAAGCCACATGGTCGCCCCTTCCTCACGATGATTGTCGATGGCTGCGGTGATGTTCCGCGCTCTTGGATGTGGCAGAGACTAGGGCAAGCTGGTAAATAAGAGAAATCACTTCTCCCACTACCCCATTACCATTTCTTATATTCAGGGAAACATATAGACGCCCATGCTGGACTACAAACTGCTCGATGCGCTGGCCGCCGTGCTGACCCACCAGGGCTTCGAGCGCGCGGCCCGCGCGCTTGGCCTGACCCAATCGGCGGTATCCCAACGCATCAAGCTGCTGGAGGCCCGTCTGGGGCAGCCGGTGCTGGTGAGGGGCTCCCCGCCGACACCGACCGTCCTAGGGCAACGGCTGTTGAACCATGTGCAGCAGGTACAGCTGCTGGAGGGCGAGTTGATCCAGGATGCACCGCAGCTGGCACTGGGCCACCGTCAGCTACGTATCGCCATCAATGCCGATAGCCTCGCCACCTGGTGGCCGGGCGCCATCGCCGGCTACCTCAGGCATCAGGCCATCACCCTGGACCTGGTCATCGAAGACCAGGAGGTCGGGCTTGAGCGCATGCGCCTGGGTGAAGTGGCGGCCTGCCTGTGCGCAAGCGACATCCCGGTTCAGGGCGCCCGGGTCATCGCCCTGGGCGTGATGCGCTACCGCGCACTGGCGAGTCCCGACTTCATGGCCCGACACTGCCCCCAGGG
>DJIP01000332.1:0-2441 GCA_002433675.1 Halomonas halophila
TGCTGCCGCTGATTGTGGCGATATTCGGACTCTGACCTTCGTCTAATGCGCAACGCAAATTGTCTCCGGCTGAACTATGGTCAAGCGAAGGGACTGGGCCGGAGGTCAAGATGTGGAAGACCATCAAGTCGGTACTCGCCGCGTTTTTCGGCGTGCAACGCGAGTCCCGACGTCAGGAAGACTTCACCACCGGCAAGGCGTCCAGCTTTATCGTCGTAGGCATCCTCATGGGGGTGCTGTTTGTCGTGATTCTGATCGTGATCGCCACCCTGGCGGCGGGTTGATCGACCCGTTGGCAGGGTGGCGTCTTGCGTTGAAGGCTCGGCCCGTTACAGGCGGGGCAGTGACCTGGCTCTTCTATACTCGAGCCATTGGCGAGCGAACAAGATAACAACGAGCTCCAGGAGGCATCGATGCGCATGCGGCATGTGTGGATGACTGCGGGAACGCTGTTCGCAGGACTCGGAGGGCACCTCCAGGCGTCCGACTGGAATATGCCGGTCGGGGTGACGGACGTCAGTCGTGAGGTCTATTCGCTGCACATGACGATCTTCTGGATCTGCGTGATCATCGGCGTGGTGGTCTTCGGCGCCATGTTCTACTCGCTGTTCCGCTATCGTCACTCCCAGGGCGCCAAGGCCGCCAAGTTCCATGAGCACACCACCGTCGAGGTGATCTGGACGGCGCTGCCACTGTTGATCCTGGTCGGCATGGCGGTGCCGGCTACCGCCACGCTCAAGAAAATGTACGACGCCTCCGACGCCGACCTGGATGTGATGGTGACCGGCCAGCAGTGGCGCTGGCACTACAGCTACCTGGGTGAGGATGTCGACTTTACCTCCAACCTTGCTACCCCCCGCGAGCAGATCTCCGGCGAGAGCGAGAAGGGGGATAACTATCTGCTCGAAGTCGATGAGCCCCTGGTGTTGCCGGTGGGCAAGAAGGTACGCCTGCTGCTGACCGCCGACGACGTCATCCACTCATGGTGGGTGCCCGAACTGGCGGTCAAGCAGGACGCGGTGCCAGGCTTCGTCAACGAAAATTGGGTTCGCATCAACGAGCCCGGCATCTATCGCGGCCAGTGCGCGGAACTATGCGGCAAGGATCACGGCTTCATGCCGGTGGTGGTCGAGGCGGTCGAGCAGGAGCAGTTCGATACCTGGCTGGCCGAGCGCAAGGCCGCCGCTGCCCAGGAAGCCCAGGGGGTGGATCGCGAGTGGTCCATGGACGAACTGATGGAGCGCGGCGAGCAGGTCTATGGCTCTATCTGCGCTTCCTGTCACCAGGCCGACGGTAGCGGCCTGCCGCCGGCCTTCCCGGCGCTGGCCGGCAATCAGGCACTGCTCGACGAGCCGGAACGCCATCTGGAAACCGTCGTCAACGGTGTTTCGGGTACCGCCATGCCGGCCTTCCGCACCACCCTGAATCCGGTGGAGATCGCTGCCGTCATCACCTACGAACGCAACGCCTGGGGCAATGAGACCGGCGAAGTGACTCAGCCGGCCGATATCGCCGACATGCTGTCCGAGTAACTGGACGAACGGCTGCCGGGATCAAGGTTGGAACAGCCGCTCAGAGACCAGGAAATGTACGTGCAGGTATTGAACGAGCAAGGGAAGAGCGAATAGGGGAAGAGTGAACAAGGGATGGTCGGTACACGGCCAGTCCGAGCAACCGGGGGCTCTCAGGAGTCACGTTGAACGCACCATCGACGCCCGCCAAGAGTCAGGCAGGCGGCCAACAGGGGAGATCTTCGCCATGGCGTCACTGCCTCCCAAGCATCGACTCGAGTCGTCGGCCTCCGAGGCCAGCACGGCGGGACACGACGAGCATCACTACCGCCCAGGCGGTCTGATGCGCTGGGTGCTGACCACCAATCACAAGGAGATCGGTACCCTTTATCTGATCTTCTCCCTGACCATGTTTCTGATCGGTGGGGTCTTTGCGCTGGTGGTGCGGGCCGAATTGTTCCAGCCCGGTCTTCAGCTGGTGCAGCCTGAGTTCTTCAACCAGATGACCACCATGCATGGCCTGATCATGGTGTTCGGCGCGGTGATGCCGGCCTTTGTCGGGCTGGCCAACTGGATGGTGCCGCTGCAGATCGGGGCACCGGACATGGCGTTGCCACGACTCAACAACTTCAGTTTCTGGTTGCTGCCGATCGCCTTTACCCTGATGTTGAGCACTCTTTTCATGCCCGGTGGGGCGCCGAACTTCGGCTGGACCTTCTATGCGCCGCTGTCCACCACCTACGCGCCGCCGTCCACCACCTTCTTTATATTGTCACTGCACATCGCCGGTATCAGCTCGATCCTGGGGGCGATCAACATCATCGCCACCATTCTGAATCTGCGCGCGCCGGGCATGCGTCTGATGGACATGACCCTGTTCGTCTGGACCTGGTTGATCACCGCCTTCCTGCTGATCGCGGTGATGCCGGT
>DJIP01000332.1:2791-14924 GCA_002433675.1 Halomonas halophila
CACCATGATGCTGATGGACATCAATTTCGGCACCAGCTTCTTCAATGCCGGCGGCGGCGGTGATCCGGTGCTGTTCCAGCACCTGTTCTGGTTCTTCGGGCATCCCGAGGTCTACATCATGATCCTGCCGGCCTTCGGCATCGTCTCGGTGATCATTCCGACCTTCGCCCGCAAGCGCCTGTTCGGCTATGCCTCCATGGTCTACGCCACCGCTTCCATCGCCATCCTGTCGTTTTTGGTGTGGGCGCATCACATGTTCGTGGTGGGACTGCCGCTGGTGGCGGAGCTGTTCTTCATGTATAGCACCATGCTGATCGCGGTCCCCACGGGGGTGAAGGTGTTCAACTGGATCACCACCCTGTTTCGTGGCTCGATCAGCTTCGAGCCGGCGATGCTGTTCGCCATCGCCTTTGTAGTGCTGTTTACCATCGGTGGCTTCTCGGGGCTGATGCTGGCAATTTCGCCGGCCGACTTCCAGTACCACGACACCTATTTCGTGGTGGCGCACTTCCACTACGTGCTGGTGCCCGGCGCGGTGTTCTCGATCATGGCGGCAGTCTACTACTGGCTGCCCAAGTGGACTGGCCACTACCCGCACCTGCGGTTGTCCCAGTGGCACTTCTGGCTATCGATCATCGGGGTCAACCTGACCTTCTTCCCGATGCACTTTTCGGGGCTTGCCGGCATGCCGCGGCGGATTCCCGACTACTCGTTGCAGTTCGCCGACTTCAACATGCTCTCCAGCATCGGTGCCTTCATGTTCGGCTTCTCGCAATTGTTGTTCGTGGTCATCGTGATCATGTGCGTGCGAGGCGGCAGGAAGGCGCCTGCCAAGGCCTGGGATGGCGCCGAGGATCTGGAGTGGACGGTGCCGAGCCCGGCGCCCCTGCACACCTTCGAGCACCCGCCCCAGTATCGGCCGGTGGAGCACTGAGTCGGGAGGGAGGTCATGGCGGACGTCGTCGAGGATCGCAGCCCCCAGGTTCGACGAACCGTGGTGAAGACTCTGGTGGTGCTGGCGGGGATGTTTGGCTTCGCGTTTGCCCTGGTCCCGCTGTATGACGTCTTCTGCCAGGTGACGGGACTCAACGGCAAGACCTCGACCAGCGCCCAGACGCTGGTACACGAAGGGGTCGATACCGAACGCACGGTGACGATGCAGTTCGTGACCCGTGGCAGTGCGGGGCTGCCGTGGAAGCTGGAGGCCCACAGTCGCCAGGTTCGGGTTCACCCGGGGCAGAGCACGGAGGTGTATTTCACCTTTCGCAATCTGGGTGACCAGGCGCTGGTGGCAAGGGCGGTGCCCAGCGTGACCCCATCGCCGGCGTCGCTTCATCTGCGCAAGCTGGCCTGTTTCTGTTTCGACAATCAACGGCTGGCGCCGGGGGAGAGCTTCGAGGCACCTCTGGTGTTTCAACTGACCCGCGATCTCCCTGAAGAGATCAAGACAGTGACCTTGGTGTACACCCTCTACCCGCAGGACCAGGGGCCGGAGGTGGCGACGGTGGCAGACGGCGCGCCGGGCAGTGACAAGGGGCGCCGACCGGCGTCTGGCAAAGACCCAGGAGGTGAAGCATGAGTGGTGGCAGCTACTACGTACCCGCGACCAGCAAGTGGCCGATCCTCGGTTCCCTGGCCATGGGCGTGATGATGGTCGGTGGGGGCACCTGGCTGGTGCACGGCGCCGCGGGGTCGCCGATCATGCTGGCGGGACTGGTGGGCATCCTGACGGTGATGGTGCTGTGGTTCAGGGATGTCATCAAGGAGTCCATGTCCGGGCTCTACGACGCCCAGATGGATCGCTCCTTCCGCTGGGGCATGGGCTGGTTCATCTTCTCGGAGGTGATGTTCTTCGGGGCCTTCTTCGGGGCGCTCTTCTACGTGCGGACCCTGGCGCTGCCGTGGCTCGATGGTGAAGGGGCGAAGGGGGTGTCGGCGCTGCTGTGGCCCGACTTCACCGCCAGTTGGCCGCTGGAGAACCCACCCGACAGCGCCATCTCGGGGCCGACAGAGACCCTGAGCCCGTGGCAGCTGCCGCTGGTCAACACCCTGCTGCTGGTGTCCTCGAGCATTACCCTGACGGTAGCCCACGAAGCGCTGAAGATGGGCGAGCGTCGTGCCACCCACAACTGGCTGTTCGGCACCGTGTTACTGGGCACCTGCTTCATCATCATCCAGGGTGTCGAATACTACGAGGCCTACCATCACCTGGGCCTGACGCTGGAAGCGGGTATCTACGGCTCGACCTTCTTCATGCTGACGGGCTTCCACGGTCTTCACGTCATCATCGGCACCATCATCCTTGCCAGCATTCTGATGCGTGTCCGCAAGGGGCATTTCAGGGGTGACAATCACTTCGGCTTCGAGGCGGCGGCCTGGTACTGGCACTTTGTCGACGTGGTCTGGCTGGGCCTGTTCATCTTTGTCTACGTGTTCTGAGTCAGGCGGCAACCGGGGTGAGGGACGCTCAGCCGATCGTCCCGGTGGTGAAACCATAGGCCAGCAATGCCAGCAGCAGGGCGGCCAGGCCTACCCGGATCTTGAGCGAGACTAGCAGGCGGCGTGAGTGGCTGTCGTCATTGAGCAGAAAGCCGACCCCGGCCGCGAGACTGGCCAGCATGGCCACGAACACGATCAGAATCAGGATCTTGAGCAGCATGGTGAGAGTCCGTTCGAGTGAGGGGAAAAGGCGTGGTCCGGGTCGGCTGGTGGCCTGGTGCCTTTTGTGCGCAGCGCTGATGGCGCTGGGTGTCGGACTTGGACTATGGCAGTGGGAGCGCGCCGCCGGCAAGCGCGACTATCTTGCAAACCTTGCCGAGGCACCGACATTGAATATGCCAGGGACATTGCCACCGGACGGTAGCCGGCTGTCGCTCGAAGGCGTTTTTCAGGCCGACGAAACCCTCTATCTGGACAACCGGATGCTCGGCAATCGACTCGGGGTGGCGGTGCTTACGCCCTTTGTCGACGTCGAGGGGCAGCGGTGGCTGGTGGAGCGCGGGTTTCTCGAGACAGGGGTGTCGCGCCGGGCGCCACATGCTGAGACCCCAAGCGGGCTGGTGTCGCTGAGCGGTGACTGGCAGGCGGATGGCCGGCGCACGCCGCGATTCGGTGACAACCTGGAAGGCTCGCGACTGCAGCGCATCGAGCTCGGAGCCTGGGACGGGGAATTCAGCTATGCCGGTTGGCTTCATCAGCGCCAGGGTCCCGGGCATCTGGAGGACTGGTGGACGCCTAACGTCATGCCCCCGGAGCGACATCTGGCTTATGCAGTGCAGTGGTGGGGGCTTTCGCTGGTGGCGTTGCTGGCGCTGCTGTTCGGAGGTCGGCGACTCTATCGTGACCTGTGGGCGGCCGGTACATCGAGCCCTGAAACGTCGAGCGCCGATATGACCGCCAGGCAAGAACGCTGAGGCCGTGAGATGGCAAGACTGGGAAAAAAAACCGCGTAAGACGACAACGCCGCGAAGGACAGGAAAGGGGCGAACGGCAGGCGAAAACAAGAGACTGGCGCGAGAACAAGAGACTTGCGCGAGAACAGAGATGACGACGAGACCAACAGGTCACCGCGAGAACAAGAGTCTATCGATAGCCCAGCGGGCACGGCGGGACCGAACGTGTCGACGCAAGGAGTGGAGGTGCGAGGATGACGACGATGGGGTGGCAGCGGCTGAAGCTGATCGCACTGATCGCGATCTTTGTGATGCCCATGGCGCTTGCCTGGGGCATGGTCGAGTTCCGTATCGGCATTCCCGACAATCGTACCGCCCACGGGGCACTGGATGCCGATGTGCCGCCGTTGTCCCGGTGGCCGGCTCTTGAGCGCACAGACATTGCCAGTCGCGATCGTGGAGGGGAGCTCGCGGCCCATGCCTGGACCCTTGCCTACGACTGCGGCGATAGCTGCGACGAAGACGCGGATCGTTGGTGGCGCCTGCACCGGGCGCTGGGCAAGGACGCCCATCGTCTTAGTCGGGTGCGCGTGGGTGGAGACGCCGCCGCCTTGCCTGGCGAGTCGCTGATGACCTGGACCGAGTCGCCGGAGTGGGCCAGCCAAGGGCAGGCGTGGCTGCTTGACCCCCAGGGGTGGGTGGCGGTCGCCTATCCTGCCGGGGTGGAGACCCGGGCGGTGATGGACGACATCGAGCATCTGTTCAAGCGCAATCCCGAGCCACCGCTTGCTGCCCTGGGCGAAGATCCCGGTGAGGCCGAGGCTAGCGCAGGTGCCACCTACCTGGTCAGTCTGCAGGACAGCCAAGGTGCCAGCGAAGACGCCCGCCAGGAGGTCCGCCATGAATGATCGACGCCTGACGACGCTGCGGCTCTTGAGTCTGGTGGGGGCGCTGTTCACCGCCCTGGTCATCATGGCCGGTGCCTGCACTCGGTTGCTGGATGCCGGGCTTGGCTGTCCCGACTGGCCGGGGTGCTATGGGGCGCTGGTCGTGCCCGATGCAAGCAGCGCTCTGCTGCATAGTCCGGATGCACCGCTGGAGGCCTCCAAGGCCTGGATGGAAATGATTCATCGCTACCTGGCCGGATGTCTTGGGGTCATGGTGATGGCCCTGCTGGTGCTGGCCTGGCCCAGGCGGCGCAAGCCTGGGTTTCCCTGGCGTCTGATGCTGATGCTGTTCGCCGCCTTGATGGTGCAGGGGGCCTTCGGTGCCTACACCGTGACCCTCAAGCTGTGGCCCCAGGTGGTGACCCTTCATCTGCTGGGTGGGCTCACGGTGATGACGCTGTTCATGTGGCTGCATCTGCGACTGCGTCGTGTTGCCAAGGGGGAAGCGGAGCTCGCCGCGCGACCATTGGGGGCGCTGATGGGGGTGGCCACCATGCTGCTGGTACTGCAACTGGCGCTGGGGGGGTGGACCTCCAGCAACTACGCCGGCATCGCCTGTCAGGGGTTTCCCACCTGCAATAGCCAGTGGGTGCCCGACACCGACTGGGGAGAGGGCTTTCACTTGACTCAGACGGTGGGGCCCAACTATCTCCATGGAGCCCTGCACGCCGAGGCGCGCACCACGATCCATCTGGCCCATCGGCTCGGGGCGCTGGCGTTGACGCTGGCACTGGCGCTGGTGGTGATCCGTCGCTGGCATCGCCGCGAGATGCGGCCCTGGTTGCTGACGCTGGCAGGAGCGACGGCTTTGCAGGTCGCCCTGGGTATCGCCAATGTCCTGTTGTGGCTGCCGCTGGGGCTGGCGCTTCTGCATACTGCCGGCGCGGTACTGCTGGTCTTCAGTTTTACCCTGGTGGCGTGGAAGCAGCGCCATTCGAGACAGGCAGTGAAGGGGCGTCAACGCCAGACCAGAGGAGGGTGGCTCCATGCGTGATGCACAGACCATGGGTGTGGCGACCCATCCGCTTTGGCGTGACTTGCTGACGCTGTGTAAATGGCGAGTGGTCATGGTGATGCTGGTGTGCGCCCTGGTGGGAATGTTGCTGGCGATACCCGGGACGATATCGCCAGCAGCGATCAACGCCATGGTTTGCGGGCTTGTCGGGATTGCGCTGGCCGCCGCCGGGGCTGCAGCGATCAACCACGTGGTGGACCGCAAGCTGGATGCGCGGATGCACCGCACCTCGCGACGCCCGCTGGCGTCCGGGCGCCTGTCGACGCCGCTGGCGCTGGCCTGGGCGCTGTCATTGTCGATCTCGGGGGTGGCGCTGCTGGCGCTGACCGTCAATCCGTTGACCGCCTGGCTGACGCTGTTGTCGCTGGTCGGTTATGCGTTGATCTACACCGTGTTTCTGAAACGGGCCACGCCACAGAACATTGTCATTGGCGGTGTCGCCGGTGCCGCGCCGCCACTGCTCGGCTGGACCAGCGTGACCGGGACGGTGGGCGCTGAACCCTTGCTGCTCATGTTGATCATCTTTGCCTGGACGCCGCCGCACTTCTGGGCGCTGGCGATCTACAAGCGTGATGAATACGCCGAGGCAGGGGTGCCGATGCTGCCGGTGACCCATGGCCTCGCCTTTGCCAGACTGCAGGTGTGGCTTTACGGCTGGCTGACGGTAGCGGCCACCTTGCTGCCGTTCACCATCGGCATGAGTGGCTGGCTCTATCTGGTCAGCGTATGTCTTCTCAATCTACGCTTCATGCAGTGGAATCTCAGGGTCTGGCGTGGTCACGACGATCAGGCGCCCTTGCAGGCTTTCTGGTTCTCCATTCGCTATCTTCTCGGCGTCTTTCTGGCGTTGTTGCTGGATCACTATCTGAGTATCGCCTTGAGTCCTGCGTAGCCGACGGCGGTAGTTCAACGGTTCGGTGTCACGGAAGTGTCATCGGCAGGGGGCAACAATGCAGGCGACAGTCAGCGGTCTTTCTCGTGATGGATGGTTCAGCCTCCCTGGTAGATGTGTAGAATGCCTCCTTTGACCATCGCACAGGGGGCTGCATGTCCACGATGCTCGCTTATGCCTTGCTCGGGCTTGGCATTGTCATCATTGCCGCGTTGGCGTGGTACGCCTTATCGTTGAAGAAAGAGGTTCGACGCCGAGAGGGAGTGATTCGGGACGAGGAGCGCCGAGCCAGGGAAAATGGCCTGGAAAACCTCGGTCTGGTGGCGTCGGCGCTGTTGCAGCGCCAGGTCGATGTGACCGAGGGCTGCTGGCGGTTGAAAGTATTGTTCGAGATTGTCGATCCGGCACTGCTTGAGCGGCGCGAGTTCAAGGTCTTTGCCGAGGTCTACGAACAGACCCGTCATCTGCACACACATCAGGCTCGTCAAGAGCTTACGCCCAAAGAGCGGTTCGCTGAAGACAAGCAGCGACTCGCTGTAGAGGAAGCGAATCGCGAGGATGTGCTGGCTGCGGCACAGGCTGCGCTGGATTTTCAAGCCCGTTACCCCGACTCTCTCAATTGAGCGATCTCGAACACTGTTCGATGAAGTGAATGACGGGCGGGTATCGCCTGTGCTAGTTTGATTGTACAGAAGCGATACGTCATGATATCGCCTGCAAGGGATTGGTCGTGCAGCGATTGTCTTGCACGATGGGCCGTTGGCAGAAGACGTTGAGATATTGGCGACTAATAGACTGGCTAGGCGCTGTATTTCATGCTTTTCTTGCCTATGAGGAAGTAGGGTACCTATCCTGTTTCTCGATCGGCACAACATTGGACCCGCTGAAGAACAGGGTTACCCGTATTCAGCATTGAGTGTCAGATAGAAGAAGGAGTCTTACATGAAAAAATCAACGACTGGCTTGCTGCTCGGTTCTGCACTGGTTGTCGGCCTCTCCGGCTGCGCCAGCTCCGCCTCTCAGTCCTCCTCCGGCATGAGCGCATCTGACGCCAAGCCTTGGTACCAGCACCCGATGGTGTGTGGTATCGCCGGTGGTCTGATCGGCGGTGGTATCGGCTACGGCACCACCAGCGATGACGACGAAGAGACCGGCGCTGCTGTCGGCGCCACCGTCGGCACCGTGGCTGGCGCTCTGCTGTGTGCTGAGCCGAACAAGGAGCCGATGGACGCTCCGAAGGATTCCGACGGTGACGGCGTCTACGACGCCAACGACCAGTGCCCGGGTACTCCGGCCGGTGTCGCCGTGGACGCAGTGGGTTGCCCGCTGGATTCCGACAACGATGGCGTGCCGGACTTCCAGGACCAGTGCCCGGGTACTCCGGCTGGCGTCGAGGTCAACTCCCTGGGTTGCGAAAAGGACCTGGTCCTGCGTGACGTGAACTTCGAGTTCGACTCTGCCGTTCTGACCGGTCAGGCCGAGCAGGTTCTGGCTGGTGTTGCCGAGCGTCTGCGCGCTAACCCGAACGTCGGCGTGCGCATCGAAGGTCACACCGACAGCGTCGGTTCCGACAGCTACAACAAGCAGCTGTCTCAGGAGCGTGCCGCTTCCGTTGCTCGCTTCCTGGCGAGCCAGGGTGTTCAGCCGAACCGCATGCGTGCCATCGGTTACGGTGAAGAGCAGCCCATCGCGACCAACGACACCGATGCAGGTCGTGCGGAAAACCGTCGTGTGGAACTGGGTGAGTGGCAGTAAGTCTGTCCTGACCGAGTCCGTCTCGATCAGTTGATCGAGCACGATGACATCAGCGAGGCGCCTTCGGGCGCCTCGCTGCGTTGTGGGTGATGGTGGCCTGTCTTGCCATCCCGCTCGCAAGGGGTGTAGTGACGCCCTTCGCAGGGGTAGAGCATGGCGCCGATGGCGCCATTTCTGATATTCTATGTCGCTGTTTCACCCCTCGAATCCATTTTGGCGACACGTGATCCCTGGTATGGATCACCACTGCGCACAAGGACAGCTTGCATGCCCATCGTGACACTGCCTGACGGCAGTCAGAGAACTTTCGATTCCCCCCTTAGCGTCATGGAACTGGCCGAGAGCATCGGCCCGGGACTTGCCAAGGCCTGCGTGGCCGGCAAGATCGACGGCGTATTGGTGGACGCCGCGGACCTGATCGAGACGGACGCCGAGGTGGCGATCCTGACCGCGCGTGATGAGGAAGGCCTGGAGATCATCCGGCATTCCTGTGCCCACCTGATCGGGCACGCGGTCAAGCAGCTCTACCCCGAGGCCAAGATGGCCATCGGCCCGGTGATCACCGACGGCTTCTATTACGACATCGATTTCGGCCAGTCGATCACCCCGGAAGACCTCGAGACCATCGAGAAGCGCATGAAGCAGCTGATCGATGAAGAGTACGACGTGGTCCGCGAATACGTCGATCGCGATGCCGCGATGCTGGAATTCCTGCATCGTGATGAGCCCTATAAGCAGGAAATCGTGCGCGGGATTCCCGAAGGCGACACCATTCGCCTCTACCGCCACAAGGAATATACCGACATGTGTCGTGGGCCCCACGTGCCCAACACGCGTCATCTCAAGGCGTTCAAGCTGACCAAGCTGGCCGGTGCTTACTGGCGCGGCAACGCCGACAACGCCATGCTGACCCGCATCTACGGCACTGCCTGGGGCGACAAGAAGCAGCTCAAGGCCTACCTGCATCGCCTCGAGGAGGCCGAGAAGCGCGATCATCGCAAGCTGGCGCGTCGTCTTGACCTCTTCCACATGCAGGAAGAGGCGCCGGGCATGGTGTTCTGGCATCCCAATGGCTGGACCCTGTGGCAGCGCGTCGAGCACTACATGCGCGGGGTCTACAAGGAGGGCGGCTATCAGGAGATTCGCTGCCCCCAGATCATGGATGTGTCGCTGTGGAAGAAGTCAGGCCACTGGGACAACTATGCCGACGGCATGTTCTTCACCGAGTCGGAGAAGCGTGAGTACGCGCTCAAGCCGATGAACTGCCCGGGCCACGTCCAGGTGTTCAATTCCGGCCTGCGCAGCTACCGCGAACTGCCGGTGCGCTTCGGCGAATTCGGCGGCTGTCACCGTAATGAGCCGTCCGGCGCGCTGCACGGCATCATGCGAGTGCGCGCCTTCACCCAGGACGACGGCCACATCTTCTGTACCGAAGAGCAGGTGCAGCCCGAGGTGACCAGCTTCCATCGCCAGGCGCTCAAGGTCTACAGCGACTTTGGCTTCGAGGACATCGCGATCAAGATCGCCCTGCGCCCGGAAAAGCGCATCGGCGACGACGACACCTGGGATCGTGCCGAGAACGCCTTGCGTGGCGCGCTGGAGGCCTGTGGAGTCGAGTGGCAGGAACTGCCGGGCGAGGGCGCCTTCTATGGTCCCAAGATCGAGTATCATATGAAGGACTGCCTGGGCCGCGAGTGGCAGGTCGGCACCATGCAGGTGGACTTCATGATGCCCACGCGCCTGGGTGCCCAGTACGTGACCGAAGAGGGCGAGCGCAAGCCGCCGGTCATGCTGCACCGTGCCATCGTCGGTTCCATGGAGCGCTTCATCGGCATCCTGATCGAGCACTACGCCGGCGCCATGCCGCTGTGGCTCGCGCCGGAGCAGGCGGTGGTGATGATTATCACCGATGCCCAGAAGGAATACGCCGAAACCTTGACCTCTCGGCTGCAAAAAATCGGTCTTCGCGTCAAGTCGGACTTGAGGAACGAGAAGATCGGCTTTAAAATTCGCGAGCATACGTTGCAGAAGGTACCCTATCTCCTGGTGGTCGGAGATAAGGAAGTAGAGGCCGACTCGGTGGCTGTGCGTACGCGCAGCGGCGAAAATCTGGGCACCATGACCGTGGACGCCTTTATTGAACGAGTTCGGGCCGAGCGGTACTAACGGGTAGGCGGCATGAGCCGCTCCCTCGTGTGAGGCTCTAGGCACGCACCTTCCCAGCTCTCGCACCTTCCAAAGCTACAGTGGAGACGGAACCATCAAGAGAAGCAACCCCAGAGGACGCCCCCAGGACAAGCGTCCGCCAATGAACGAGCGCATCACCGAAGATCAGGTCCGCCTGATCGCCAGCGACGGCGAACAGCTTGGCATCGTGGATACCCGCGACGCCCTTGAGCGTGCCGAAGCGGAAGGGATGGATCTCGTGCAGATTTCCAATGCCGATCCGATCGTCTGCAAGATCATGGATTACGGCAAGTTCGTCTTCGAGCAGAAGAAGCAGAAGGCTGCTCAGAAGAAGAAGCAGAAGCAAATCCAGGTCAAGGAAGTCAAATTCCGTCCTGGCACCGACGAGGGTGACTATCAGGTCAAGATGAAGAACCTGATTCGATTCCTCGAAGGTGGCGACAAGGGCAAGGTCACCCTGCGTTTCCGCGGGCGTGAAATGGCGCACCAGGACATCGGCCGCAAGCTGATGGAGCGGATCGCAGCGGATCTCGAGGAGATCGGGACCGTGGAATCCTTCCCCAAGATGGAAGGGCGCCAGATGATCATGATCATTGCCCCCAAGAAGAAGTGATCCGACGGCCGGTTCAACGATTGGTCAGCCTCTGAAGGCTGGCCATTGGCCCCGGATTTTCTAAAGAAACTCGAGCGGAGTTATTCTCATGCCGAAGATCAAGAGCAACAGCGGCGCTGCCAAGCGCTTCAAGAAGACTGCCAACGGCTTCAAGCACAAGCAGTCCTTCCGTAGTCACATTCTGACCAAGAAGTCCACCAAGCGTAAGCGTCAGCTGCGCGGCATGCAGCAGATCCACGACGCCGACAAGGCACTCGTGCGTCGCATGCTGCCGTACGTATAAACCCTTGGTGAACCCCCTTTAACGTCAGGAGAGTGCTATGACTCGTGTCAAGCGTGGTGTCGTCGCCCGTCGTCGTCACAAGAAGATCATGAAGCAGGCCAAGGGCTACTACGGTGCCCGTTCGCGCGTCTTTCGCGTAGCCAAGCAGGCCGTCATCAAGGCCGGCCAGTACGCGTACCGCGACCGTCGCCAGCGCAAGCGTCAGTTCCGTGCCCTGTGGATCCAGCGTATCAACGCCGGTGCCCGTCAGCATGGTCTGTCCTACAGCCGCTTCGTCGGTGGTCTGAAGAAGGCCGGTATCGAAATCGACCGCAAGGTCCTGGCTGACCTGGCCGTTCACGAGAAGGCAGCCTTTGCTGCCATCGTCGAGAAGGCCAAGGCTGCCCAGTAAGCGCGTTCGAACGATGAGCGACCTCTCCCCATGGGGAGACGAGCGTTCATGATCGCCCCAGGGGAAGAGCAGCCGCTCTTCCCCTGTTTTTTTGGCGACCCCTTTTTCATCGCGATCTCTCTACTATTGCGCGACCACTCCACCACTGAACGATCAACGATATCGGAGCTCAACGTATGGACCACCTTCCCGACCTGGTTCAACAAGCTCGCGACGCCATCCAGTCAGCCGACTCCATGGCCGCACTCGACGAGATTCGCGTCAAGTACCTGGGCAAGAAGGGCGAACTGACCGCGCTGCTCAAGGGGCTCGGCAAGCTGCCCGCCGAGGAGCGCCCGGCGGCCGGTGAGCGCATCAACCAGGCCAAGCAGGAACTGGCCAAGGAACTCGATACCCGTCGTGAGGCCCTGGCCAAGGCCGAACTCGACGCCAAGCTCGCCGCGGAACGCCTGGACGTGACCCTGCCGGGACGTGGCCAGCCCACCGGTGGCCTGCATCCGGTGACTCGCACCCTGGAGCGTATCGAGGGCCTGTTCCGGCGCATCGGCTACGAGGTGGCGGTGGGGCCAGAGCTCGAAGACGACCACCACAACTTTGAAGCCCTGAACATCCCGGCCCACCATCCGGCGCGGGGCATGGCCGATACCTTCTATTTCGA